>JBDGYE010000049.1:0-23492 GCA_039584255.1 Gemmatimonadota bacterium
GGGATCCGATCACTCCGTGGCTGGTGGAGCTGGTGCGCCGACAGCGGGCCGCCGGCATCGACGCGTCGGTGCTCGCTCCTTCGTATCGGGGTGGCCCCGCCGACGAAGGATTCGCGATCCCCGTGCGTCGATTCCGGTACGCACCGGCAGGTCTCGAGACATTGACTCACGACGAGACCGTTCCGGATCGCCTTCGAAGGCGACCAGCCTACGGCGCCCTGCTCCCCGGTTATCTCGCGGGGGGTACCAGGGCCGCGGCGGCGCTCGGCCGAAGTGGCGTCGACGTTGCGCACGTCCACTGGCCGATGCCGCACGTTTTGATGGGTGCCGCCATGCGGCGCGCCTCCGGCGGGCGAACGGCGCTGGTGTGTAGCTACTACAGTGTGGAGATCAACTGGGTACGACGCCGCCTGCCGGCTCTCGTTCCGTTCCTCAGGTGGTCGGTCCGGACGGCGGACGCGGTGACGGCAATCTCGCACGCAACCGCAGAAGCGGTCCGGGACCTGGAAAGCCTACCCGTGGCTGTCGTGCCTTACGGCGCGGCCCTTGAGGACGACGGGGCCGGCATATCGCGGCCGGCTTTCGCCGGAGGCGATCCGCTGCGACTTCTGTTCGTGGGCCGGCTGGTGGAGCGGAAGGGAGTGGAGGTTCTGGTCCGTGCTCTGGCGAAGCTCCGTGCCGAGAAGCCTGCCACTCTGACCGTGATCGGGGAAGGCAAGTGGGCTGGCAGGATCCGGGCTGAAGTAAGCCGACTGGACCTGGACGAGATGGTGCGGTTCACCGGCCACGTCTCCGCCGACCGACTGGCGGCGGAGTATGAGGCGGCGGACATTCTTGTGCTGCCGGCCGTCGTGGATTCCAAGGGAGACACCGAAGGCCTTGGCGTTGTGATTCTGGAGGGACTGCGCTTCGAGCGACCGGTGGTCGCCTCGGAGGTCGGAGGCGTTGTGGACATCGTCCGGGAGGGCGAAAGCGGGTGGCTGGTGCCGCCGGGCGATGCCGATGCCCTGGCAGCCAGGTTGTTGGAAGTGGCGGCGAATCCCGAACGGGCCCGGGAGGTGGCGGCAAGAGGAAGAACCATGGCGGGCGAGACGTTCTCGTGGCCCCGAATCCTGGCGGCCACCCGGAAGGTGTACGAGTTGGCGATGGAGCGACGTGGGCGCCGACCGTGACCGCTACGGCAGGTACGTGTCCACCGAGGACTACCGTAGGAGCCGTGCTCGTAAGGCCCGGGTCGTAGCGCACCTGTGCCGCGAGTACCTGGAGGACTCGGCTCGGACCGCGGATCTCGGGTCCGGCACGGGTCTTATCAAGAAGGAACTGGAGACGATCACAGGTAAGACCCTGTACGGATTTGAGATCGATCGGACCTTTATGGAAGAGACGGAGCGGACCGTTCAGGCGGACGTCCTGGCGCTTCCGGTCCGCTCGGGCAGCCTGGATTTCGTGTTTCTGAACCACCTGTACGAACACGTGTCGAACCAGGGAGCGCTGTTCGCGGAGGCGTATCGCGTGCTCACCTCGGGCGGTCGCGCCTATGTCACGGCCGGGAACCGGTTCGCCGTGATGGAGCCTCACTACAGGCTGCCGTTCCTGAGTTGGCTTCCGAGGCAGGCGGCCGATGCCTACCTGCGCGCCAGCCGACGTGGCAGTCAGTACGAAGGCATTCGGTTTCTCACCTACAGGCCCTTGAGGCAACTCATGCGCGGGGCCGGTTTCCTCGTGCGGGATATCACCGAGAGGACCATCGACGAGCTCATTGACAGCACGTGGGGAAGACCGTGGGGAACCGGATGGCGAGCCTTCCGGACGCTCCCCGCGGCGGCCCGGCGCTCTCTCCTGCAGTCCGCTTCGCCCCAGTGGTTCTTCATCCTCGAGAAGCCTGTGCTGCCGCCGGGTCCGGAAGAGGTCTCGGAGGTGGGATCGTGAAGCCGTCTCGGGATTGGACCCGCTGGGGAGGTATCGCCTTCCTTGGAGTCTGCGCGGTTCTCGCCATCGCGTTCTATCGCGAGTTCATCTTCGATTCGACACGCATGCTGTACGGCGACGACATGCTCAACGAGGGCTACCAGCTGCGGAGCTTCGGGGTCGAGGAGATCAGATCGGGCCGCGGCTTCCCGCTGTGGAACCCGTTCGTGTATGGCGGACAGCCGTATCTGGCCATTCTTCCGGGGCCCGTGTTCTATCCGACGAGCCTCCTGTACCTGGTCATGCCTCTGTTCAGGGCTATCGGATGGACGTTCGTGCTTCACACCGCTCTGAGTGGAACGTTCGCCTGGTGGGCGGCGCGCTCGTTGGGAGTGGGGCGGTGGGCGGCCGCGGTGGCGGGGGTCTCCTACCTGCTCACAGGATTCGTCGTGTCCACCCTGTACGGCGGCCATGACGGCCGCATGTTCGCGATGGTTCTCATCCCCCTGGCGTTTGGCCTGCTCGAGAGAGGCTTGAGCTCAGGTCGCACCGGCTGGTTCCTCGGCTTCGGCCTGGTTGTGGCCTTGCAGGTATTCACCCCCCACATCCAGCTCATGTACTTCTCATCGCTGGCACTCTCGGCGTATGGGGCGGCGAGGATCGTCGAACAGTGGCGAGGGGAGAACGGCCGGAGCCGGGGGTTGCGGCTCGTCGCACTGTGGACGCTGGGCTTCGGAGTGGCGGCGCTCGTCGGGGCGGCGCAGCTCATTCCAACCTACAGGATCCTGGACGTCGCAGTGCGTGGAAGCGCGGGGGAGGGCGGATATGCCTTCGCGTCCTCCTGGGCGCTCCCGCCGCAGGAGCTGACCGCCCTCTTCCTGCCGGACCTCATCGGCTCGCTCGACACCTATTGGGGGTCCAACCCGTTCAAGCTGCACACGGAGTATCTCGGTGCCGTGCCCTTGGTTCTCGCCGCGATCGGGATCACCGCCGGCCGTCGTGACCGCCGCGCCTCGTACCTGGCCGGCCTCGCCGCTCTGTGCTTGCTATTCGCCCTCGGTAGTGTCACGCCGGTTCACCGGCTGGCCTACGCCGTCGTGCCGTTCATCAAGCAGTTCCGCGCTCCATCGATGATGATTGGGCCTGCGGCGCTGGCCGTGGCCCTGTTGGCGGGACTTGGATGGCAGCGGGTGCTGGACGCGCGTTCCGAGAGGGTGGATCTGCCCTGGACCTGGCTGTGGGTGGCCGCCGCTCCGCTTCTCCTGCTGGGTCTTGCAGCAGCGCTCTCGCCCGACGGTCTGCTACGCTGGGTGCGAACGAGCTGGTACCCGGCAGGCTGGACCCGCCTGCCTCCAGCCGAAGCGGCGTCCGCCCTTCGCGCCAACGGCTGGTTCCTGCTCGCCGGGGTTGCCGGCTCGTTGGCGGTAGCCCGGGCCGTGGTGCGTGGCCGGTTGGGGCCGGCGGCGGTTCTAATTCTGCTGGCCATTCTTGTGGCGGACCTGTGGCGGGTCGACGGACGATACCTGCGGACAATGAGGCCGGAAGAGTACTTTCGGACCGACGCGGTGATAGAGCGTCTGCAGATGTCGCTGGAGCCTGGCGAGCGCGTATTCCCTCTGCCGGATGGTGTCACCTATCGGCCCAACGAGCTCATGTATTACCGAGTCCCCGCGGTGACCGGCCTCCAGAAGTTTCGTCTCGACTGGTACGAGCGCCTCGTGGGCGGCCTCTTGAATGCCAACCTCCTGAGCTCTCCGGCGTTGTGGGATCTCCTGAACCTGAGATACCTGACAACCGTCCAGACCATAGACAGTGAACTGGTGACCGTGGAAGCCACAGGCGATAGGGGAAGCGCCTACCGATTGGTCCGCGATCGGCCCCATGCCTGGTTTCCCGCCCGGGTGGAGGCCACGACAGATACGGCCGCCGCCTTGCGGAGTATACTGACGACGACAGAGACGATGGACCTGGCGGTGGTCGAGGCGGAGCGGGCGCCTCCGGCTGGACGGGGAAGCGCGTCGCTTGTCGACCACCGCGCCAATGAACTCACCCTGCGGGTGGAAGCCGAAGAGGAAGGGCTCCTATTCGTTAGCGAGATCTACTATCCGGCCTGGCGAGCCTACGTGGATGCGGAAGAGGTAGAGATCCTGCGCGTGAACACGGCCTTTCGCGGGGTTGTGGTGCCGCAGGGGACACACGAGGTACGCTTCGACTACTCGGCCGTCGAGTTCCGGGCGGGCTTCCTGATCTCGGGGACCACGCTGGCCGCGGTGTTGCTGGGGCTGGTGGGGCTCGCGGTCGCCGGTCGCCGATCGCGGACCGTCGCGGAGATCTGAGCATGTCGCCGGTAGCTGTCCAAGGCGGGCGCTTCAGGCTCCTGGCAGTGCTGTTCGTGACTCTGTCGCTGGTCTTTGTCGCGGCGCTTGTGTGGAGGGGGTGGACCTCTGCGGGCGAGATGGCGGACGACCTGCGCCGATTCGGCTGGTCGATCCGCGTTGGCTGGCTGGCTGCCGCTGTCGCCCTCGCCACGGCGAACCTCTTTCTCATGGCCCGGGTTTGGGTGGGCCTGTTTTGGGCCTCGGGCGGGGCGATCGGGCTTCACGCCGGAGCCCGCGTGTGGATTGTCACCAACCTGGGCCGCTACATCCCCGGCAAACTGTGGCAGCTCACGGGCCTGACCGTGTACATGCGGCAGCGCGGGGAGTCGGGAGCGGCGGCGCTGTCATCGGCGGCCGTGTTCCAGGTCGTGACGCTCGCAACGGGCGCCGCTGTGGCGCTAGCTACTTTGGGTGGCCGGCTCGCGCCTCTGGGGAGCGGAGTTCCGACCGGTGTAGTGCTCCTGGTGGCCGTTCTGGCTGCCCTGCTCCACCCGCGAGTAGTATCGGCGCTCACGCGCCGGGTCGCCGCCTGGATGGGAGAGGACGCCCCTCTGGTCAGAGTGCGGGGCCTGGACATTCTGGAGGCGGGCGGCGGCTTGCTGGTCGCCTGGGCTGCGTACGGCGTGGGCCTGTGGTTGCTGCTGCAGGGCTTGGGAAGCCCGAGGGTAGCCTCGCCGGTCCTATTAACCGGTATATTCGCAGCAAGTTACGTCACTGGATATCTGGCGCTCGTGTCGCCCGGAGGGCTACTCGTGCGAGAGGGTGCCATGGCGGGCCTGCTAGCGGCGCTGACACCGATTCCGCTGGCCGTTGGTGCGGCCGTGGCGGTCGCGGCCCGCCTGTGGGTCACGGCGTCAGAGCTTCTGGCGTTGGTCGCAGCGGGAGTACCGACGGGTCCGGGACGCGATCCCGAGCCGGTATGCGTGCCCGGCGTGGAATCTGAGGAACCAGGTCAAGGGGTAGAGCTGGAATGAACGATATCGAAGGGAAGGGCAGGGGGCGGGCGCTGGTCGTCATGCCTACATACAACGAAGCCGCCAACCTGCGGAAGATCGTTCCTCGGGTCCTGGAGCAGGATCCAAGTATCGATGTGCTGATCATCGACGATTCGTCCCCGGACGGCACCGGCCGCATCGCGGACGAGCTGGCGGCGGAAGAGAGCGGACGCGTCACGGCCATGCACCGGGAGGGGAAGCTCGGTCTTGGCTCAGCCTACCTCAAAGGCTTTGACCGCGGGCTGGCGTGGGGATACGACTACATGATCGAGATGGACGCGGACCTCTCTCACGATCCGAAGTACGTTCCGGAGCTACTCGAGGCGGTGTCGGGCGAGATGGATCTGGCGGTCGGATCGCGTTACATCCGCGGGGTCAACGTCATCAACTGGCCCATGACCCGTCTGCTCCTGTCTTACTTCGCGAACAAGTACGCCCGCTGGATTACCGGCCTTCCGCTCTGCGACTCCACGAGCGGATTCAAGTGTTTCCGGCGAGAGGTGCTTGAGGCCATCGACTTCTCCAAGGTGGGCTCCACCGGGTACGCCTTTCAGATAGAGATGGACTTCCGGGCCTGGAAAGCAGGCTTTCGGGTGGGCGAGGTGCCCATCATCTTCGTGGACAGGGACTCGGGCGAGAGCAAGATGTCAGGTGCCATCGTTCGGGAAGCCGTGTGGAGAGTATGGGCCCTTCGCCTCAGGTCGCTGACGGGGCGTCTGTGAGACCTAAGCCGCGCGATACCACGGTGCGGCGGTTGCACACCGCTCGGCCGAGCTGTTCTCGTAGAACTCAATCGGTGGGCGGGGAAGCCCAATCGCAACTGGGCGGGAACAGGCGGACCATAGTGCTAGTTTACATAATGTGCATTATGCGCCATCAATCTAGGCCCGCAGGAGTGCTCTCAAGGGCCCGAGTCGGGCTCGGCGGTCGCATCCGTCTCCGGTGCAGGCTGATCGGTGCCGGAGGGCTCCGCCGGGAGCTCGAGCGTCGACGGAACGGCTGCCGGCGGCGCCGCGCCTGAGGCGCGCAACGCCTTGACCTCGCCAAGCCGAACCCGATGCAGCTCGGCGTCGTCCTGCTCGGCCTCGTCGGCCAACGTCTCGTAGAGTGCCGCCGCTTCGTCATATCGGCCGGCCGCCATGTGGAGCCGTGCCTGCTGCGCCATCGCACGATGTTTCTGGTACTCGAATCGTGCCTCCGCCGCGATCCGCTCCCACCAGAGCACGGACTGCTCGCCCTGACCGCCCTGCTCGAACGCCGCGGCGATCATCTCCGCCGCCGCGTACGCCGTAGGCGAGCCCGTCGTGAGATCCGCGGCTGGCTCCAGAATCCGGATCGCCGAGCCGAGGCTGTCGCGGCGAAGCTCCATCCCGGCCAGCAGGATTCGGGCTTCCCCTGCGTACGGCGTCTTCCCGTACTGCTCCAGGTAGAGCCGTAGATCACTGCGGACGGTCTCTAAGTCGGCCGTGTTCGACGAGAACCGGATCTCCTGGAGGCGGATCGAGGCGCGCTCCATGAGCTTTGAACGGTAATCGAGGTAGTAGTATCCCGCGACGAGCAGCCCTACGAACGCCAGCGCTCCGATCAGGGCGGTTCTCCGGTGGTGTTCCAACCAGGTCGCAGCCTCAACGACCCGCTCCATCACGCGATCCTCGGTATCGACTGCTGGCGGCCGTTTCTCCTTGGCCATCCCCTTCGGCATATCCCTGCTCGCCTTTCAATTCACCATTAGGCAAAATAACCTAAGTGTATATTTTACATTCGATTACAAAACAACAACCGGGTCCGCGCCGCAGCCGCGGAGTTCCGGTTGCTCGAGCCTGCCGCTGTCGTGCCGAACGGCCAGCGGGGGGAAAGCTAGGACACCAGTGGGAGGTACGTCAACGCTCTTCCGACCGGGCCGTGCATTTTAGAGGGCGCTGCCGGCGGTTCGGAGCCCTTCAGGAGCCGGCGGGATCTGACGAACGCCCTCGCATCACGCGGTGATGGACCCAGCCGTAGACGGCTATGATCATTGCGCACCCGACGAGGATCCACACCAGGTTCTCCCGCGCGGTTTCCTTTCCCGCGTGGACCAGCACCGGGTACGTCATCTCCTGGGTCTGCGCGCCGAGAGTGTAGCCGATCAGGGCCAGTATCGTGACCCAGATGCCGGCCCCGAGTCCCGTGAACAGGCTGAAGCGCCGGAAGTTCATTCGGGAAAGGCCGGCCGGAATGGAGATCAGCTGCCGGATTGCCGGAATGAGGCGGCACACGAAAGTGGCCACCTCTCCGTGTCTGCGGAACACGGCCTCGGCTCGGCCCAGAGCCGACGGCGAGACGAGCACGTACCTGCCGTATCGATACAAGAACGGCCGGCCCAGCCGGAGCGAGAGCCAGTAGTTCAGCCACGCGCCGAGCAGAGATCCTATGATTCCACAAGCGACGGCCGTGAGCAATCCGGGGAGGGCAGCAGCCGGGACGAACTCTCCGCGCGCCGCCATGAAGCCGGCAGGTATCATCACGATCTCGCTCGGGAACGGCACAAACGAGCTCTCAACGGCCATGAGGATCAGGACGATCAACGGTCCCCAGATCCGAGCGAGCTCTACCACCAGCTCGACATAATCAATGAGGAGCTCGGTCACTGGCTCCGCCCTTCCCTTCCCGTTCCGTCACCAACCCTCCTCGCCGACCAGGGGGACGAAACGCGCATTGTCCACGGTCTCCTCAACCAGTCCATCTGCGGTCCGAACGACACGGAGCAACCGCTGGTCCCCTTTCTCTCCCACCGGGATGATCAGCCTTCCTCCGAGCGCCAGTTGCTCTGCCAGCGCCTCGGGAACCTTGGGGGCCGCAGCCCCGACCAGAATGACGTCGTAAGGTGCATGCTCGGGCCACCCGGAACTCCCGTCACCCACCCACAGCGTAACGTTCGAGGCGCTGACGGCCTCGAGCCGATCTCGCGCCTGCCGGCCGAGCTCGGCCACCGCCTCAACCGAGTAGACCTCACGGGCCAGCGCCGCCAGCAGTGCCGTCTGGAAGCCCGACCCGGTACCGATCTCGAGCACCCTTTCGGTTCCCTCCAGCTCAGCCAGTGTAAGATGAATGGCGTGCACCCCCGGACGCGAGATCGTTTGCCCGTGCCCGATCGGAAGCGCGGCATCCTCATACGCCCGGTGCCGGATGACGTCGGGCACGAACATGTGACGCGGAACGGTATCGAACGCGTGGAGCACCGCGAGTTCATCGATTCCGGAAGCACGCAGCCCCTCGACGAGACGCCTCCGGTCCCTTTTGTACGCGGCTCCTACGTTCCCAGAGTCCAAGAGCGAACCTCGTTGATGAGACGGTAGTTAGTCAGATCCAGATGCAGAGGCGTGATGGATATATACCCTGCCTTAACTGCGCGGAAGTCCGAATCATCACGCCCCGACCAACTCGAGACACCGCCGCCGATCCAGTAGTACTCACGACCAGCGGGGTCCTCCCGGCGCGTCAGCGAGTCGGAATAGACGCGCCTTCCCAACGTCGTTACCCGAATTCCCTTCAGCTCCTCGGCCGGGATGTCGGGGACGTTGATGTTGAAGAACGTCTCCTCGGGAAAGTCGGACTGGTGCACCAGTGAGTTCAGCAGGTCGATTAGCACGCGGGTGTATCCGGCCAGCCTCTCGTCGCCCCGACTGGCGTAGGACACCGCGATTGCCCGGATGCCCAGGATCGTGCCCTCCATGGCGGCTGCCACTGTACCCGAGTAAAGCACGTCCTCTCCCATATTGGGACCGTGGTTGATGCCTGAGAAGATGAAGTCGGGCACCTCGGCGAGGAGCCCGTTCACCGCGATGAGGACGCAGTCGGTAGGAGTTCCGTCGATGACGTGACGTCCCTCGGCGGTTCGGGTCACTCGCACTGGGCGATGAACGGTGAGCGAGTGGCTACTGGCGCTCTGCTGTCTGTCTGGCGCCACGACGTCCACGTCGCCGATGGCCAAAGCCACCTCAGCGAGAATCTGGAGCCCCGTCGCGTGAATGCCGTCGTCGTTTGTGCAGAGGATACGCGGCCGCCAGGCGGCTCCGGTTGCCGGCTCCGCCGCAGCATCGCCCCCTGCGGCGTGGGTCATCCGTCCACGGCGAGAAGATCAACCAGGGCGTCCGCTTCACGCCGGAGGTCTCGAACCGTCTCCGCTTCCCATGCGATTCGGGAGGCCCGGGCCAGCTTCCCTTCCTTCCGCAGCTGGTCCAGTTTGTGGCGCGCCCCTTCGATCGTGTATTTCTCGGCGTAGAGGAGGTGGCGCAGCAGGTGCACGAGTTTGATTTCCTTCCGCCGGTAGACACGGTTCCCGGCCCTGTTCTTGGCCGGCCGCAGCGCGGGAAACTGGGTCTCCCAGTAGCGGAGGACGTGAGGCTTCAGTCCGGTCAGCTCGCAAACCTCGCCGATCGAGTAGTACTCCTTGGCGGCGATCCGGTCTTCCACGTGTTCTCAGCTCCAGCGTTCGGGCTTGGGCTCCCGCGACATCAGCGAGGCCAACGCCTGCCGCGGGTCTATGTCCTCGTAAAGTATCGAGTATACGGCCTCGACGATGGGCATTTCCACCCCCTCCAGACGCGACAGATCGCGGGCCGCCTTCGCAGTTCTCACCCCTTCCGCCACCGCCGTCATGCCTGCCAGAACGTCCTCCAGCTTCTGGCCCTTTCCCACCGCCAGGCCCACGTGCCGGTTGCGGCTCAGCTCCCCGGTACACGTGAGAACAAGATCTCCCATGCCGGCCAGTCCGGCGAGGGTGGCCGAATCGCCGCCGAGCCTATCGGTCAGCCGTCCGATCTCGGCCAGGCCCCGGGTCATCAGGGCCGCCCTGGCGTTCGTACCGAGCCCCAGACCGTCGCTGATTCCCGCCGCTAGGGCTATCACGTTCTTCAGGGATCCTCCCAACTCGGTCCCGACGATGTCGGACTGGGTATAGAGGCGAAAATGCTCGTTCTGGAACAGCCCCTGAACGGCGAGCGCGTTGCGTTCGCTGCGGGACGCCAGCGCCACGGCCGTGGGGAGACGCCGAGCGAGCTCGGCGGCGAAGCTGGGACCCGAAAGGACGACACAGCTGCCAGCCACCTCGTCTCCCAGAACGTCTACGAGAACCTGGCTCATCCGGAGGTCCGTCTCGATCTCCAGCCCCTTGGAGGCGCTCACAATCACCGGCGCCTCGTCACCGAGGAACGCGCGGGCCTGCTCCATGACCGCGCGTACGACGTGCGACGGACTCACGGACACAATGACCTCCGCCCCGGTTACGGACTCCCCGATGTCTCCCGTGGCTCGAAGAGAGGGTGTGACTTCGACGCCGGGCAGGTACTTCTCGTTCCGGGAATGTTCGTTGATGTTGCCGGCCACCTCCGGCTCAAAGGCCCACAGCGAGACCGTGTGGCCGTTGCGTGCGAGTACGTCGGCGAGCGCGGTTCCCCAGCTGCCCGCTCCGAGGACGGCGACCCTTTGGGTGGTCACGATTCTCCTTTCGCCGGGGTGTCGCCGGGAACCGTTCGGGACCGGCCGAACCTGTTCTCCTCTCCCCGTCGGAGACGGCGCAGGTTATCCCGATGCGTCCACCATACGAACGCGGCCACCGCGGCGCAGAAGACGACCGTCGAACCCGGAGCATCGGTGGCCCACGCCACCACCGGAACCACCGTCGCCGCGGCCAGCGACGCCAGCGAAACGATGCGGGTGATGGACACGACTCCGATCCACACGAGAAGGGCGACGATCGCGGCGAGCGGCGCCAGAGCCAGCAGGACACCTGCCCCTGTCGCCACGCCCTTGCCTCCGCGCAAGCGCAAGAAGATCGACCAGACATGTCCGGCGATAGCGAGTAGCCCATACAGAAGGGCCAGTTCCTGGACCGCCGAGCCGTCCCAACCCGGGAACAGGGCTGTCGGAACGTAGCCCTTGGCCACGTCGACCATGACAACTGGCGCAGCGGCCCGGGCTCCCAGTACTCGGTAGGCGTTGGTTCCGCCCAGATTTCCGCTTCCGTGCATCCGGAGGTCGACGCCGTACAGCCGGGCCACCAGGTAGCTGGTCGGCAAAGAGCCCAACGCATAGGCGGCCACAGCGTAGAGCCACACCATCACGGTGCTCGCCTCCGTTTCCTGTCCAAGGGCGTCACGATTGCGCCTCGCCTCGCTTGCGCACCCGAATTCGCAGCGGAGAACCCTCGAAGCTCCAGGCCCTTCGGAAGCCGTTCGAGAGATACCGCAGGTATGATGTCCGGAGCTCCTTCGGCCGGTTGGCCCACACGACGAACAGTGGCGGCGAGGCGGCTACCTGGCTGCCATAGTAAATGCGCACGTCGCCGCGGCCTCCCTGCGGTGGCTGCGTGCGCGCCAGAAGCGCGCCGAGCACCTGGTTCACCTCGGCGGTCGGAATCCGCCTGGCGCGCTCGTCGCGCACGGTCCTGGCAATCTCCAGTACCCGTCGAACCCGCTTTCCCGACAGTGCCGAAGTCGTGACGATCGGGACCCAGCGAAGGTACGGTGCCCGCTCCCGGAGCTCCTTCTCGAACCGGGCCAGCACGGCCGCCCCCCGATCCTCGATAAGGTCCCACTTGTTGGCGACCAGGACCAGCCCGCAACCTTGCTTCCACGCCTCCTCGCCGATGCGAAAGTCCTGGTTCGTCACGCCGGCATCTGAATCCACGATGAGGAGACATACGTCGGCGCGCCGCATGGCGCCGGCGGCCCGCAAACGGCTGTAGAACTCGATCTCGTCGTCGACCCTTGACCTCCGCCTCAGGCCCGCCGTGTCGATCAGGCAGACGCGCTCCTCCTCGAACTCCAGGTACGTGTCGATGGCGTCGCGGGTGGTTCCGGCCTCCTCGTGAACCAGGACCCGCTCCTCGCCCAGAAGCCGGTTGACGAACCTGGACTTGCCGACGTTGGGCTTGCCGATGACCGCCAGGCGAAGGTCTACGGGCCTCCCCTCGGCCTCCACGGCCTCCGGCGGCAGCGCCTCGACGACCCGGTCCAGGAGATCTCCGCTTCCCTTTCCGGAGAGGGCCGAGACCGGAATCGGCTCGCCGAGTCCGAGCGAGTGAAACTCGTGCTGGGCGGTGGCCCGACCTGGCTCGTCGAGCTTGTTCACGGCCAGCACGACGGGGCGCCCGGCCCGACGCAGGAGGTCGGCCACGTGCTCGTCGATGGGGTGCGCCCCCTCCTGCCCGTCCACCACCAGGAGGATCAGGTCCGCGTGGCCCATTGCGGTTAGGACCTGCTCCTTCACCTCCCGATCCAGGGTTCGCTCGCCGGGCGACTCCAGGATTCCGCCGGTGTCGGCAAGCAGAAACGAGCGACCGCTCCAGTCGGCCTCGGCGAACTGCCGGTCGCGGGTCACACCGGACCGCTCCGCCACGATCGCGATCCGCTGGCCCACGATGCGGTTGAACAGCGTCGACTTGCCCACGTTGGGCCGTCCCACGATGGCGACGGTCGGCAGTGCTACGCCGCGCGTAGTACGTCTGTCACGTGTTCGGACGGACATATCTTCAGGTCCGGAAAGGCCTCCCGTAACTCGGCCAGGCTGATATCGTCGAGGAATAGCTCACCGTCGTTGAGTGCCGAACGGCTGAAGAGGGCCATGTCGTAGCTGGCGTATGCTGCTAGAGCGCGTAGATGGTCGGCTCCGCTCAGCAGGCCGGCTGTCGTTACCAGGGGACCGTAGAGAGTGTTGGCCACGGGTACGGTGTCGATCAGGGCTCCGGAGGAGGCCGCGATACGGGAGGCGAGTTCGCCCAGGTGGTCCGCCATGGAAGTGCCCGTGACGAGCACGATCCGCTGACCGGCAAGCGAAGGCAGGCCGTCCAGGTCGCGGCGCACCAGATCCCGCAGCGTCGAGATCGCTCCTACTCCGTTGGCAACCAGATCGCGGTCGTCGAAGTAGGCCGCGCCCGGAGCCGCGACGCCGGCCTGCAGGAAGAGCTCGTCGGCCGCATAGCACCAGCCCGCTCCTCGCTCTTCCAACGCCCGACGTCGCACCGATTCGATTCGCTCCAGGGCGTCCCGGCACTCGGGCTCGGTCAGCTGGCGCACGCCCCGATCATCGTTGTAGGCGGTCAGTCCCACCGGAACGACCGAGAGGGAGAGAACCGAGTCGCCGCGTTTCCATAGGTCGTCGATCGTTCGCTGGAGGACCGGGCCGTCGTTGATCCCCGGGCAGAGGACGACCTGCGCATGCACCTGAATCCGACCATCCGCCAGCCTGTCTAGGTGGGCTGAAATGTCCGCGGACCTGGGGTTTCGAAGCATGGCCAGGCGAGCGGCGGGGTCGGTGGCGTGGACGCTCACGTACAAGGGTGACAGGCGCTGCTCGAAGATGCGCTGCCACTCGTCCTCGCGGAGGTTGGTCAACGTCACATAGTGCCCGAACATGAAAGAGAGCCGGTAGTCGTCATCCTTGACATAAAGGGCCGCCCTGAGCTTGTTGACCTTCGGGTTGCCTTTGACGAAGCAGAACGGACAGGCGTTCGTGCAGCGACGCACCTTGTCCGGCTCCGGGACTATGCCGAGCGACTCCCCCGGGTCCTTCTCGATCTCGTACTCGACAGCATCTCCGTTCGGCAGCACTGCGTCGAGCACGACCCTCTCGTCCGCCTCGTAGAAGGCGAGGTCAAGAGCGTCCCGAAGCTCGTGTCCATTCAATTGAAGCAGCAGAGTTCCCGGAGGGACGGTCAGATCGGCCCCAATCGAGTTCCTCCTGACGGTTTCGACCCGGACCATACGGCTCCTCTGTCGTGCGTTTCAGCCGCCGGTGATGATGCCTTCTTCCTCGAGAAGGCGCTGCCCCTCGTCGTACTGGAACGGAGGAACGAGGACACGCACCACCGACAGCCCGCCGAACGAAACCACGTTGGCGCTGTCCTTCTGGGAGAGGACCTGCGCCTCGACGCCAGCGCTGAGCAATATATTCGCGACCATATCGGCGTCCAACTCGCCCGCCGTACGGTATACCTCCGCCCACCCCGAGATGATATTCACACTCTCGTGGTGCCCGCAGAGAGCGGCATACCGAGGACCGCGGCGGCACCGGGGGCAGAGGCGGGTGCCGCAGGCAACGCAAGCCTCCATGGCCACACGCCGCGGGTGCGCGCGGCATGGGGCAGCCCGGGCGAGGGTGCCGCACCAGGCGCACCGAGACAGGTCCGGCGAGCGCTTCCTGCCGCACTTCCGGCAGGTATGCTGATTGGCGGGATTGGGAACGGGCACGGGCGCTACTCCTTACCCGTGCCCGCCACGGAGGCTCTCAGGGACCGCAGGTCGCCTATGTCCTCTTGGCCGCCGTCAGCTGCCGGCGACGTGGTATCGGAAGCCGCGAACCGGTTGCTCCATCTGGACTTCCAGCTGAAACGCGGAGGCTTCGCCCTGCGCTGGAAGCGTAATGAGAAGCGGCTCCGTCATTATGACGCCCCCGTCCTCGCCGATCACGTCCACGGGCACGCTCACCTCGGTTCCACCGTCCGCGGTCTTGTTGATCACCGTGCCCCCCAGCAGGTACGAGTTCTCGCCCCGGGGAGCCAACTGGATGCGGAGGAACTGGAAGGCGAGGCCATCACGCCGCTGCAGAATCGCCAGCGCGCCTTCCGGATCGTCCAGTTCCCGGCGGGCGTTGGCCAGCAGGTTGTAGTTGATGACTTCATATGGATATCGCTGGACCAGGGTGTCGGCTACCGGGACAAGGGCGTCGTACAACTCGGCCTGATAATAGGTGTTGGCCAGGTTCTCCAGCGTCTCCTTGTTGTAGGGGTTCATAGCGTGCGCGCGCTGGAATGCCTCGGCCGCCGGCCCGAAGTTCTCTGCCCGGTAGAGCCCGATGCCTACCTGGGACCACTGGTGGAAGCTGAGGTCGTCCCGGGCTATCAGCTCGGTAAACATCTCTTCGGCTGCCTCCGTGTCCCCGGAGTCCATCAGGGCGATGGCGTAGTTGAGCCGCCCCAGGATGTCGTCCGGGTGGCTGGCGGCGTACTCGGAATAAATGGCCAGCGCCTCGTCGTCCTTGCCCTCAGCGCGATAAAGCTCCGCCAGATTGATGCTGGCGGCCCGGATCATGTCCTCGTCGCCACCGGCGAGCAGGGCCCGCTCGTAAAGCGTCACCGCCCGCTCGTTCTCCCCGCGGCCCTGATAGATTGAGGCCGCGTTGTTGAGCGAGCGGGCGTCCTCGTACACGACGTTCGCCTTTTCGAAGGCCTCGAGCGCCGCTGCCTCGTCACCGGCCTTGAGCTGGGTTATGCCTCGGTTGTACCAGGGCACCCAGGCGTTGAAGCGCATCTCGGCCACGTGGTCCGAGCACGCCGGCTCCAGCTCCACCAGTCGCGTGAGCATGGAATCCGCGCTAGCGAACTCGCGAAGGCCCAGATACGCCGTCGCCGCAAGGAGATACGAGCGGGGAAGGTCCGAATCCAGCTCGAACGACGCTTCGAGCTTCTCCAGCGCCCGCTGATACCGTACGTCGTCGGCGACGGGGTCGTCCGCGCGCGCGGCGTACGAGAGCTCAACGTCCGCGCCCCGCGTGAACTGGTTCCCGTCTTCCGCACACTCCTGCGCCAGCGCCGGAACCGACAGCGGCAGACTCAGGGCCGGGGAAAGGACCAGACTCACCAGGATGTACTTCGTGTGATTTCTAAGCATTTGTCCGTCAAATCCTACTCTGTGAGTATGTTACGACGTGCGTCGCTGACGTCACCGCCCGCGTGCTAACATCCGAGCGGGCCACTCCCGACGTGGACTCGACCAATCCTGCCACCTCGCGGCTGGACGGGCAAGGGCCGCCGCGGGGGAGCCCTCTGCTGACTTCCAGCCATCTTACCCGGTGAGCGGTCTCACGGTCCTCCGATTAGACACCGGCAATCATCAGTATGTTACCATGTTGCCCGTGTTGAACAGGATCACGGTCTCACCGCCGTCGAGCTGCCCGGAGGCTGCCAGGGCCCTGGCCGCGGCCAGCGCCGCCCCACCCTCGATAGAGGCGTTGACCCCTTCGATTCGGCAGAGATCGAGAGCGCCCGCCTCCATCTCGTCATCGGTGACCGTTACCGCGCCTCCTCCGGACGCCCGCAGCGCACGCAGGATGAGGAAGTCGCCGATCGCCTGCGGGACGCGCAGACCCCAGGCGACGGTGGCCGGACAATCCCAGGGACGGGCTTCCTCCAGACCATCTTTCCACGCCCGCACGATAGGTGCGCAACCGGCGCTCTGAACTGCGTACAGCCGGGTTCGGGGCTCGAGGACGCCGAGCGCCGCCAGTTCCTTCAGGGCCTTCCAGCTGCCCACCAGGCCGGTTCCTCCTCCCGTCGGGTAGACGATAGCGTCGGGGGCTCGCCAGCCCAGGGCCTGAGCTATTTCCAGCATCATGGTCTTCTTGCCCTCTAACCGGTACGGCTCGCGGAGGGTGGAGACGTCGAAGGCACCTGACTCACGCGAGTGCTCTGCCGCCAATCGTCCGCAGTCGGTGATCAAGCCGTCGACCGTTACGACATCGGCCCCGAACCCCACGCACCGACGAATAACCCCCGGCGGTGTGTCCGCCGGCACGTAGACGCGTGCGCGGACCCCTGCCCGGGAGGCGTACGCAGCCAATGCCGCTCCTGCGTTTCCCGCGCTGGGAATGACCAGCTCCCCAGCGCCATCCAGGACCGCTCTGGTGACGGCGGCTGCCAGTCCTCGATCCTTGAAGCTTCCCGTGGGATTCCTCCCCTCATCCTTGACCAGCAGTCGGACTCCCAGCTCGACGCCCAGCCGCTCCAGAGCCAGCAACGGTGTGTTGCCCTCCCCGAGAGTCACAGGCGACTCGCCGTCCCTCAGCGGCATGAGCTCAGAGAACCGCCACATCCCGCCGTGTCGCCGATCCCACGCATCCGCGAACCGGGCACCCAGCTGCTCCACGAGCTCGTAGCGAGCCAGCAGTGGTTTGCCGCATTCCTCGCACAGCGTGGCCAGCGGAACGGCCTCCGATATCCTCTGGCACTTACCGCACTGCAGAGAAAACGCCGTCACGTGCCCTCCTCGACGTCCGCGTCCGGACGGTCGTGTCCGTCGCCGCCCAACACCTCCAGTATCCGGGCCGCAGTGGCACGGCCGATGCCCGGAACGGCGACCAGCTCGTCGAGTCCCAGCCCGCGGATCGCCTCTACGCTACCGAACCTGCGGAGGAGTCCTGCCTCCCGTGTAGGTCCGATGCCGGGCACCTCCGATAGCTGGGAGTGGAGCGTTCGCCGCCGCCGCAGGGACCGGCTGTAGGTGACGGCGAAACGGTGGGCCTCGTCACGCGCCCTCTGAAGCCAGTGCAGCGCCGGGCTACGGCGGGAAAAGACGAGAGGCTCTGAGCTTTCCGGCTCGAACACTTCCTCTTCGCGCTTGGCCAAGGCCACGACCGGTACGTCCGAGACCCCAGCCGACTCCATGGCGTGAATGGCGGCTCCCAGCTGCCCCCTTCCGCCGTCGACGATCACCAGTTCCGGGAGGGGCTTTGTCTCCGCAACCCGCCGATGGAAGTAGCGCGAGACGATCTCCTGCATCATCGCGTAGTCGTCGGCCTGCCCTTCGGCGGTGTCGCGAATCCTGAACCTCCGGTACTCTTCCTTCAGCGGCCGCCCGTCCTGAAGCCACACCATGCTGCCCACGGATTCGCGCCCGCCCAGGGTCGAAACGTCGAAGCAGACGAGCGCCCTGGGATGCTCTGACAATCCGAGCGACTCGGACAACAGGCGCGCTGCCTGGGGCGCCTCCGAGACTTGTTCATCCAGGCCGGCTTCGGCCAATGCCCGGCGCTCCGCCATCAGATGCTCGGCGTTGCGCTCCGCCAACTCGATCAGACGCCGCTTTCTGCCTCGCTGCGGGACACGGATGGAGAATGCACCGCCGCGGCGATCGGACAGGTAGGCAGCGATTACCTCGCGGTCGGGCAACTCGGCCGGCGCCAGCAGCTCGTGGGGGAGATCATCCCGACGCAGGTAGTACCCCTTGACGGCAGCCTCGGTAATCTCCGCGAGCCCGGCCATCTCGATGTTGTCAAGGAAGTGCACTTCGCGTCCGAGCAGCCGCCCCTCACGGACGCGCAGAAATAGGCAGCACGCCGTCGAGCCGTGGCGGGAAATCCCGATCACGTCACGATCTCCTCCGCGAAAGTCCACCGTTGTCTGACGACGCTCCAGCACTTCGAGGCCCTGAAGCAGATCTCGCAGGTCCGCGGCGCGCTCGAATTCCAAGTCCCTCGCCGCCGCCGACATCCTCTGACGAAGGCTCCGTTTGAGGCTACCGGTGTGTCCGGAGAGGATTTCCACTATCTCTGCGGTCATCTCGTGGTATTCGGCTTCGGTCTGGTAGCCGACGCACGGGGCCCTGCACCGATCGATGAAGTAATCGAGGCAAGGTCGCTCCGGTGCGACGTCCGGCAGGTCGTAATGACAGCTCCGCACCGTATAGAGCTGCCGGATAATCCGAAGCGCCCTGCGCATCGTTCCAACGTTGGTGAAGGGGCCGAAGTACCGCGCCCCGTCCCGCTCCAGCCTTCGAGTGACGACAACGCGTGGAAAACGCTCCTGTACGGTCACTTTCACGTAGGGAAAGCTCTTGTCGTCGCGGAGCTGGATGTTGAACCGGGGTCGGTGCTCCTTCACCAGGTTCGACTCGAGCAGCAGTGCCTCGGCTTCCGACTCGACGACCAGCGTTTCGACGGAATCGATGCGAGGTGTCAGCTCCCGGAGCTTGGCCGAACTTTCAACACCCTTTGCGAAGTAGCTGCGGACGCGGCTCCGCAGGGTCTTGGCTTTGCCGATGTACAGAATCTCTCCAGCGGCGTCCCTGAACAGGTAGACTCCGGGCCTGCGTGGAAGATTCCGGACCTGGTCGTCGAGGCCGCTACCCGCCATTTGCGGAGCTCTCAGCCATCACCAGCGGTGGCCGGCGCACGATGAGCAGGTAGGGAACGGCGCCGGCCAGGAGCGTAGTGGCGAGGTAGACGAATTTTCCCGACAGGCTGTCTTCCGGGACGTGGCCGGTGAGCGCGCCTCGAGTCGCGGCAGCAGCGGCAGCCGCAGCGAGCGCGCCAAGGGCGATCCGCGCCGCGGCGCGGACCGCTGCCCATTCGAACAGCCGTCCGATCCTCCGCGACAGCAGCCACCACAGCAGCACGAGGTTGAGCCATGCGCCGACCACCCCTCCCAGCACGACTCCCAAAGCGCTCCAGGCGCCAAGGTCGAGTTCCTTCATAGAAAGCGTGAGGGTCACGCTGATGGTGATCCCAACTCCCACGGCCACGGCGGCGATCAGCATGGGCGTTCGCGTGTCCTGCACGGCATGGAAGCCGCTGGCGAACAGCTTTATAGAGCTGGCGGCTACCAGCCCCAGCGAGTAGGCAGCCAGCACGGCTGCCACCAGGTTCGTGCTCTCGGGACCGAACTCTCCGTATTCGTAGATGACGCGGATCACCAAGTCGCCGAACATGAGCAGGTAGACCGCGGTCGGTAGCACGAAAAACAGGATCTGGAAGAATCCGTTCACGAGTCGCGGACGTAGAGCCTCCGCCGTCGCCTCTCGCGACATCTGCGGAAGCGCTGCTGCCGCCACCGAGATGCCGAACAGGCTGATCGGCAGGTAGACGAGTCGCTGCGAGTAACCGAGAGCAGCCATTGCGCCGGTCCCCACCATGGTGGCGAGGGCGATGTCCACTAGGGTGGAGATCTGGAAGATTCCCTGGCTCGAGATGACCGGCAGCGTGTTCCGCGCGACTCGCTGCACAGGCTCCCAGCCCCAATCCCTGCCGCCCCGCAGCGTTCCGGCCAGCCGCCGGGCGCTGGGGAGCTGCACGCCCACCTGCAGGAGGCTGCCGACCAGTGCCGACCATGCCAGGGCATGCACGAGCGATGGATAGCCTATGCGAACTGCCAGCACGAGTCCGGCGACCTGCGAGAGGTTCCAGAGTGTCGGCGCGACGAAGGGCAAGAAGAATCTGCCGTGGCTGTTGAGAACGCCGAGACACCACGCTCCGACTATGAGGACGCCCGACATGGGGAAGAGAATGCGTACGAGCGATGTCGTGAGTGACCGTGTCTCCGCGTCGGCGCCGGCCAGGAGCGCACCCGTGATCCAGGGCGCGAGCAGCACGCCCAGCGCACTGAGAAGGAAGGCGGTCGCCAACACGAGGCCGAGAACAGAAGACGCCAGCCTCGTGGGTCCAGCGGCGCGTAGTACGCATCCGCGGCGAGGCGGGTGCCCAGGAACGACGCCATTGCCACATCCCTGAGGAGGCCTGTGACTCGGCTAAGAAGGATGCCGGAACCGACGGCGGCCGCGGGCCGGGACTTCGAATCCGTCACTGGATCGGGAACGGTTTGCTGCGTGAGCGGGCGGCCCTGGCGCCGGAATCAGTCACCGGACTCGAGCTGTGGCCGCTCCTCGGTCGATCCCTCGATGAGGGAGCGGACAAACTCGGCGTCCTCTCGCATGCTCTCGAGCGACTCGCTGAGGTATCTGACTTCCGCCTCGAGTTGTTGGATGCGGTCGGTGAGCTGAGCCTGCTCCTCGCCCGACTCGCCCCTGGCGATACGATTGGCGAACGCCTGCCCGACCTGCGAGTCGAGTACGATCGCCAGGATCGGGATCATAAGAACCAGGATGATGACGAAGGCCCAGACCAAGGCTTCTCCAACGTTACTTCGAGCACGGCGGTGTGGGGTGCAGCTGCCGCCGCATGGTCGACGCTAACCTACTCCCGCTCCGGATCGCCAGCAACGGCGCCCCCCGCGGCGGTTTCGACGCCCGGTGAGCTTGCGGAGAGCTGTTCCGAAAGCAGAGCCGCCAGCAAGGGCGGGCCGTAGCGAACCAGATAAGGATACGGACTTGCCACCCGTTCCTGGGGTATACCCTTCGGAAAAAGACTGCCCGCGGCCCTGCGAACGTTGACAACCGCCGCCTTTTCGTGCTCGCGAACCCTGGCGTCCACTTTGCTCTGAAGTCGCGCAATGGCCGCCTGAGTCTCGGCGCCAGCTTTGCCGACCGCGGAGCGCGCGCCGGGGAGCTCGTCGGAGGAAATCTCCTCCAGCGCGCCGAAGCCTGTCGTGACCTCACTCCGCATCTCATCGAGCGCGGCCTGAAGGCGCTCGGGTCTCGCTTCTCGGACGACCCTTGCCGCGGCCGCGTGTCCGCCGTCGGCCAGGTCCTCCGCCCCGACGCCGGCCCGCTCCAGAACCCTGTCTACTCGGCCCTCGATCACGCGCCACGAGTCCCGGGCGGCGATCACCGGTGGAGTGACTTCGAGAAGGGAAAACAAAGGGCCCAGCTGTGCCCAGTAGTCGATCTCGCCGGGCCCGAGGACGCTCACCGCGGTCGGGAGGAGCCACGACTCCAGTACCGGTCTCAGAGCGACGTTTGGACTGAACGGCCCCGGATCGTTCTGCAGCTGTTCAAGGAACGCGCTCAGCCGACCTTCGCCCCCTCGCCGACCCGATCTCACGGTGGAGCCAGCCACGTACAACCGCTCCCGGGCTTCTCCAGTATCGTAGAACACGGGTGCCGCACCGGCCAGGTAAGCAAGACGCGGCTCGTACCCGGCGGCCTCCACCGACTCCTGTCCGGCGGCGAGAGCCGTATCGACCGCGGCGTGGCTTTCCAGTACTCGTCTGATGAGCGGGGCAGCAGCCCCACGGACCTCCTGGCTCGCGCCGTCGAGAAGGACCAGATGGGCGCCCTCCATCACCCGGCCCAGCACTTCGGAGAACGCATCCGAAAAGGTCTTACCGGCGGCGTAACCTTCTCGCAGGGTCTCCAGATACGCATCAGCGAACTCGGACGTGCCTACAAGTCGCGCGAACTCGTCCAGCACGCTCTCCACGGCGGCCGGAAGAGGCGCGGGGCCTACCGAGCGGCCGGCCATGCCCGTTCCGGGCTCGAGGGCGAGCTTGCGTACGGTGCCGTCCCGATCCACGACCCGCGTCATGGCGACCTCATTCCAGTCGTGGTCGTCGGCCGCGATCCAGAACAGCGCCAACGCGGGGATGCCGAGCGCCGCCTCGATCCGCCGTGCGAGCCGGACGGCGGCGCACGCCTTGTAAAGCACGTACAGTGGTCCGAGAAACAGAAGAGGCTGCTGGCCCGTGCTGACGAACACGCCGTCGCCGTCCAGGATCCTTGGGAGCCGCGAGGCTGCCATCTCGCTCGTCGTCCGGAATGCGTCGGCTGAGAGACGGGCTGGCCGCGATGTGTTGGCGATGCGTGGGTCGGCCTCACCGGTGCCGCTGCCTTGCGAATAGGCTGGACCCGAGGGAAACAGGGCCACCGTCTCCGGCCGGCCCGATAGAAAGTCAGCGGCGATGCTTCCCGATGGGGCCAATCTCTCCCGCTCGAAGCGGGGCAGGTTCGGGTCTCTCAGTGCTCAGTTCTCCTCGAGCCGCAGGGTGGCTCCGGCGCCCGGAGTCGAGGCACGCGCTGCGTGCCCGGCAAGGATCAGCCTTGGCGAGGCCGCCGAGTACTCCGTGCCCTCGTAGTCACCGAATCTACCGACCGTCTGTAGGCCGCACGAGGAGAGGACGGACTCGAGGTCAGGGGCGGCGTACAGACGCACTCGCTCCTCGTACTCGCGCGGAGGGCTTCCATCGTGGGGCTCGATGTGGATTCGCTTCACGACTGAGTCCTCCTGGATGGAGCGGCTCTGTTTCACGGCCCCGCCCTCTATCGTTCTGACGTCCTCCTCCACGAGATCCCGGCGGACGCGCTCGGCGTTGAGAAAGTCCAGGAGAAACTTTCCCCCCGGCTTCAGGACTCGACGCATCTCGCGCAGAACCTGTCGATCCTCGTCGGGAGTGTCGAAGTACCCGAACGATGTGAAGAAGCTGGTGACTCCCCCGAACGAGCTGTCGGCGAACGGAAGGAGTCGCATGTCGCCGCACACCAGGGGCTCCGTCCCATGTCTTCGGGACCGGTGCAGGAGGACGATCGACAGGTCCAGGCCCACCGCATCGATTCCGGTGCCGCTGAGCTCCCGGAGATGCCTCCCTGCCCCGCATGCCAGGTCCAGGACGGGCGCGGATCTCAGAGGCGGCGTCGCCTTCAGGAACAGGCGAACCGCGGACCGGGCCTCCTCCGCATCCCGGTGCGGATAGAGGGCCAGATACTCCTCTCCGAACCAGTCTCGGAACCACTCGTGAGTGAGGCGCTGCTCGTATCGCTCCAGGTCTAGACCCCCTTGTGATAAGGCTCTC
>JBDGYE010000050.1:0-20268 GCA_039584255.1 Gemmatimonadota bacterium
TCGGCTTTGATGTCGGGCAGCGGGACCTCCATCAGGAGCGCCCGCAGCGCATGGAGGAAGCGGCGGTCAACCTTCGTTTGCAGCTCCGCCAGTCGATAGTAGACCCACAGCCCGTCCCTCTCATCCTCCAGGAGACCGGCGTTCAGCAGATACCGAAGGTGACGAGAGGCCTTGGACTGGGAGACGCCGAGGAAGCGCTCGACCTCACAGACGCACAGCTCGCCGTGACGGAGCATGAGCGCGAGGATCTGGAGGCGGAGGTCCTCCGAAAGGGCTTTGAATTTCTGAGCGAGGTCGGTCACTGAAGGTCTTCGCGGGCCTAAAGTTTGACTATAAATGCCTAACCGGGTATACGATAATACATCGACTCGGCAGCGTCAAAGGGGGGCTATCTCAGAACTCCAGCAACGCGCGGCAGGCATCAATCGAGGCGACGATACAGGTCGACGTTGTTTCGGCCTGCTTGGCGGCGTCGCCCGCAGCTACGAGATCGGGTGCCGTGAGAACGGCTCCCAGCCATCCCTCGGTATGCCAGCGAGCCGGCCGTGGCAGATCGGGCAGCTCCGCGTCCTCGGGGTACGGCCACGGCGTCACGTACCAGTATGGCTCTGCGTACGAGCCGTCGCCTGGGGTCATGCCGACACCGATCGACCGCGCTTCTTCCGGATCGAGGTTTGGGTCCAGCGTGACCAGCGTCGCCATGTCGAAGTGGTGGGGCCAGCAACGGACAGGCGAGGCCGACGGTTCACGCGCCCGAACGCCCTCGAGGAGCAGGTGCGCATCGTGGAACCAGCGCTCCAGCTCGGCCAGCGCAGCGGGATCCGCGTCGAAGGCCGCGCCGCGGGCGACCGGATGGCCGGGGATGTCTGGCGAAGGAGCCTCCAAGGCCGCGCCGTCCTTCCCGAGCCGCACCAGGAGCTCCGCCTGCAGCCAGGCGAACGCCTCGTCCCAACGCCGATCGCGGAGGGGAAAGACGTCGCCGCCCGGATCAGGGCCCGCCAGGAGGTGCAGGGACGCGTGGCCGGGTCGCAGCGCAAGGCGAAGGCGCGAGCCGTCCGTGCTCTCCGCCGTCACAAGAGCTCGCCGGGCCACGTCCCAGGTCACTGCCGAGTGGCTGGAATCGGACCTGGCGGCGACGAGCGAACGGCCGAAGGCGGCCAGGAGATGCACTGCCCAGTGCAGCTGTAGCCGGGCGTCGGCGAGCGTATCGGGAGGTGGATCTCCCAGGCGCTCCCAACTCGGGCCGGGCTCCGAGCCGTTCAAGCGGCTCCCTCCTCGAGGGGAGCGACGCCGGCGTAGCGGACACCCGTTAGATAGGCGACGTCCCGTTTCCAGCTCGTGAGGTCGGCCGGCCGGAACTCGCTCAGGTGACCGTGTCCGCAGGCCCGGGCGAGCACTTGCATGAGCTCCCTGGTCGCGGTCAGGTACCTGGCGAGCCGGCGCGCGGACTCGTCGGCCACGAGCCGGGCCCGGAGTTCCTTCTTCTGGGTTGCGATCCCGACCGGGCAGTTGTTGGTGTGGCAGGCCCGCATTCCGAGGCAGCCGATCGCCTGGAGTGCCGAGTTCGCGATCGCCACGCCGTCCGCCCCCAGCGCGAGGGCCTTGACGAAGTCCGACTCCGTGCGCAGACCGCCCGTGATGATCAGGGTCACCCCATCGGCGCCGCGCGCATCGAGGTGACGCCGGGCGCGGGCCAGAGCGGCCATGGTGGGCACCGAAATGTTGTTCTTGAAGATCTCTGGTGCGGCTCCCGTCGCGCCGCCGCGCCCGTCCAGAATCACGTAGTCCGCCCCGACCTCGAGCGCGAAGTCCAGGTCGTTCTCGATATGCTGGGCGGAGAGCTTGAAGCCCACCGGTATCCCGCCCGTGGCGTTGCGGACCTGGTCGGCCACCTCGCGAAAGTCGGCGGGTGTCTGGAGATCGGGAAACCGGGACGGGCTGATGGCCGGCTCTCCCGCCGGAATATCCCGAACCTCGGCAATCCTGCCCACGACCTTGTTCCCGGGAAGGTGCCCGCCGGTGCCGGTCTTGGCACCCTGCCCGGCCTTGAAATGGAAAGCCTGGCAGAGCTTCACCTTCTCGATGTCCCAGCCGAACTTCCCGGAGGCGAGCTCGTAGAAGTAGTGCGAGTTGGCCTGCCGCTCCTCGGGGAGCATGCCGCCCTCGCCGGAGCAGATCCCCGTGCCGGCCAGCTCCGCACCCTTCGCCAGCGCCACCTTGGCCTCTTCGCTGAGGGCACCGAAGCTCATGTCGCTGACGATGATGGGGATCTCGAGACGTAACGGCCGGCCGGCGTCGGGGCCCACGACGAGCTCGGTCCCTACCTCCGCGTCATCGGCGAGAGGCCTGCGGGCAAGCTGGGCGGTCAGGAGCTGGAGGTCGTCCCAGCGCGGCAGCTCGGTTAGCGGCACGCCCATCGCCGAGACCGTCCCGTGGTGCCCGAGCTTCGTCAGCCCTTCGCGCGCCAGTTGCCGGATATACCTGTTGTGGGGCTCCTCCGGAGTCCCGTGCACGTCGGCGTAGAGTCCCAGATACTCGTTGCGGCGATAAGGCTGGGGGTGGTCCTCGGCCCAGGCGGCGACCTCTTCCGCGTCGACGTAGACCGCGTCCTCGTCCAGGTCGATCCACGCACCGAATCGGTGCAGGGCTTCCTCGTTCTCGTACTCGCTCACTCCGGAGTCGAGTCTGTAGTCCCAGTAGTGGACTCCGCAGATGAGATTGTCACCGCTCACGAACCCGTCGGCGAGCAGTGCCCCCCGATGGAGACACCGCCCGTACAGGACCGACACCCCTTCGTCGTGTCGGATCACCACCAGGTCCACCTCGCCCACGAGCGCGTACGCCGGCTTTCGATCCTCCAGCTCGCTCCACGAGGCGACCTTCACGCGACTCCGTATCATCGTTGCTTCACTCATCTCAACCTCAAAGCAATCGGACTCGAATCCGTCGGACCCGACGAGATCTCACAACAACTCGGGGTCCGTCCTTACGTCGACCAGGCTCGGGCCGTCGTGATCGAAGGCGCGGGCCAGAGCATCGTCCAGCTCACGGCGGTCACCAACGCGGATCCCGAGGGCTCCGCACAGGCCCGCGTACTGGGAGAAGTCGGGGTTGTGGAGTGACGTCTGCCAGACGTCGTAGTTCGCCGCCCGCTGCTCCTTGGAGATCTTCGCGAGCTCCCCGTTGTTGAGGAGCACGTGCGTGATCTTCATGCCGTACTTCACGGCCGTGGTGAGCTCGGCCATATACTGGCCGAAGCCTCCATCGCCCGAGATCGCCACCACCGGCCGGCCCCGGAACCGGGAATCGCCTTCCTGGGTCGCCGCCCAGGCGCCCAGCGCCGCCGGATAGGCGTATCCGATCGATCCCAGGTATCCGGACATGAGGACGGCCTGACCGGCGCACTCGAAGTAACGGCCGAACGAGTAAGTGTTGTTCCCCACGTCGACGGCGATGATCGCGTCGTCGGGGACGTGGCGGTTCATGGCCTCGAAGACCGCCGCCGCACTCACTCCGCGGCCCCGGTTGTACTCCTCGCGTCCGCGCTTCTCGGCCCGCCAGATCTTCCACCGGTCGGCGATCTCGCTGCGCTGGTCGACGGCGCTGATCCGGCCCGCGACTCTCTCCCGCAGCAGCCGGGCGGTGACTCCGATCTCGCCCCACACGGGGACCGTTACCGAGTGGAACTTGCCCAGAATCATCGGATCGAAGTCGACCTGGACGGTCGGGATCTTGGGCGTGATGCCGGTGTGGTTGCTGAAGCTCGCTCCCAGCACGAGCAGGCAATCGGACTCGTTCATGAACCAGCTCGCGATAGGGGTGCCGCTCCTTCCCAACACCCCGCAGCCCAGCGGATGTCGGTCCGAGATCAAACCCTTCCCCTTGAAGGTCGTGATGATAGGAGATCCGAGCGACTCGGCAAGCTCGACGACGGCGCCCATCTCGAAGCGGGCCCCGTGGCCGACGATGATCACCGGCCGCTTGGCGCCGGAGAGCAGATTCGCCGCTCGCGACAGCGACTCCTCAGGCGGTCCTATCTCCCGGGACGCGAGCCGGCCCTCGGGTCCTCCGGCCTTTCCCCCGCCGGCGGGCAGAACCTGTACCTCGTCGGGAAGAATGAGGTGGGAGACGCCCCGGTTCAGGATGGCGCTCTTGCAGGCCAGGTTGACAAGCTCGGAGTGGCGGCTGCCGTGCAGCACGGACTGGCTCCAACCCGCTACTCTACCGTACGCCGCCTGCAGGTCCACCTCCTGGAAGGCGCCGGGACCCAGCACCTGCGTATCCACCTGCCCGGTGAGAGCGAGCACCGGCGAGCGGTCCACGTTCGCGTCCCACAGGCCTGTGAGCATGTTCGTCGCGCCGGGGCCGGCGATGGAGAAGCAGGCCGCGGGCCGCCCGGTGAGCTTCCCGTACGCGGACGCGGCGAAGGAAGCCGCGCCCTCGTGACGGATACCGATGTAGCGCAGGTTGCCGGCTTCCTCCTGCTGGCGGATCGCCTCGGCGAGCCCGAGGTTCGAGTGGCCCACCATGCCCCACACCCACTTGATGCCCCAATTGACCATCGTTTCGACCATGACGTCCGAGACCGTGCGCTCGCGGACCGTTTCCTTCGGGAAGCCGACATAGATGCCGTCCTCTCGCTCCTTCACGGGATAGATGACGACTCCGTCGTCGAAGCCCCCGGGAGGGCGTCCGGTGAGAGGATCGAAGTCCCAGCCGTGCCATGGACAACGCAGCCACCCGTCTTCTATGCTGCCCTCGCCGAGCGGTCCGCCCTGGTGCGGACAGCGGTTGTCGAGGGCGCCGTACTGGCCGGAGTGACGCGTCATGCAGAGCGTGGTGTGCGCGCACGTAACGGGCTTCACGCGCCCCTCCGGGAGCTCGTCCAGCTCGAGCGCCTTCAGCCACATCAGATCGGTCGCGGACTCGTTCACGGGATTGCTCCAGGTGCATGGCGTTTGTCAGACATCGATCGCATCGGGCATCATCGCGGCTAAGCTGCACAAACTCGGTAGGCCGGTTCAAGGCCGGACCCTGTGGTGCGAGCGGGCCGACGCCCTATCTTTAGAGCGTATTGAGCCGCGAGCCGGTCCCGGGCCGGCCACGAACGCCAAGCAGGGAGTCATTAGACCCAAATGAAGTACCGGAAGCTCTGGGAAGGGCTGGGCCTTTGCGCACTCGCTGGCGCCGGAGCCCTCTCGCTGGGCGCCTGTGCGGTGAACCCCGCCACCGGCGGACGCATGTTCTCGCTTGTCAGCGAGGATCAGGAAATCGCCATGGGCCAGCAGGCCTCGGTCGACGTGGACGCCGCGATGGGCCTCTACGATGACGAAGGCCTGGGGGCCTACGTGGACTCCATCGGACAGGCCATCGCCGCCGTGTCCGAGAGGCCCGACCTGCCTTGGTCCTTCAAGATCGTCGACGACCCCGTGATCAATGCCTTCGCCCTTCCCGGAGGCCCCGTGTATGTGGCCAGGGGGATCATGGGCTACTTCAATTCGGAGGCGGAGCTCGCCTCGGTGCTCGGCCACGAGATCGGCCACATCACGGCCCGCCACAGCGTCGAGCAGATCAGCCGGGCGCAGCTCGCTCAGCTCGGCCTGTTCGCCGGCACCGCGTTCGTCCCCGAGCTGGCGCCGTTCGCCGACGCGCTCGGTGGCGGACTCGGGCTGCTCTTTCTCAAGTTCGGGCGCGACGACGAGAGCCAGTCGGATCTGCTGGGCTTCCGCTACATGACCCGCCTCGGATACGATCCCCAGGGAGCCGTCGACATGTTCCTGATTCTGGACCGTCAGAGCGACGAGTCAGGCGGGAGCCCGATGCCCCAGTGGGCGTCGACGCACCCGGACCCCGGCAACCGGGTGGCCGACGCCGAGCAGCGGATCATCGAGTCTGGCATCACCAGCGGTATCGTCAGGCGGGATGAGTACCTCCGTCGGATCCACGGAATGATCTTCGGGCCGGATCCCCGGCAGGGCTACTTCCAGGGGAGCCTGTTCCTCCATCCGGAGCTGAAGTTCCAGGTAAGATTCCCGGAGGGGTGGGACACCCAGAACGCGCCGCAGGCAGTGCTCGGGCAGGCGCCCGATCGGGACGCGGCGATGCAACTCTCGCTGGCCCAGGGCAGCCCCGAAGAGGCGGCGCAAGCGTTCTTCAGCGGCGAGGGGATCACGCGCACCGGCTCCCGCAGCCGGACCGTGAACGGACTCCCGGCGGTGCAGGGGACCTTTCAGGTAGCCAGACAGCAGGGCACGATCGAAGGCGAGGTGCTGTTCGTTCGTTATGGAGATCTGACGTACCAGTTCCTGGGCTACACGACGCCGTCGCGCATGGGCAGATACGCGGTGGCCTTCGAGCGGTCGTTCGACACGTTCGCCCCGCTCACTGATCGCCGCCTGCTCTCGGCACAGCCGAGGACGTTGGAGATCGTCACCCTGTCCACGGCGATGAGCGGCGCCGACTATGTTCAGCGCTACCCGTCTACGGTTCCGGACCAGACGGTGCTCGTGATCAACGGTATCCAGGCGGGCGACTGGCTCGAGGCCGGCCATATGATGAAACGTGTGGTGGGAGAAGGTGCGCCCGAGAACTGAATACCTGGCGCGGTTCGTGCACTGGAAGGGGGCGCGCGAGTCGCGTTCCGTCACCTCCGATCCGGCGGTATGGCGCGGAAGTACGCCCACCGTGCGGCCCGGGAGCGGATCGAGGATCATCCGCGAAGCCAAGGAGGAAGCCTTGCATAACGCCACGAAGACCGGTGCGCTTCTGGCCGCAGCCGCGCTGCTGATTGTGCCTTCGGCGGCCCTCGGACAGGAAAAAGGCCACCTTTCGTTGGACGCCCGAGGCGGCGTCATGATCCCTGCGGGAACCCTGGCCACGCTCACCGACTTGGGCGGAATGGCCGGCGCCACTCTGGCTTATCACTTCCACCCGAACGTGGCCATCCGCGCCGACTTCGACTACGCCAAGCTGGACGACGGCGAGGACGAGTTCGGCGTGGTGCTGTCGCCTCCGATGAAGGTCTATTACCTCGGGGGCGGCTTCGAGGTGAAGTTCAACCGGCCCAAGTACCAGGACCTGCCGTTCACGTTCGACCTGAACCTGGGGGCCGGGGTCACGAAGATGCAGGTGGACGACACGTTCGATCCGGGCCATCCGGCCAACGGGTTCGACCACCGCTACCTCACCTTCGACGGCGGCGCGAAGATCGGCTACCAGGCAACCGACTGGCTCAACCTGTTCGCCCAGGGCCAGGCCTACCTGATCATCGTTGAGACCGGCGACACGTCGGTGTTCCCGGAGCAGTTCGACCACGCCTGGCTGTTCCCGTTGACCGCCGGCGCCCGCGTCAACTTCCGGCTGTTCGGCAGCGACTGACGACGGTCGCGCGCGGGTGGCGGGACAGGACGGGACCGCGGAGCGACAGACCCTTCTGGTGGCGCTCGCCCACCCGGACGACGAGGTGGGCGTCGCCGCCGCGATACTGGCCCAGCGCGCCCGCGGCGATCGGGTCGTCCTCGCGTGGCTCACGCGCGGCGAGATGACCGAGGCGCTGGGCCCCATTCCGACAGACGAGATCATCGAGCGACGGACGGCGCACGGTCATCGCGCCGGAGAGATCCTCGGCGTCGAGACGCGCTTCTTCGACTTCCCCGACACGCGGCTGCAGGCGAGCTATGACGCCGCGGAGCGGGTGGCACAGCTCATCGCCGAGACCAAGCCCGACGGAGTCATCACCTGGGGCCACGCCTGGCGCCGTGGCATGCGCCATCCCGATCACCAGGCGTGCGGACGTGTCGTGCGCGACGCCATCACCCTCGCCCGAATCAAGCGCGTCGTGGCGCCCCTGGAGCCACACCGGAAGCCGGTGCCCGTCTTCACATACCGTGGCATCCACTCCGCGCTTCCCGCGGTGGCGATCGACGCCGAGCCCTATCGCGACAAGGTCATGGAGCTGGCTCGCCATTACCGGAGCGAGCTCGAGTTCCCGGATCCGGAGTGGCTCGACGCCTGGCACCGCGAGCGGGGAGAACGATGGGGCCTTACCTGGGCCGAGGAGTTCGACGCCTGGGAGACGCCGGGAGGGCTCGTGCCCTCGCTGCTGCCCGCCTCGGTCGAAGGATTCCCCGACCATCCCGAGCGTACTAACCGGCTCACCCTCTAGAAGGCTGTTGAAGAAGGCCTGAGCCCGGAAGACCCCTGCGCGCGGCCCGCTGTACTTCTTCAACAGCCTTCTAGGTCCCGGCCGAAGATCTCCCAGCCTCCAGCGCCTGCAGCACGGCCCGAGTGTCCATGGCGTCCAGGTTCAGCGCCCGGCCCTCGGCAGTTCCGTTCTCCAGCCAGGCGGTGACGATGAGGCTACGCGTGAGCTCGGCTGCCGGGAACACCGACTCGGCCCGGAGCTCCGCCACGCGGACCTCGTAGCACGCTTCCTCCACCACCCGGCGCCACCCGGTCTCACCCCACATCAACCTTCGCCGGGACAGCACGCGTCCGCGCGCCACCGGAAGAAGAACTCCGCCGCCGTCCGAGGCCGCCGGGAGCACGATGAGCCACGAACTGTCCACCCACGGGCGCTCGAGCGCATGGCGGTAACTGTCCAGCTCTTCCAGCCAGCCCAACCGCCGCTGCCAGATCATGGCCTCCCGTTCGGCCCCGGCCGAAACCGCCCCATCGCGGCTCTCCTCAAAGCGCTGGTAGGCCACCTGGAAGTAGTCCGGCTCCGATAGAAGACGCGCCGCCTCGGTGACCTGGCGACGGTACGCGTCGATGCCGACCGCGCGGATGCAGGGCGCGCTGCACTGGTCGATCCCGTACTGGAGGCAGCCCGAGCCTTCAGGGTCGGGGCGTACGGAGCCTGTGCAGCTGCGCAGACGAAACACCTTCTCCACGAGCTGCGCCGCTTCCGCGGTGAGCCTCCGTCCTCGGAACGGGCCGAAGTACTGTGCCCTAACACGACGGGCACCGCGCACGACTCTCAGGCGCGGGAACGGGTCACCCCAGTCGATCTCCAGGTACCATCCCCACGAGCGGTTCTTGTACACCCTGTTGAAGGGAGGCCTGTGGCGCTCGATCCGATCCGCCTCCTCCAGCTTCGCCTCCAGGTCGCTCCCGGCCCGCTGCACGCTTACGGCCCTGGCAAGACGGATCATCTGCGCCATGCGCTCGTCCCGTGGGCCGCCTCCGTAGAAGTAGCCGCGGACACGACGCTTCAGGTTGACGCTCTTCCCGACGTAGATGGGCGAGCCCAGCGCATCTTCGAACTGGTAGACTCCCGGGGCCGGCGGCATGTCCGCGGGCACCCAATCGGGGACGGGACTGAGTCGCTTTCGGCTCAAAGGCTTACGCCGGGCGGCGAGTGGAACGTATCCGTGGCGCGCCACCGCCCGATCCCGGAGACCGGCTCCCGGGCGGGGAGACCGCCACCTTCGGTTTCTGTTCGGCCAGGATACGTCGCACGGAGCGCTCGAGCAAGCGTTCGGCGGAGCGCGGTTGACTCTGCCGTGCATGAGCCCGATTGTCGGTGGCGACTCGAGCCGAGAACGCGGAGGGAGAGTGAGGCACGCGAGCAGGCGGCGAACCGCTGTCCACCTTGCGGCGCTGGTGACGGCCGCCTTGGTGGCCGGATGCGCATCGATGGCGTCGGACGAGGGTGAAGTCCCGGTCCTCGCGCCGGAGGGAAGCGCCGACGCGCCCCTGGCGCTCGAGCCGGTCCTCGTGGCGCCCGCCCGCCCGCCCGGAGCCGTGATGGCCCTGTCGGCCACCGTGCCTCGGCAGACCCTCGCGGATTCGGCAAGGGAGCTCAGCGCCGCAGAGCGCGCGATGGTCGGCTACATCGACGAGCACGATCGGGAGGCGGTGGAGTTCCTGGAGCGGATCGTCAACGTCAACTCTGGCACCATGAACCACGAGGGCGTCCGCGAGGTGGGCCGGATCTTCGAGGAGGAGCTGAGGGCGCTGGGCTTCGAGCCTCGGTGGATTCCGATGCCGGCCGAAGTGAACCGGGCCGGGCATCTGTTCGTGGAGCGCGACGGAGGTTCAGGGAAGCGCGTGCTGCTCATCGGCCACCTCGACACCGTATACGAGAAGGACAGTCCGTTCCAGCGATTCGACCTGCTGGAGGGCGGATACGCCTCGGGACCCGGCGTAGCCGACATGAAGGGCGGGAATGTAGTGATCCTCTACGCCCTCAAGGCCATGCAAGCAGCCGGCGCGCTAGCCGACGCACGTATCATCGTCGCTCTGCTCGGTGACGAGGAAGCCACGGGCGATCCGCTCACCACGAGCCGAGCCGACCTGATCGAGGCCGCTTCGCGCAGCGACGCGGCGCTCGGCTTCGAGGGTGGAGTGGGTGGCATGAACTCAGCCACCATCGCGCGTCGGGGCTTCACCGGCTGGGCCCTTCAGGTGACCGCCCGGCGAGGCCACTCATCGCTCATCTTCAAGGAGGAGTACGGCGCCGGAGCGATATTCGAGGCGGCACGGATCCTGAGCGCGTTCTACGTGGAGATGCGGGGAGAACCCTACCTCACGCTCGGACCGGGGATCATCGTCGGGGGAACGACTGCCGACTACGACGCCGAGATCGACCGCGGGACGGCGTTCGGCAAGACGAACGTCATCCCCCAGACGGTCACGGCGGCGGGAGATCTACGCACGCTCTCATCGGAGCAGCTGAAGCGCGCGAAGGCCCGGATGGAACGGATCGTTGTCCAGAGCCTCCCACAAGCTTCCGCGACGATCACCTTTCGGGACTCGTATCCTCCGATGGCCCCAACGGCCGGAAACGAGGCACTCCTGGTCGAGCTGGACGCGGTGAGCAGGGACCTCGGCTTCGGCCCCATCGAGCCAGTGGATCCCGGCCGGCGCGGAGCCGCGGACGTCTCCTTCGCCGCCCAACACACGGCGGCTCTCGGCGGACTGGGTGTGGTGGGTAAGGACGCACACAGCCTCGGCGAGACGGTCAACCTCGAGTCGATTCCGGTGATGTCCAAGCGAACGGCCGTTCTCGTGCACCGGCTGACGCGCACGGCGCCGGAAGGGAAAGATCCGTAACCACCGGTAGTTGCCGCGGATGCCCTTCCGGGAACGGCCTGGGCCCGACCCCTACTCCTCCACGAGCCTCGTCACGATCACCTGCTGGACATCGAGGTCATCCCGGGTCAAGTGGGCCGCGAGCCCGTTGCCATAGAACAGGCTCGGGAAGAAGGGAAGGTCGCGAATCTCGCCGAGGAGCTGCCCGTCCAGGTCGTAGACGTCGATCCGGTCGGTCTCGCCGGGGGTCCTCTCCGACACCCCTATCCACAGCCGGTCGCTCCCATCCACCGCCAGGCCTGTGATCCGCGGGATCACCTCGGCGAACGTCAGCTTCTCGAGGCGCTTCTCCATCATCTGCTCCGCGCCCGGGAAGTTGCCAGCGACGGAGGACTCACGCATGCGTTCCCTCTCGGCCTGCCTGTCGGCCTCGGCCGCGGGCCGCGGTGGGGGATCGCGCCGGATGCGGAGGAGCTCCGCTCCATCGCGGCGCACGAGCCTGACGTCGTACTCGGCGGTTTCGGTCAGGGCGAAGGTTCCGTCGGAGAAGAGGCCCCAGCGAAGGAACGGGCTGAACGCCCGCTGGGCCATCATGAACATCATCCCACCGCCCTCCATCTCGATCTCGAGACGGTCCATGACCGGTGGCGGCGACTTCCACACCGTGTCGCCCGGCGTGCCGTCGCGGCCCAGGAAGACCAGCGGCCGCGGCGGCGGACCCGCGTCCTCGCCCGGACGGAACGAGAACATCGAGATGACTCCGTATGTGCCCCCGTCGCGCGGGACGATCCCGCCACCCATGTGGCCCGAGCCCTCGGGAAGCGGAAGGCTGGTGGGCTCGCCCTCGGGGTCGCGGGAGAAGATCGTGATCCTCTGGTTTCCGTTGTCGAGCACCCAGATCGAGTCTGACCCGAATCCCAGCCCGGTCGGCATCTGCAGCTCGCCCGGGCCGGCTCCCTCGCGTCCCCAGATTCCGATCGAGGAACCCTCCTGGTCGAAGCCGAGAACTCGCTTGCCCATGAAGTCCAGCACGAAGAGGTTGCCGGCCCCGTCGCCGGCAAGGGCCCCGGGCCCCACCTCGCCGAACTGGTACGCCTCGGATTGCGCCGCGTACCCTCCGATCCGCGCCACTGTATCCAGGCTCCAGGCCAGAACCGGAGCTCCGCTCTCTGGATACATCAGGCGCTCGACTCCGTCCACCGTGTCCACGGCGGCCTCGAGGCGGGCGACGGAGCCCGCGCCTCTGCCACACGCCGCCTGCCCGGTGGACAGCGAGAGGGCCAGGGCGAGGAAGAGACGCCTCGAGATAGTGCCAGATGCGGGCTCAATTGTCAGCATTGTGGATCTCCGGGAGAGAGAGCTCGGTCGGTACGATCGACCCTCGGGACGCCCCGAGGCCGACAACCGTTGCCCATCGGTGCCCTTGGCCCCTCGCCACTTTGTGACAAGCCCGGCACTCCGTCGATGGCTACCTCAGGGCGCGCCGCTGATCGACTCGAACCTGGGATCCTTCCGAAGTTCCTCCAGGTACCAGATCTGGTCGCTGCCCTCTACTGCGCCCGGGTTGGCGGCCAGGTGAATGCTCAGCTGGTTGAGGGCTTCGTCGATGTCGCCCAGCAGGCTGCGCACGACGGCCTCCCAGTAGGCCAGGTCGCGGGTGGGGTCCAGGTCCGCACCGGCCCGGGCCCGCACCGCCACCGAGCGGGCGCTGTCCGGCAAACCGGCCCGCACCAGAGCCATCGCGGCCGTCATCTGGCCTCGATGCCGGTTGAACTCCCGATCGTCCGGGTGGCTGAGCTCGATGAATTCGTCGAACCGGGCCCACATCCCAGCCACATCCGGCTCCGCGTCGGGCAGCGCGTACACCAGGATCCCGCACAGCCGGAAGCGTTCGTGGTCCGGAAAGCGCCGGCGACCCTCCTCACACCACCGGCGCGCCTCCACCCCGTCACCCAGGTCGAAGGAGGTGAAGAACAGCCGCCACAGCGTGAGGTGCGCGTTCCGCAGGTAGGGGTCGCTCTCGTAGGAGCGTATGGCGGCCAGCTTCGCCTCGGGCACCCGGTCCTGGTTGGCCAGCAGGTGGCTCAGCGAACTCCACGCCGAGGCCTGCTGCGGGTTCGCGCTCACCGAAGCGCGCAGGTCCGCCTCCGCGCCGGCCACCAGCCGCCCGCTCTCGGCCGGCCCGCCGCCCAGGTTCAGCAGGAACTTCCAGTAACGCAGCGTGCCCCTGAGCTCCAGCGCGTCGGCGTCATCCGGCTGCAGTGCCAGCGCCACCTCCGCGTGCTCCAGTCCCTGGCCGATCCACCCGTCGGCCGCCGAGCGGTCGTCGAACCCGGTGATGCGCGACCGTCTGTAATCCAGCCGGCCTCGCTCGACCGCCGGACGTACCCAGCCGGCCTCCAGCGCCTGTGCTGACACGAGCAGCGAATCCGCCCTTGCCAGTAGACTTTCCGCGGTATTCAGGTCGCCGCCCCTCGCGACCTGGTCGGCGTCGGATACCGCTTCGGCGGCCCGCTGGAGAAGCTCCCAGGCCTCGACGTTGCTGATCTCAGCCTGTCTCTCCAGGATCTGGATCTCATCTCCCAGCTTCTCGCGCAGCCGCAGCGCCACCTCCCGCGCGAGATCGTCCTGGAGATCGAACAGCTCCGCCCGGGCCCGCTCGAGCTCCACGTCACCGTACTGGCCTCCCGTGGTGGCGTTCACCAGCGAGACGTTGACTCGCAAGCGCTCGCCGGACGCCGCCACCCGGCCCTCGACGATCGTGCCGACCTCGAGGGCTCGACCGACACTGTCCGGCGGCACTACGGCTTTCCGGTACGGGGCCACGCCGTTGCGCGATACGACGTGCAGAGCCTCGACGGCGCTCAGTTCGTCGATGAGAGACTCCGTCAGTCCCGAAGCCAGGAACCGCACGTCCTCATCGCCCCGGCTCTCGAAATAGAGCACGGCGATCCGGCGTGGGTCCTCGGTGGGAGGCAGGTCGACAAGAGGACCGGTCGGTCCCCCGGCGCCGGCGGCAGTCGAGCGCCACACGAAGGCGCTCACACCCACCGTGATGACCCCGAGGGCGGCGAGGAGCGAAAGCTCGAGCGGCCGGAACCTCTGGCTCCCCGGCGCACCGTGGAACCACGACAGGATCACGGCCGCGGGCGCGCCACAGATGAATACAACCAGCGCCGTCGGGTAGACCGGGTCCGGTGCGACTCCGCGGTCCACGAGCTGGTCGACCAGCTGTAGTAGCACCCAACCGCCCGCGGTATAGGCCGCGGCGAACTGCGGCAGGCGCCGCTCCTTCAGCGTCGATAAGAACGACAAGACTCAGCCTATCCTCTCGATCCCGCGGTGATCTGGAGCTCCAGACTGGTTCGTCGACCGGCCGGTCTGAAGGATTCGGCGCCCGCGCCTGGGCGTCCCGGCGAACGCTGGTGGAAAGTGGGTAGAAGCTGAAATGTGGGCAAGCTGAATACCGGGCCCCGGTTCGCCTACATCGGAATCCCGTACGACATCTTGATGGCGAGAGCGTTCCGACCCGCCGCCCCCAGCGCGTCGAACATGTCGCCGACGCCCACGGGCTGGCCGGATTGGTGTTGAGGGACGGCCAGGGCTACGCCGCCTCTTCCCCCTCGGAGGCCTCGCCGAGCGTCACCTGCCGAGGCTCCCAGCGCTGGATCATCTTCAGGAAGCCCTCCGCGAACTCCGGATCCAGATACTCTTCCGACCGCTTCTTGAGGAATTGCACGACCCGCCCGTATGGCCAGGGTGGTCGGAAGGGCCGTCGCGTCCGCAGGGCGTCGTATACGTCGCACACCTGAATCAGCCGGCTGACCCGGTGCGGCTGCCGAGGGTACGTGAGCTCGGGGTAGCCTTCTCCCTGCCAGCTAAGGTGGTGCTCATACGCGACCGTCGCCGCCAGTTCCATTCCTGGCCCCGACCCAAGCAGAATGCGGGCTCCCTCTACCGTGTGGGTCTGGATGAGCTGCCACTCCTCCTCCGTCAGCTTCCCGGGCTTGTTGAGGACATGAACGGGGATCCGGGTCTTCCCAACGTCGTGAAGGAGGGCTGCCTCGCCGATCGCTCGCACATCGACCGAACCGTAGCCGAGAGACTCGGCCAACGCCATCGAGAGGCAGGAGACATTCATGGAATGGCTCGTGGTGTACTGGTCGATCTCCTTCAGTTCGACCAGGGGCACGATGACGCTCGCCTCCGAATGCATGGCGACGCTCAGCAACTCCACTACCGCCGTTGCTTCGCCTACCGGGACCTCACCGCGGGCCAACACCTCCTCGTGCAGCCAGCCCACCACATCGGATTCGTCCTTCAGGCTGAACTCCAGCGGCACGAGCGCCTCGGGGGGCTCGGCGTTCAGTGTGTCCTCGACCAGTTCGTGAAACCTCAGTCCTGATTGACCCCGGATCTCGCGAGCCGTCGCGCCGTCACCGCGAAGGTAGAGCCGCGAAACGACTTCATCCACGAAGCCTTCAATGTCCTCCTGGGTGGTTCCCGGCGTGACCTCGAGACGCTCCACCCCGGCCTGCGCCAGGCGGAGCGACCACTCCCAGTGCTGCATCTCGGGCATCAGCTCGTCTTCGTAGATGACATCGCCGTCGCGGAACTCGAATACGGGGAAGGCGTTCAGCCTGAGCAGCATCTGCAGCGCCGACATGAGCTGCGAAACGGTTTCTTCCAGGGCCTCGGCCTCCGGGTCAGGGCCGGCGGCCGCTGCGAGGTTTTCCCCTAGGGCGTCCAGAAACGCGGCAGGGTGGCTCATGACGCCGCCTCCACGACCGAGGGAATGCCCGACTCCCTGGCCAGCTGGAGGATCGCCGCTGCCCTCGGCTCGTTGGGCCACTGCTCCGCCAGGCCGCGAAGTGCGGCGAGTAACGAAGGCGACTTCTCGGGCAACTCCTTCCGAAGACCGCGGCGGCGCGGCTGAGCGATCGACAGCAGACTCTCGAGCGCTCCGGTCGTGCCCAGTCGGGCGAGCGCTCGCACGGCGTGCGGACGCAGCTCCGGATCTTCATCGGATGAGGCGATACCTCTCAATCGCGCCTCCGCCGAGGCAGGCGCGCCCCGCTCCGCTTCGAACACACCCAGCGAGACGATGCGGGAATGGGCATCGGTGAGCGCCGCCAGGATCGCCCTGTCGCGCCTCTCCGGAATGCGAAGGCAGAGCCGGAACGCCTCCTGGCGCACGTGAGGGTTCTCATGCTCCGTGAGCGTCCAGGGGTCGAATCCGTCCGGCAGCTCCTCCAGCACGGCCAACAGGGAGAGCATGTTCCGAAGCACGAACCAGGGGGTCTGGTCGGGAGATGCGATGCGCTGCAAGGTCATCGGACCGACTGCGGCGCCCAACCGTCTGAGGCGATCGAAGACGCGGCGCCGGATCGACAAGGACTCGGCCGCCGCCAGCCTGTCGAGCAGGGGCTCCGACCCAGCCATCCCTGCGTGAGGAAGAATCTTGTCGATGACCTCGAAGTCGGGCTCCTCGACCTCGATGAGGCGCCGCAGCACGGCGCCGTCGGTGAGGCGGCTCCAGATGATCGCTGCGACCTCGCCGTCGCTCGGTGTCCTGTCGAGGAGACCGAGCAGGCTTAGCGCCTGGTCCAGCCGCAGGATGTCGTCTACGGATCGCCCAAGAGAATCAGCACAAACATCGGTTTCGAGACTCAGTTGTATGACGCGGTCCGGCTCCACGGCCGACTCCAGGCTGTGAGCCGGCTCTTCGCTCTCCACGCTCATGGACATGCTGGCCAGGGCCTGCTCGTAGTCGCCGGGGTTCGGGTTGTCGAGTTGCCAATCCGAAAGCAGCCTGCGGACCACGTTGCGCATGGCACCGTCGCTTCGGTGGCGGACCACCGCCTCATCATCCGACGACGCATGCCGTGCCAGCTTCGACAGAAGCCGGATCAGCCAGCGCGAGATGTCGCTTCGCTCGTCCTCCGCCGCAGCCTGTACCAGGTCGAACACGACATCCCCGTCCAGCGCGTGCGCCGCGTGGAACAAGAACTCCTGCCGGAGTCGACCATCGCCTGTCATGTTCAGGAGGCAGCGGAGCGTCACTCCATCCAGCTGCCGGAGGACGCTGGAGATCCGCCTTCGCAGCTCTATGGCTTCAAGCGCTCCGACCTCACCAAGATCACGGGCGATGTTGAGCAGATGAGCCACCATCTTTCGGTCGAACGGCGCACTTCCCGAACGCACGTCGATGGCCCGGGCGACTTCCGACGGATCATACGTCCTCGACTCCTCTGGAGACTCGATGCCCAGGGCGTCGCGGGCGAACTCATCCCAGAGGTGGGCGTCGTGATCCTCGGAGCGTGGTGGAGGACCATCTTCGCCTCGGGCAGAGCGAATCACATCGGAGCCCTCCCGATGGATTCGTACGTGCGGAAGGTCCTTTAGAGTATCCTCCGGTTCGGCCCCCAGTGGTCGCCCGGTTTGCTCCGGATCGGTCCCAAGGACGGTCAGGAGATCCACCAGCTCGTCGGTCGTGACGCCTTCCGCCAGGGCTACCTCACCCACCTGGTGCTTGTGAAGGCGCTCCGCGAGCGCATGGAGAAGCGGGTGCGTGAGCCTGGCGGTCACCCCTTCGAAGTGGCGGGTCAGCTCGAACTCCGGCCGTACCTCGACGATCAGCTGTTCGTTGACAGCGGCCAGGCAAAGCGTGCCACGATGTCCTCTCCGTTTCGCGAGTCTCTGTGCCACGGCGCTCGCAGCCGCCCGGAGCGCCGGGTGGCCGGGGCTGTACATGCAGAACTTCTGCAATGCCGAGGACAGCTCGATCAGGATGTCGGCGAGCTCGCCCGTGATGGAGGCATGGGGCCGCGCCACGGAGGTGAGTCCCTGCTGCATTATCACCCCCTGCCCGTGGCCGGAAGCAGGCGCAGAGCCTTCCCTCGTTCCGTTCCTGGCCGGCGCGGGTCCGGTCGTGCTGGAACGAGACCCGGGACGTCTGCGATTTCCTCCGGTTTGACGCCTTCTGCAAATGAAATCGCGCCGAGTTCTCGGGCCGCCATTCGCCCGGCGCAGGTACGGAGATGCGGGTACCGGTAGTCGCCGGCGGCTCCTCCGAGGACGAACCGATCGTTGGCCATGCCCCTCGAACGCCTGCCTGGATCGCCAGGGAGCCTGGAAGGCCTTACCAGTACGACATTTGTCGCGGCGGTTGCCGCCGGCTGAACCGCGGGGAAGGGCAGACAACCCGGGTAGGCAGATGAGAGCTCGATGAGGCTATCCGCCCGCTCCCCGCTAAGCGAAGCGCTATTCGTCGCCTCTGGTGCAGTTGTCCGGGCCTCCATGCCGGGAGTGAAGGGCAAGATGCGTGCAAAATGTGGGAGACCGGTGCACTGCCCCCTGGATTCAGGGCCCAGCGGCTAGGCGGGAGAACCCCTTGTCGGTCCAGCGGCCCGCGAGCTCTCGCAAGATGCCACTCGGCGGACGTTGACCCCAACATGTTGGGGACGTAGCTTTGGCAGATCACAAGATGTAGTGTTTTTGCGGAGCGACTGGGCCATTCCGTGACTCCAGGAAGCGCCCCTGCAGCCGATTCGGGGAAGCGTAATGGTAGCGCCCCCCAGTCGCTTCATCGGTCGTGGTGCGGCCACCAGTTGCGCCGGACCTCAGGCACGTCTGACGAGGAGAGCGTAACCCTGCGTTGATGCCCTCCAGCATGAAGGCAAGCCTCAAGCGCATCACGCGGGCGCTCTATCGGAGACGTCGTGCCCTAGCACTCCTCTCCACGGTTCTCGTCTCGGTCGCCGCGTACGTAGCCGCGTATGTCGTTCGGTTCGAGATGCGCTGGCCTGCGGAGTACTCCCTCACCTTCGCACTCTCCGTCGGCTGGCTCGTCGCTGCCCGAATTGTCGTGTCATCGCTGTTCGACCTGAATGCCCACCAGTGGAGGTACACGGGCCTGCGGGACATGGTGGACATCGGTGCCGTCACTCTCATCTCGTCAGCAGCGTTCCTCTTGATACTCTTCCAGCTGCCGCTGCAGCGTCCCGTGCCTAGGTCGGTGGTTCTCCTGGAGTGGGTATTCGCCTCTTACCTGTTAGGAGGCCTTCGCCTGGCCTACCGGCTTGCCTTCGAATGGTACCGGCGCCGGCTCGGAGCGAACGGACAACCGCATCCCCGCAGGCATGTCCTGATCATGGGAGCCGGCGAGGCCGGCAGCCTGGTCAGCCGCGAGATGATTCAGCACCCGGAGCTGGGCCTCGAGCTCGTGGGATTCGTAGACGACGATCGAACCATGGTGGGTACGAGGCTGCGCGGGGTGCCCGTGCTGGGAGCGGGCGATGACATTCCGGCCCTGGCGGAGGAGCACGGGGTCGAGGAGCTGGTGCTGGCGATGCCCTCGGCGCCTCCCGAGGCCGTGCGAAGAGTGGTCCAGATCTGTGAGGCCGTCGACCTGGACCTGCGAATCCTCCCCCACGAGAAGGGCGTCTACGCTGGCCCCGTGTCCCTCGCACAGCTGCGCGACGTCCGGATCGAGGACCTCCTGGGGCGGGAGCCTATCGCGCTGGAGTTGCCGGAGCTCGAGGAAGACCTGTGGGACAAACCAGTACTCATCACGGGCGCCGCGGGATCGATCGGATCCGAGTTAGCCAGACAGGTAGCGCTGCACAGGCCCTCGGCCCTCGTTCTGTTCGATCAGGCGGAAACCGGTCTGTTCTACCTCGATCTGGAGCTGAGAGAAGCGCACCAGGACCTCCGGGTCGAGCCATTCGTGGGTGACATACTGGACGACGGACGGCTGGCCGAGGCGATGGAGACCTATCAGCCCGCACGTGTCTTTCACGCCGCCGCCTACAAGCACGTTCCGCTGATGGAGGCGAATCCCTCCGAGGCAGTGCGGAACAACGTCATCGGCACGTGGAAAGTCGCGGAGTCGGCTGGACGGGCCGGTTGTGGGAAGTTCGTCCTGATCTCGACGGACAAGGCGGTCAACCCCACCAGCGTGATGGGAGCGACGAAGCGGACCGCTGAGCTCGTGGTGCTGTCGTGCGCCGAGCGATATCCGGGCACGCACTACACCGCGGTCCGGTTCGGGAACGTCCTCGGAAGCCAGGGCAGCGTCCTCACCGTCTTCCGGAACCAGCTGGAGTCGGGAAAGAAGCTCACGGTGACTCACCGCGAGGCGACCCGCTTCTTCATGACCATCCCGGAGGCGGTGCAGCTCGTGCTCCAGGCCTCACTGCTGCTGGAGGCGCGGAGCCACATCGCGATGCTGGA
>JBDGYE010000116.1:0-6143 GCA_039584255.1 Gemmatimonadota bacterium
TGCTAGTGCTCCGAGACCCAGTGGATCGTGCGTACTCTGAATTCTGGTATGCCCGGAAGAGGGGCTGGGAAACCTCGGAATCCTTTGACAAGACGATTGAAGAACGGCTACCCGAAGGGGATAAGGACCCCGGTCAACCCGATGCGTATCTTGCAAGGGGTCGGTACGTCGAACACCTCGAGACCATCTGCGCGGTGTTTCCAAGACCGCAGGTGAACGTCCTGATCTTCGAGGAGATGACTGCCGACCCGATAGAGGCCTGTCAGCGTCTATTCCGGAAGCTGGGGGGTGTGGATCCGAGTTTCGTACCTTCGGTCTCTCATCAACGTAACGTTGCCGCGCAGTCCCGGAGCCGCTTCCTGTTGGGCATGACCTCCAAGGGCGAACGGTGGGCGGTGGTACGGAGGGTCACGAGGCCGATCCTGAGCGAGCGCCTGAGGCACAGGCTCAAGGCGGCCCTCCAGAGTCTGAACGAGCGTCCTTTCTCTCCACCTCCCATGACCATGGACACGCGAGAGAAGCTCAAGGAGTACTATGACCCATGGAATCGCAGACTCGAGCGACTCTTGGAGGTTAGCCTAGACCACTGGCGACCGCCTCCCTCTCCGCGATCAGGCTAGCGCCTGTTCCAGCAAGTGCGCGCTGTCGACCTCGAGATCAGCCTGATCCGTGCTTCACTCCGCGCCAAGCTTCCGGCCTCGGAATACTACCGCGGGAGCAAATCGCAGCTTGTCGAACTGGCGGAAGCTCATGGGAATCCCGGTCCGGAACCTGTCGGTCTGCCCCCGCGGATCCTGCCGGCGTGTGATCGCCCAGAATCGCGCCCGCAGGCCAAGCAGCAGCCTGTCGAACGGTCCAAGAAGCGCGAGGCGGAATCGCCGGCCTCCGAAAGGTATGAGCCAGCTGCCCAACGTGTAGGTGAGACTCTGTGCGCCGGCGACATAGTCTACAGTCAGGCCCGCTCGGCTGAGAAGCTCTTGCACCCCGCTGTGCGTCATGTGGAAGAACGAGTGATGGAACGGTTTCAGGAAGGCAACCGAGCCGACGAAACAGCCTCCGGGACGAAGGATGCGCCCGATCTCGGCGGCGACGACCCACGGAGCCCGCAGATGCTCCAGCACCTGCATTGAGATTACGAGATCGAAGCATGAGTCATCGAGCGGAATCCGGTGTGCATCGGCTACGAAGTCAGTCCCTGCGCTGCGACGGACATCGAAGCCGACAGGCCGATAGCCGAGCTCCGCCAGGTATGGCTTCTCCCCCGCGTCACCGCATCCGAGCAACAAGACATCCCTACCCGAGTCCGGAGGGAGCAGCAGTTCACTGATCCCATACTCTTTCCAGTGTACGGCGCCTCCAGTGGGGCTCTTTGGCCCGGCGTCTTCAATTGGCCTCGATCTATCCTCCTCCAGGTGCTCCTCCATAACATCGGAGGTCAACAAATACGGGACGTCCGCTATTACGGGATACTGCGCGCCACAGCCGGAGCACCGGAGGTGATCAGGTGCTCCGCGAGTCAAACTGCCGCTGAAGCACTCTGGACAGCGGAGCACGTCGAGCAACCGGTCGACAGATCCGTGATCCTTTTTTTCGGTCATGGCGATCCGCGATCAGAGCGTTTGATATGATTGATTATCCCTCCCGGAGATGCCGGCCTCCACCGCTCTACGAGCTGGCCGATGCTCTGCCGGCCCTGAAGGAACCTAGCTCACCTGCCGGGACTTCTCCACGCCGGAGCGGGACGCTCATGCTTTCTCCGACGAGCTTGGCAGGCGAACACCCTGGTGAAACCTTTCTGGCACCGGGATCGAATGGTGTGAAGCCGGGTGGCCTCGCTCCGGCCGGCCCCGGTACATTGGAGGCGACGACACGAGTCGAGGAAGCCAGATGAACGAAATACTCCGCAAGGAGCTGTGGCGGAAGCTCGAATCTCTGCCCGACGACAAGGCCTACCAGGTTCTCGATTACATTAGCTACCTCGAATCGCAGTACGGCGAGGATGAATCGAGGCCGTCGGGATTCCAGCGGTTCGGCGAGATCTTCCAGGACACCATGCGCAAGCGAAGGGTGCCGGCTTCGGCGCTACGCGAGACCATGAAGGTTCTGGGAGCCGCGGACCGGGTCCTGGGAGCCTTCCGGGATGCCGGAAGGGAATTCCTGGTAGAGCTCGAGGGTGGAAAGCCGGAGCCATCGGCGCCGACACCGGATGACGAGAAGCAGGATCCCCCACAACGCCGCGAGATCTCGGTCGACTAGCCCTGCCGCTCGGGGCCGAGGCACGAGCTCACCCTCTGTTCGACGGAATGCCGGCCACGCCAGAGAGTCCCACGCCCCCGTCGGTCCGAACAGCCGGATCACCGCCGCCCGTTGACGGTACGACGCACGTGATCTAGCCTTCTTGTCCCACGCGGGGCCGCCGCGGCGTCTCCGTAGAGCACGGAGATCCCGCGCAGCGGAGCGGGCTTCGCATATTGCGCCGTTCCGGCTGGCGACGCCGCTCGCCAGGCCGCGTGCGCGGCGCGCGACGACACGCCGGACCATGGCCGACGAGACGACAATCCGCAAAGCGCTAACGTTCGATGACGTGCTGCTTGTACCACGTCATGCGACTGTCCACCCCGCTGACGTCGACGTCACAACGCAGCTGACCCGTTCCATCCGCCTCTCCGTTCCCCTGGTTTCCGCGGCCATGGACACGGTCACCGAGCACCAGATGGCCATTGCCATGGCCCGGGACGGCGGCATTGGGATCATTCACAAGAACATGCCCATCGAGGCACAGTGCGCCCAAGTTGACCGGGTGAAGCGATCCGAGAGCGGCATGATCATGGATCCGATCACACTGGGCCCCGAGGCGAACCTCTTCCAGGCAACCTCGCTGATGCAGGAGTATTCGATCAGCGGCGTGCCGATCGTGGACGATGGGGGCCGACTGCTCGGAATCATCACGAACCGGGACCTGGTCTTCGAGACGGATCTGGATCGACCGGTGGGCGAGGCCATGACCAGGGAAGGGCTCGTCACCGCGCCCGTCGGCACATCGCTGGACGAGGCCGAGCAGATCCTGCGCCGAAACAAGATCGAGAAGCTCCCCGTGGTGGACGGCGAAGGGAGACTCGAGGGCCTCATCACCGTAAAGGACATCTTCAAGCGGCGCGCCCACCCCAACGCCTCGAAGGATGAGCACGGCCGCCTGCTGGCAGGGGGGGCCGTTGGTACCGCGAAGTCCGAGCTCGATCGGGCCCGAGCGCTGGTGGACGCCGGATGCGACGTGGTGGTGATCGATTCCGCCCACGGGCACTCGCAGGGAGTCCTGGACGCCGTTCAGCGCGTCCGGGAAGCCCTGCCGGACGTCCAGTTGATCGCGGGGAACATAGCCACCTCCGATGGCGCCCGGGCACTGGTCGAGAGGGGCGTTGACGCGGTCAAGGTAGGGATCGGACCCGGCTCGATCTGCACCACCCGCGTGGTGACCGGTGTCGGCGTTCCCCAGATCACGGCGATCCTCGAGGCGGTCAACGGAGCGGACGGTGCCGTACCGATCATCGCGGACGGCGGCATCAAGCAGTCGGGCGATATCGTGAAGGGCCTGGCCGCTGGTGCCGACACGTGCATGCTCGGCTCGATGCTTGCAGGAACTGAGGAGAGCCCGGGAGAAGCTTTCCTCCTGGAAGGCCGGAGATTCAAGGTGATCCGGGGGATGGGCTCTCTGTCGGCGATGGAGGAAGGATCGGCGGATCGCTACTTCCAGGAGTCAGCGGAGCAGCGCAAGCTGGTTCCGGAGGGGATCGAGGGCCGGGTACCTTACAAGGGCCCCGCTGCCGATACACTGTATCAGCTGGTGGGCGGATTGCGAAGCGGTATGGGATATTGCGGCGTCGCGTCGATACGGGAGTTGCAGAGCGACTCGGAGTTCGTCCGGATCACGTCAGGCGGTCTGCGGGAGTCTCACCCGCACGACGTGGTGATCACGCGGGAAGCGCCGAACTATCGTCTCTAGGTTGGAGGTAAATGACGATGTGGGGATCGGGGGCTGACAGACCGGAGTCTCGCGGAGCGATCGTGGCGGCACTTGCGGTGGCGATGCTGGGCTGGGCGTGTGCTGGCAACCCAGCGCCGTCGGTGGCGCCCGAGCCGGTTCAGCCGGCGGCCGAAGCGACTCCGGCCGATCTCGCGGCGGCCGAAGCAGAAGGGGTGGATACGGAACGCCTGGTGGGCGCGCAGCGCGAGGCCGAGGAAGTGGTCGAACAGCTCGACGAGGCAAGCAGGCTCGAGTTCTACGAGCTCTTTGGCAGCGATCCCCTCGGTCTGAGTCGGAAGCCCGCCAACGCGGCGAGGTACGAGATCCCACTCGAGACGAACGAACAGGTCGATCGGTGGATCGAGTACTTCAGCGTCAAGGCGCACAGTCGCTTCGCCACCTACCTCAGCCGGGCCGGCCGGTACGAGGGTATGGTCCGCGCTAAGCTTCGCGAGGCAGATCTTCCGGAGGATCTCCTCTACCTGGCCATGATCGAGTCGGGGATGAATCCTCGGGCCTACAGCCGCGCTCACGCGGTCGGCATGTGGCAGTTCATCAGGGGTACGGGCCGCCGGTACGGGCTCGAGATCAACTACTGGCTGGATGAGCGCCGGGATCCGTACAAAGCCACCGACGCGGCCATCGCACACCTGTCGGACCTGTACGACGAGTTCGGCTCGTGGTACCTGGCTGCCGCCGCCTACAATGGCGGTGCCGCGCGCGTGAGCCGGGGCATCGCCCGCACCGGGTCCAACGATTTCTGGGACCTGTCTCAGGCGCGCGTGCTGCGCCGCGAGACCCGCAACTACGTCCCGAAGCTCATCGCCGCGGCCATCATCGCCAAGAATCCGGAGAAGTACGGCTTTGACGACGTGGAGCCGGAGTCTCCACTGGAGTTCGACACGTCAGTCGTGCCCGACGCGACGAGCTTCGACGTCCTCGCGAAAGCGGCGGGTGCCACCGAGGCGGACATCCGACTCCTCAATCCGCAGTACCCCCGGCTGGTTACCCCGCCGGACCGCGAGGTCGAGGTGCGAGTACCGCGTGGCATGAAGAAGACGTTTGCGGCCAACTACGCCGAGGTTCCTCCGGACGAGAGGGTGACGTGGCTCGAGCATGTGGTGACGCGCGGCCAGACGCTGTCGCACATCGCACAGCGGTACGGCACCAGCGTGACCGCAATCCGGGCGGCCAACAACTACGTCAATCCGCGGCGCCTCCAGATCGGGCAGCGCCTCATCATCCCGCGTTCGGGGGCAGCGCGAGCGCGGTTGGCGAGCTCCTCGCCGGCCCCGGCACCGCCCGACGGCCCGCTGACCGTCACCGTCCGCAGTGGCGATACGCTGTGGGCGATCGGCCGGCGCTACAAGGTCTCGACGCGCCAACTGATGGAGCTCAACGGGCTCAACTCATCGGTGATCCACCCCGGGGACCGGATCACCGTCAGACGCTGACCGTTCGGCCGTGTCAGCGATGGGCAGTCCGACGACCGAGTCCCGTCTGCTCCGGGCAGACCTCCATACTCACACGGCCTTCTCGCCGGATTCGCGAACGTCGCCCGCCGAGCTTGTCGAGCGGGCGGCGGAGCTCGGGCTCGACCGGGTCGCGGTCACTGACCACGGGGAGATGGAGGGGGCGCGGATCGCGCAGACCATCGATCCCGAACGGGTGATCGTGGGCGAGGAGATCCGCTGCAGGGGACGGACCGAGATCATAGGTCTGTATCTCACGGAGTGGATCCCCCCCAACCTGAGGCTGGAGGAGGTCGTCGAGCGGATTCGCGATCAGGGTGGCGTCGTGTATGCGCCGCATCCATTCGCATACGTGCTGCGGCCGGGCTGGCAAGCGCGCCGGGCAGCCTCGGTGGCCGACGTCGTGGAGGTATTCAACTCGAGGGCCTTCCTGCCCGCCTGGAACCGGGAAGAGGGTTCACGCTTGTGCCGCCGTTCCACGGCCCTTCCGACTTCCTGCTGGCGATTGGTGAGGGAAGACCGGTGGCTGGAGAGCTCGGGAGCCCGTTCATCCACCTGGTCTCTGCGTGGTGGAAGCTGGCCCGGGCCGTCGGCGTCGCCAGGGCCGGCAGCGAGCGTTCAAGGCTCTCGAGGCCGGTTCCCTCCTCCAG
>JBDGYE010000051.1:0-20351 GCA_039584255.1 Gemmatimonadota bacterium
GACCGCTGGTCCGCGACTTACTCGATCACACAGAGGATCGGTGGCGTCTTGGGTCCACCGCACCGCAGAGAGGAAGATGGCTGAGAGTTCGAGGTACGGACAGAGCGGCATGACCGTCGTGGAGCTACTGATCGTAGTAGTGATCATAGCCACCGTCGGCATGATCGCACACACCAGCTATCGGAGCTTCCGGGAACGGTCGACCATCAACCGTGCGGCACGCGTCGTGGCTGCAGACATCTCGCTGACGCGGAGTCTGGCGATCAGGAATCGTGCAAGCTTCTCGATGGTGGCCGACGAGTCGAATCGCAGCTACCTGATCCGCAACGGTGCCGGGACGGTGTTCCGGAGGCGGGAGTTCAAAGACGACACCGACCTGCGGCTGACTTCTCTCGACGTCATGACGACCGGCGATTCGGTGACGTTCAGCTCCCGCGGCCTGGCCACGGCGGCCTTCGTTCAGGTCGAGTTGCAGCGCCGCTCGGAGACGCGAAGGGTTCAGGCGAACGTCCTGGGACGCTCCCGCGTCATCGTTCCGTGAGGTGAGGAGCATGATGAATCGAAGTGCGATGATGAACCGGCGGGGTGACGAGCGCGGATTCGGGCTTGTCGAGGCGTTGATCGCCGTAACGATACTGGTGGTAGGCTTGCTCGCCGTCTCGGGCCTCACCCTGGCGTCCGCCACCCAGGTAAGATTGGCCAAGTGGCAGACCGAACAGACAACGGCCGGACAGCTGGTGCTGGAGAAGGTGGAACGCGAGGGATTCGCGGCCGCTGCCGATCAGACGGATACGGTGACCGTGGACGGACACGACTACGTGGTGACGGTGACGGTGACGAACGTCTCCGCCACCGTCAAGGACGTCAGCGCGCAAGTGGCGGGTGTCGGATCGCTAAGCCCGCGTGTGATCCGGACACGGTTGTATCAGCCGCGGCCCCTGCCCAAGTACTAGCTGAGGCGGACGAGGACATATCATGAGTAAGACGATCCCAGGGCCCCTGCGCGGCGCCGGCGGCTTTACGCTTGTCGAGGCACTCATCGCGCTCGTCATCAGCGGCCTATTGGCATCGGCTCTGATGTCGTTGCTGATCGGGCAAAGCCGCTTCTACGAGCGGACCGACGATGCCATCTACGCACAACAGACGTTGCGTGGTGCGTTCGACTTCATGTCGTCGGAGCTTCGGATGGCCGCACCCCTCGACCTCGTCGCCGCAGAATCCGACTCGGTGACCTTGCGGTTCGACCTGGCGAAAGCGCTGGTGTGCGATTCCACAGCGGCGGATGAGGCCGCCCTGTTCCGCTACGACAGCGCCTTCAACGCGGGCCTCGCCGGGGGTCTTGCCGGTGTTGGCTATGCCGGCACGTATGACAGCCTCTTCGCGTATGCAGACGGGTGGAGCGGAACCGTGGTCGCGACCGGCGCAGGCCCGAAAGCGACCTGCGTCGCGAACGGGGCCCCGGCCACACTCCCTGACGACTGGTATGCCACCATGAGCGGGTGGACGGGCAACTTCCCGGGCGGCGTTCCCAACCGGGGCACGGACGTCCGTTTCTACGGCCTCCTCACGTACCGCTTCGCCAGCTCGGTGTTCTTCGGCACGCGCACGGCCTTGTGGAGAGGGCCGCAGGAGCTGGTGGCCCCGTTCGAGAACACCGCCGCCTTCAGCTACGTGATGGACGACGCCAGCGTGCAGAACAGCGTGAATGCGTCGGACTTCGACCGGGTGACGGCCATTCGCGTCACCGCCACGGCCACCGGAGATGGGGCCAACCGCTTCGGGGTGAACCGCTCGCTGGAGTTCGACGTCCCGCTTCGGAACTGAGCCTGAGGGCGTAAGAGCAAGCCGGCCCTCGGGCTGAGAGCGTCAAGCCGACGGCGTGAAACTCCCTAACGGAGGCACGGGTGGGGCGGCTCCTTCTTCCACTCCATGTGCCTCTGGTTCTTCAATCGAATCACGGCGGAACGCAGTGCCTTGAGACGGTCGGAGCACAGGCAGTCAAAGGCGGAAGGGGCCTCTTAGAGCCGTAAACGTGCTCTTCCAGGTGCAAAGGAAAAGCGCCCGGCCTTGAACCGGGCGCTTTTCCCGCGTTCGGATTCCCCGTTTCGGGGTGAGCCGATCAGTCTACATCGTCTCGGACCACGTGCCCGGCTTCTCGGCGACCACCGGCGGATAGACGCCCAGGTTCTTGAACGCGTTATGCGCGTAGCAGGAATTGAAGAGGAACTCTAGCTGTCCATTACCGATAGAGCTCTCTGTAGGTGAACCTCCGGTGATATAGTCTAACCCGGCCATCGTCGCTCCCCTGACGCTCGGTTGACCAGTGGCTATGAGCTGGCCGCCCACGAGGATTACTCCATCCCATTGAAACTCACCGGACAGCTCGATGTCTCCGTTGACGATCAGCAGGCCCTGGCCGGATTCCTTGGCAGCGAGCTTGTTCTTGGATGGGTTTGAAAGGTCGACGAACGTGACGGGCCAGTCGTCTGGCCCCAGCCCGCTGAGGTCGGGGAAGTCGTTCTTGATGTCGTTGACCACATGGTCGAACGGCACGGTCGATCCGCTCAGAACCTCCGCCCAGTCTATGTTCACGGACCCGGCCAGCTCGACCGATGTCGGATAGGATTCATCTACTGGGGGATCTCCCGACACGATCGAGCTGTCGCTGGAATTCCACGTGTACCCGCTGTCCGGCACCGTGACGCCGGGGATGTCCGTACCGGCCGAGGAACAGCTCATTGGATCGGCCGAGTCAAATCCGCTGATGGATGCTGAGTCAGCACCTCCTGACATGTCAAAACCCGCAATGGCGGTGATCGCCCCCGGAGCCGACACCTTGTTGTTTCCGCCCGCGTGGAACATAACGAGGCGGCTCATCGTCCGTGTCGCGACCCCGCCCTGCGAGGAGGAGTAGGAGCCGACCGCGGTCACCCGATACAACGTCAGAAGTGCGTCCACGGCAAGGAGCGGCTCGGCCTTGACCGTCGCCGTGCCATCGGCGTAGCCGTATGAGCTCGTCGGGGAAACGCTCGTAGTGTTGACTCCCAGATAGTCACTCATGGCGGCTTCGGCCATGTAGAAGGCCCGCGTTCCGGCGTCCATGTTCTCGGTCACCCGGATGTCCGACTCCGAAACGATCAGGCTCCCGGCGGCAAGCGCCGTGAGCCCGACGAGCGCCACGAGCACGATGAGGAGCGCCGCTCCCGTTTCGTCGGCCACCCTGCGGCCCGCCCTCCGGGTCAGCGACTCTCGCGTTACGGTAATCATCGAATCCGACTCCCTGTTCTTCAGTATCTCGGGGAGGCGCTCGCTCTGGTCGCTCCGGCTGCTCGGCGCATGCATCCCCGGAGTCCACAACAGCCGGTGCGGCCTCCGTCGACTCACGGAGAACAATGTGCAACCTCGGGGCCAGCGGGCGGACAGGGGGCCGGTAGCGCGCAACTGCATGTGAAAAGCCGTCTTATGTTTCGCGCTCTCCGCCTGCCTGTCGCGTCGGTGCAACAGTCTTTCCGTTCGACAAGGCCCTAGAATGCGATTATTTGCACGATTGTTGGAACTGGCTGGATGTCGGCTGAATTCTGGGGCACCGGCGGACCTGGAGTCGGCTCCCACTCGGCGCGAGCGGGGAGAGCTTCCGCATCCTGATTCGTGACCTGACGTACGGTCTCTCTTCTTATCCCAGACGCGGCGCACCTGCGTTCGCTACACCGCCACCCCCGCCACCGCCAGCTCAGCGTGCTCCGCACTGTCCGCCGCGATGAGATCCACAGGCGGACAGAAGCAGTCCTGGATGAATTCGTCCTCGACCATGTGAAGGCTCCACCACTCCTCCGCCTTCTCCCAGGTCCAGGGGTCGCTGAACGGCACGGAGCGAATCGCATCCATCAGCTCCCGGGTGTTCCGAAATCGGTTAGCCGGGTCCTTCTGGAGACACTTCATCACGATCTCCTCGAGCGTGCTCGGGATCTCCAGCTCGGATGCCTCAGACGGACGCTGGGGCACCGTCTTCACGTGGTCGATCATAAGCTCGACCGGCGACTGGGCAGTGAATGGCGCCCGTCCGGTCAGCATCCAGTAGGCGACGGCTCCGAAGGTGTAGATGTCCGCCCTCGCGTCCACGCCGGCGGTCCCGTACACGGTTTCGGGTGCCAGATAGCGGGGGGTGCCGAACACGACACCGGTCTTGGTGAGCCCGGCAGGCGCGTCGACGCCCTCGATCTGCTTGGCGAGCCCGAAGTCCAGCACCTTCACGAAGTCGTACAGGCCGCCCCGCACGGTGAGGAAGATGTTGGAGGGCTTGAGATCGCGATGGATGATATCCCGGCCATGGGCTTCGGCCAGCGAACCGGCTGCCTGAAGGAGGATGAACACGGTGCGCTCCGGCGGGATGGGGCCGAAGCGCTCAACGAACAGCTCGAGGTCGAGCCCCTCCAGGTACTCCATCGCGTAGTAGAACGTATCGTCGGAGCCCCGCCCGAAGTCGAAGATCGTGATCGTGTTCGGGTGCGAGAGGCTCGAAGACAGCCGGACCTCGCGCTCGAAGCGGACGAGCGCGGCCGCGTCCCTTTCCGACGCGGGCTTCAGCACTTTGACCGCGCTGGGCCGGCACATCAGAGCATGCTCGGCCACGTACACCGTCCCCATTCCTCCCTCGCCGAGCTCCCGATGCAGCACGTAGTTGCCGAGGCGTCTGGCCCTGAAGGCCGTCTTCCGGAGTCCGTACAAGGTGTAGGTGATGAAGACGGACGTCCCACCCAGAAGCACGATACCCACGCTGCTCAGCAGGATCTGGTCGCCCAGGCTACGGCGTGCCGCTCCCCCGGCCCAGAACTCCTGGATCGCCGGCACGAGCGCGTAGGCCGCCAACAGCGCGGCTGTGGCACCGGCCAGGGCGACGACCGACAGACCGATCTGATAGCGGACTCGCCAGGGAATGAAGGCTGCCGGTACGAAGAGCACCAGGGCCACCCCGAACCCCGGAAGGACGTCCGGCTGCGTGAAGGCGATCTGGGTGAGGCTCAGCAGGAGTATGAGCGCGGCGAGCAGGAAGGTCATGACCTGAAGCTCCCTGATTCCGGGCTTCGCCAGGTAGAGGTAGGCGAGGGCCGCCGCGAACAGTCCTGGATACAGTAGATCCAGGTAGTTCTTCCACTCCCAGAGCTCGTAGCGCGCGATGGGATCGGCCAGCGGGACGAACAGGGTCACCAGCCACAACACTACGTTGATCGCCAGCCCGATTCCGAACACGATTCGGCATCGGCGCCACAGCAGATCCCTCTGCTCCCGCTCGAACGACGAGCCCAGCTGCGTCGTGCGTAGCCCCAGCGAGCGGCCGATGCGAAGGCCGGTCGCCGAGCTCCCGTCAGATGTCTGCTGATTGGCCACTGCGCCTCCTGAATCTTTCGATGCCCGTGAGATGTATACCGGCTAAGAAACGCGGGGGCCACCGAAGGTACGGATTCCAGTTCCGGTTCGCGTTACCTTGCCGTTACGGCGCCGAGTCATCCCAACGGGGGTTTCAGGTGTCAAAAACAATAGAGGAGCTCCGGGGGGTTCCGCTGGTCATACCGGCGGACGGGAGGTAAGGTGAGGAAGATGCACGGTTCCTCGGCCCGCCGGCCATGCGGATCCAGCAATCGACGTAGATGACAGAACTCTTTCAGAAGCTGCGCGACAAGCATCTGTTCAGGACCGCCTTTATCTATCTTGGCGTGGCCTGGGCGTCGATGGAGGCCATCGGCTTCTTCGTGGACAACTACGGGTGGTCCCGGACGGTCCTCGACGTGGCCGTGCTCCTGGTCGTGCTGGGCTTTCCGGCGGCTCTGATCATCGCCTGGTACCACGGCGAGAGGGGCAAGCAGGCGGTGCAGCGCACCGAGGCGTCGCTGCTCCTGACGCTGGCCGTGCTGGCCGCCATCGGCACCTTCCGGCTGACGACCGCGGAGGAGATCGCGTCGCCCTTTCGGGACACGGCGCGCGCCCCGTTCACGACGGCCTCGAATCCGGATCTGGGCGAGCGCTCGGTAGCCGTTCTGCCGTTCGTGAACAGCACGGGCGTCGACAGCCTCGACTGGCTGGGGCCGGGCATGTCGGACATGCTGACCACCAACCTGGCTCAGGCGGGCGGCCTGCGGGTGGTCAGCCCCCAGAGGCTGTTCGAGCTTCTTCGCGACACGGGCCACGAGGAGACCGCCAGCATCCCCCAGGAGCTGGCCATGGACGTCGCATCGCAGTCCGGGGCTCGTACGATGGTGTACGGCTCCATCCTGGGCACGGCCCAGGACATGGCTCTGGACGCCCAGCTCATAGATCTAGCAGATGGGACGATCATCGCGGCCGAGAGGGCACGGGGCAGCGACGTCTTCGCGCTCGCCGACACTGTGGCCGACCGGCTGGCCCGTCAGCTCGGGGAGCGGGCGCGGGACCGGGGAATGACCCTGGTCGACGCGACGCTTCCGCCGGAGAAGCCCCCGTTGGCCCTGACCGGCGACGTGGGCAAGCTGCGGGAGTTCCAGGTCAGCCTCAGGCAAGCCTGGGAGACTCTGGAGAGCGAGTCCGACAGCGTCGAGGTCCACTATAGGATCGCCGACATGCTGGAGGACGTGCCGGGCCGCGAGGCGGAGACACGCAGGGCTCTCGAGGAGATCGTGACGATCACTCCCGAGGACGCCCGAGCCGTGGGACGCCTGGCCCATATCGCCATTACCCAGGGCGACACGGCCGCGGCGGATTCGCTCATCGCCCGTTTCACGGTCGTCGAGAAGGATCAGCTTCGGGCGATGGCCGGCTCGGGCCGGCTGCTGGAGCACGCCGGGCGTGCCCCCGAAGCGCGACAGGCCTACCGCCATGCCCTCGAGCTGAAACCCGGGAGCACCGTGGTCCTCAATCAGCTGGCGCGCACCTTTCTACGCGACAACGATCCCGAGGGTGCCCGGACAGAGCTCGAGCGCTTTCTGGCCAGCCCGGATCCGGCCGTGAGTGGCACTGCGCTCTTGCTGACGGGCGACGCATACGCCTGGGAGGGGCGCTTCGACGAGGCCATACGGATCTACGGTGAGGCCGAGGCGCTGGGCGACGCTGAGAGTCGCCCAGACATCCGTGCACAGGGCCTCGAGAGCGCGCTCTACGTCCAGTGGGTTCTGGACCCAACCGATGGCTTCTCGCGGCTGAACAGCTCGATCTGGACCCTCATCGACCTGGGCAAGGCCGAGAAGGCCGTCAACCTGGTGCAGGCGGCCGAGCGCCTGTACGTAAAGGACGCCGACCGCCTGTTCCCGGTGGAGTACCACACGCTTCTCTACGCGAAGGGAAGAGTCTACGAGCTCGTGGGCGCCGACCGGGCAGCGGTGGACGCCTACTCGCAGCTCATGCGCCACTGGGGCCACGTGATCTCCCGCCTTCCGCTTATGGCGGACACCCCGGAGAGGCTGGCCGCCCTCCGTGGGCGGAAGAGGCCGGCGGGAACGCCGGCCTCCGGTGAGCGCCCCGGGGTAGAGTCCAGCGAGAGATGAGCACCCGCCGGACCGAGGGTCGCTAGGCGGCCTCGGCTGGCTCGCCGTCGCCCTTTCGCATCAGCAGGAACGCATAGACTCCCGCCGCCACGCTGCCACCGACAATCGGCCCGATCCAGTAGCCGAAGTTATTGCACGGGCAACGGATTCACCCGAGATTCCCGCTTATGGCCAAGAAGCAAGGCTCTCCCGGCATCAAGCAGGCATCGCGATCAGACGATGCACCCGCCTGGCTGATCCAGAGGACCGCCCGTCTCTTACGCGTTCTGTTCCTGCGCCTCGTCCAGGCGCAGGAGGTCGAGGTCACCCCCGAGATGTGGCTCGTCCTCAGCCGACTGCTGGCCCGGGACGGTCAGTACCAGAACGAGCTCGCGGACTCGACGTTCCGCGACCGCCCCAACACGTCCAGGATCATCAGTGGTCTCGAGGAGCGGGGCCTGGTGCGGCGGGCCCCGGACCGGGAAGATCGCCGGCGTACACGGATCCACATCACGCAGCCGGGGAGAGAGCTGGTGGCGGCCACTGCCCCGGTGGCTGCCCGCACACGGGACTGGCTGTACGACGGTCTGAAGAAGAAGGAGCTCAAGGCCCTCCGCCGGGCCCTGCGCCGCATCGAGGCGAACACGCTGGAGGCCATCGAGAACCTCGAGGACCTGCGGGCGGGGAAGAAGCCGGCAAAGAAAGAGCCGCCGGCCGACTGAATCGACCGGCGGCCGGCAGCCTCGCAGACCCGCGGCTCGGCTAGTTCTTCTTTAGGTGAATGCTCCCGTTCACCGTCTCCAGCGACAGGTCCTTACCGCCGCTGCCGATCGTCCCCCGCATCTTCCTGTTCGAGAAGCGGCCGGTCACGGTGAGAGGGAAGTCCGTCTCCATGCTCCCGTTAACCGTGGCCGCGCTGACGTCGGCGTTGACGCTGGCCGGCAGCTCCACCGTGATGCTCCCGTTCACCGTCTCGAAGTCGAGGTCGCCGCTCCAGTCGGCGCTGCCCATGGAGGCGTGGATCGAGCCGTTCACCGTATTGGCCCGAACCAGACCGCCGGCGGAGACGTCTACATCACCGTTGACCGTGCTGGCCTTCACGTTCCCCTCGATGCCGCCGGCGTCGATGCTGCCGTTCACCGTCTTCCCGACGAAGTTCACACCGCGCGGCACGCTGACCGTAAAGGCTACTTCGGTGTCGTTGTCTTCGCTGCTCAAGCGGCCCTTGGAGCCGGGTGCGCACTCGTTCTCGTCGTCCTTGTCAGGATACACGGCGCAGATCGTGACCCCGTCCGAGTGCTCCACCACCTCGATGCGCACCTGGTCCGGATCGCTGCGCTTCGCCTTCTTGACGGCCGTCACCACCACCTCGCCCCCGGAGACGCCGGAGGCGCGGATCTCGCCGTTGACTCCCTTGATCTCCACTTGGTCGCCGGTATCGACCGTGCCCCGCCACTCGAAGTCCTGAGCCCCGGCATCCGCCACGGCGAGCAGCGAGAGTGCCGCCACCAACCCCATGATCCTGTAGAATCGCATTCTCTCCTCCCGACTGCGCTCTCGCGCGTTCGTCGAAGTGGTCTGGAAAAGCGAAAGACCCCGCCCCCCGAAGCCGAGGGGCGGGGCCGCAGCCGGCCTTACGGCCTCACCAGCTGAATCGTCCCGTCGAAGGCCGAGAGCTCGATGAGCGCCTTACCGGTACCGATGGTGAACGAGAACCTCTTCTTGCCTACGTCGCCTTCCATGGTGATCGGGAAGTCCGCCTGCAGCTCCCCGCTGAAGGTGGCGACCGAAACCCGGGCGTTCGTGCCATCCGGGATCGTCACGAACAGGTCTCCGTCATGCGTGGACAGGAAGTATCTGCCGCCGTCGTTGATCGTACCGCGGTACGAGATATCGCCGTCCACGGAGTTCGCCTCCACGTGATCCGACTCGATCCCCTCCAGGGCGACGTCACCGTCCACCGCTTGGACGGCGATGTTGCCGCGGGCGTCCGTGAGGCTCACGACACCGTCCACGGCGTTGATGGCCATGTTGCCGCTGGCCCCGCTCACCGTGACGTCACCGTCCACGGAGTTAAGCGCGACGTTCCCGCTTCCACCACTGACCTCGATTCCTCCCTCCACGGAGGAGACCGAGACATCGCCGCCCGCCCCCTGGATACTGACCTCCAGCGAAACGCCGTTGATCTCGATGGCCATGGCTTGGGGAACCGTGATCTCGAGGTCGGCCCAGACCGGCTCGCCCCACTCCCCGGTCACTTCGAGCCTCACCTCCGAGCCTGAGCTCCGGATCTTGAGCTGGGCCTCTTCGTCGTCGTAGTCGCCGTGAACCCTCATCTCCGCCCGGTCCCACGTCGTCACCACGACGGTCCCCTCGTGCTGGTTCACTTCGAGCCGACCCGCCGCATCAACGGCGAACGTCGTATCGCTCTGCTGGACCAGTGTGAGGGAGGCCAGAAGCGCGGCTGCCAGATTCGCGATCATCTCTCTCTATCCTTCCTGCAGTCGTTGCCCCGAGGGCATGCCATCCTGCCTGATTCCTACGTTTCGACCACGCTCAGCGCGTTGGCCTGTCTCAGAAGTTGAAGCTTCCTGGTCTTGGCGTCGGCCAGGTGCCTGTTCAGATAGGCGTTGGCCGGGTCCGCCTCCAGGGCTGCCTGCGCCCGCTCGATCGCCCGGTCAATGGTGGCCAGGCTGTGCTCGAGAATCCTCACGGTGGCGGTGTCGAGCCGCTCACGGCCGGTCTCGAGCCTCGTCTCGAGGTCGCGAATCGCCGCCTCGTAGGACGGCGCGGCTTCCTCGGCGGCCGCGAAGGAGGCCTCCGGTCCTGTCCTGGGTGCCGTGGCCACGGGGCCGCCATCGCGATCACCACCGGTGAACTCGACGCTCAGCCACACGGCCGCGCTGCCCAGCAGAACCATGGCCACGCTGGCGGCGACCAGTTGCGGGACGGTGAACGACAACCGGCGCCGGCGAGCCTCGCGTGCCACCCCCAGCTCCACCACCCGATCGTCCCGAGTCGCCGGTCGGCGGTCGCCGGCCCCGTCCCGCATCTCATGAACCCGCGCCTCGACGCCCGGCCACAGATCCGCTGTCGGCGGCCGGTCTACCAGGGTCCGCGCCCTGGCCGCCACGGCTCGCAGCTCCTCCAACACGGCACGGAGCTCGTCGTCGCGTGCCAGCCGCTCGTCCAGCTCGGCACGCTCGGCGTCGCTCAGCTCGCCGTCGAGGTACTCTGAAAGCCTGTCGTACCGGTCGTTCTGCATGGTCCTGTTCTCGGCGCTTGTTCGCGTCCTATGCGTAGGGTTCGATCACCGATATGGGCCAAGGGTTGGAACGCACCCGCCGTCGCCTTTTCAGCGGCCCGCTCTACGCCGTCACGTACTCCCGCAGCAGCATCCTCGCCCTGTGGAGCTGTGCCTTCGTCGTTCCGGTTGTAACACCCATCATCTCGGCTATCTCCCTGTGCTTGTAGCCCTCGACGTCGTGGAGAACGAAAACCTCCCGCGCGCCATCGGGCAGGCGGGCCAGTCCCGCCTCGAACTCCACCGACAGGTCCGGTCGCGGCCGTCGCCCCGAGGAGCGTTGCATGACGGCCTCGCCGTCGGGATGGTGACGCTCCCTGCGTATGCCGAGCTTCTTGCGTCGGGCGAGGACGAGGTTAACCGCGACCCGGTGGAGCCACGTTCCGAAGGCCGCTTCTCCGCGGAACGTTCCCAGCTTTTCCCATGCCCGGACGAACACGTCCTGCGTGACCTCGTCGGCCAGGTCGGGTCCGATCATGCGCCGGACCAGCGTGTGGATCCGCGACACGTGCCGTCGGTACAGCCGCTCGAACGCCGCCACGTCTCCGGCGGCGGCTCGCCGGGCGTCGACCCGCTCGTCCGAGTCCGGAAGGCGTCGATCGTCGCTCTTTCTGGCCACCGCGGTCCTCGTCTCCACGTCGCGATTGGATGTCCGCTACGGGGGAATGGTTGAATTCCGTCCCATCGTTTCGCAACGTCGGCGGACCGGGGCGCCATCAAGCCGGGGGGATAATCGAGGTTCACGATGACGGCTGACAGCTCGACGAATAGCCACGGTCGAACCGACCGGACGGGGTATTCTGTCTGGTTTCACACCTTCGGCTGCAAGGCGAACCAGTACGACACGGAACGCATGCGCCAGGAGCTGGAGAGCCGCGGCGCGCTGACGGTGGGCGACGTGACGGCCGCGAACACGGCCGTGGTGAACACCTGCACCGTGACCAACCGGGCCGACGCTTCCGCCCGCCACATGATCCGCCGCCTGCGCAGGCTCAATCCGCGACTCCGGATCGTCGTTGCCGGCTGCTCCAGCGCGCTGCGCGAGGAGGTGTATCGGGCGATGCCGGAGGTCTCGGGGGTCGTCCGGGGCCAGGATCCGGTGGCCGTGGCCACGGAGGTAGGTGCCGAAGCGGCCCTCTCGTGGGAGGACGAGGAGCCGATCGGCGGCACGCTTCTGCGCTCCAACACCCGCGGAACCCGCGGGTGGCTGAAGATCCAGGACGGCTGCGACCGGAAGTGCTCGTTCTGCGCCACACGCCTCGCCCGCGGGGCGAGCCGATCCCGCGCGCCCGGCGAGGTCCTGGCCGAAGCGCGCCTCCTGGCGCAGGCGCACGCCGAGCTCGTCCTGACGGGAATACACATCGGGCACTATGGGCTGGACCTGGAGGCTGGCTGGACGCTGGCCAGCCTGTGCGGCCTGCTCCTGGAAGGCGTCCCGGGCCTGCGCTTTCGCCTGGGCTCCATCGAGGCCACCGAGATCGAAGACGAGCTGCTGGGGCTCCTGAGGCACTCGGGCGGCCTTCTCGCCCCCCATCTCCACATCCCGCTCCAGAGCGGCAGCAATCGCGTGCTGCGCGCCATGCGCCGGTGGCACACTCGCGAGGCCTATCGGCAGCGGGTTCTGGAGATCGCCTCCCGCTTGGAGCCTCTCGGACTCGGGGCGGATGTCATAGTCGGATTCCCGGGCGAGACTGAGTCGGACCATGACCGCACCCGCGCGCTCATCCTGGAGCTGCCCTACACCTACCTCCACGTCTTCCCGTTCTCGGTGCGGGATCGCACTCATGCGGCGACGTTGCCGGACCACGTTCCGGCGCAAGTAGCAGCTGAGCGATCCCGGGAGCTCCGGGACATCGGGGTGGAAAAAGGCACCCGGTACGCCGCCGGCCGGCGGGACGGCCTGGCCCTGATCGCCGTCGAGACGGATGTAACAGGATTGACGGGCGACTACCTGCGCGTCCGGGTCGATGACGCAGCGCTCGAACCGGGCACTCTGGTTCCGGCTCGCCTGGCCGGACCCGCGGAGGAGCTCCGAGCCGTCGCCGGCGCTACGGGCCGGGCGGCACTGCCCGTGCTCCGGGCGGCTGTGCAATCCGTGTAGCGACCTGCCAAAGTTTTCTCTTCCTGCTGGCCCCCCGGCGGCTCCGATTCCGGAGCGAAAGCTCTTCCACTGCCCGGCCGAATGGGCCTGAATCAAGGCGAAGCCCCATGCCGCGCTTCCCCTCGACCGAGCGTGCTCCCGAATGGCCCGAACCGTGCGCCTGAACCACCTCCGGCCCTTACCGCCCGGCGGCTCCGTGGTGCAGGCAATGCAGCTCGAGCCCTGCCACGAGTGCGCCGGGCGGCCATCCGCAGACGAGGCCTGGAACAGGGAAGGCACGACATGAGGCAGGCAAATCGGAGAATCCGGACGGCGTCGCTTCTGGTTGGCGGAGCCCTCCTCGCCGGTGCCATGCTCGCGACCGCGGCACACGCCCAGACGATCGAAGAGTCCCTGAGCGGTCTCACGGAGGAGAACGCTCAGCTCTACATCGAGCCGCTCACCGGTGGCCTTGGCGCGGCTCTGAACTCTGGATTCTACCATACCGCGAAGGTTCACGACCCACTGGGCTTCGACCTCGGCCTCAGGCTGATGGGAGCCTTCGTGCCCAGCAGCATGAACACCTTCGCTCCGGTGCTCCCGGAAAGCGTAGAGTACGAGGGAATCACGTACTTCGACCCGTACGGGCCCGCCGCCGGTTTCGATAACATCTCGCCGTCCGTGTCGGGCGAGGGACAGGGACTCCTGATGGTGCCGCAGGGCGACTTCCGGGACGCGTTGATCGGTGGCGGCCTCAATCCCACCGACTACGACGTGCGGATGCCAAGGGGCTATGACTTCCCCGTGGTTCCCTATGCGGCGGTACAGGCAGCGCTGGGCGTCCCTCTGGGAACGGAGCTCGTGCTGCGTTTCATCCCGAGCTTCACGCCGGACGACGACGTGGGTTCCATCAGCATGATCGGTGGCGCCGTCAAGCATTCGCTGAGCCAATGGCTTCCCGGTCCGTCGCCGGTGGACGTGGCCGCGGCTTTCGGCTTCCAGACCTTCAAGGTCGGGTCGTACCTGGACGCCAACTCCAGCCAGTGGTCGTTGATCGTCAGCAAGCAGCTGTCGCTGGTGACCTTCTACGCGGCCGGCACGCTGGAGAACGCTGACCTCGAGGTATCGTATCTGTTCGTGAGTCCCATCGATGACGTGCCGGTGACGCAGGAGATCCGCTTCAGCCAGGACACACCGAACAAGCAGACCCTGGCGCTGGGCGGCACTCTCCAGCTGGGCGGCTTCGGGCTGCACGGCGAATACGCGTTCGGCAGCTACGACGTGGTGTCGGTGAGCCTGCTGTTCGGTATGAACTAGCAGGTGCTCCGCCGGCTCGCGGCGGCGAAGCGCCTGCAGCACCCGGTCGGATCGGCGCTGCTGGGGACTCCGCTAGCCGGACGCCTCCCAGACATCGTTGTCGCGATCCACGTCGGCGAAGTCGTGCCCAGCGTCCAGCTCGACCCGAACGACCGGAGCTCCCGCCGGAACGTCCAGCGTTGCCGTCCGCGCCCCGGACAGCCACCTGTCGACGTCCACGGTGAGGACCTCCGTAGCGCCGCCCTCGCGAGTTACGGTAACCATCGCCGGCATCGGGAGGCTCCCACGATCCTCGATGGTGATCCGTGTACGCCCGCTGCCGGTCTCGACCGAGGCGACGGCGTGGTCGAGCTTCCAGCGCTCGTAGAACCAGCCCCGCCAGAACCAGTCCAGGTCCTCTCCGCTCACCGCCTCGAACGTGTTAAACAGGTCCCACGGCTTGGGATGCTTCCATGCCCAGCTGTCGACGTAGGCCCGGTAGGCGCGCTGGAAGACTTCGTCGCCGAGAATCGCCCGGAGCGCTCCGAGCGCCGCGGCCCCTTTCGGATAGGCGGCGATCCCCCAGGCGGCAGGATCCTCCCAGTCGGTCCAGCGCATCATCGTGCCGTCGTAGCCTTGAGCTACCATGCCGGCGTACTGGCCGGCGTCGCTGCCGTTGTTGTCGGGGTAGTAGTCGTTGGAGGCCTGCGTGTCGTTGAAGCTTGTGCTACCCTCGTCCATCCATGCCCACCTGACCTCGTCCGAGCTCACCGTCATCGGCATCCACATGTGCCCGAACTCGTGTGCGATAGTGCCGTAAAGGGCGGAGGCGGATGCTCTATTGTAGCCTCCGATGAGCGTCATCATCGGGTATTCCATGCCGCCGCCGATGATGCCTTCGCCCTCCACCGCGGTCATGTGTGGCCATGGATACGGAAAGTCCAGGTACTCCGAGAGGAAGGCGATCGAGTGCTGTCCGTAGCGAACCGCCTCGGTCCACTTCTCGGCCTCTGCCCGATAGATGGCGTCGACCCGTGTGTAGTCGGTGGCACCGTCGCCGTCCCTGTCGCCCACCGGGGCACGGGCCGCATCCCACAGCGATTCACGGGTGATGGAGTACGCCACGTCGCGCACTCGATCCGACCGGAGGTGCCACATCAGCCTCCCGCTCTCCGGAGCGAGCGTTGCGCTGCCGGGCCCGAAGTCCTCGGCGGTGAGCACGTTCACCACCTCGTCGCTCGCCTCGGCCTGCCGGATCCGCTCGCGGATCTCCGGCGGGAAGACCGCGTCGTGGTTCTGAAGCGTGCCCGTGCCGACGACCACCCAGCCTGCCGGGACGTCCAGGCGGACGTCGTAGTCGGCGAAGCCGGCGTAGAACTCGCCGCGCCCGGTGAACCGGTCGTCGTGCCACCCGACCACGTCGTCGTACACCGCCATGTGGGGATACCAGTAGGCCAGATAGAACAGGTTGTCATCGTTCCAGCCCATTCTGCCGGCGGCCCCGGCCCTCGGGATCGTGAAGCTCCAGTCGATCTCCAGTATCGCGGAGTCTCCGGAGGCCAGCGGCGACGCGAGCCAGATCGGCATCGAGGTCCCCTGGACAGCGAAGCGGGGAGCCTCCCGTCCGGGCCGTATCTCCTGACCGTTCACGGCCACCCGGTGCAGTTCGAACCCGCCGGTGACTTCCTGCGGGTAGTGCCGCGCGGCACCTTCGGCATGGAGGTTCTGGTAGAGCTTCACGCTCAGGGTGGACAGGGCACCCGGGGAGTTGTTGAAGTAGACGATCCGCGACTCGCCCTCGAGTCGCCTGGCCTCGGTATCGATCCGCGCATCGATGTCGTAGCGTGCGTACTGCTGCCAGTAGTCCGGGCCTGGCTCACCGGTCCCGGTCCGGGTTCCGTTCTCGATGGCGCTCATGAAGCGATCCGCCGGAGTCACCGGATAGGGAACCGGCCGGCCGGCCCCTTCCACCTCCGCATGGAATCCCGATGTCTGGGCCGGGACCTGCGCCGCGCCCGCGAGGAACATCACACCTACCGCCGCGAGGCTGGCGCGGCGGCCCACACCACCACCACTCATCAAGGCCTCCGTTGATTCGCTTTGGGTTTCAACTTCTGCTCCATACCTTCAAGAGTACCGATGTACTCCGGAACAACAGTTAGAGTTTCCCCACCGCTGAATCAGGGGACGTCGATGAGAGCGATGGTGCTGAGCCGGATCGCGCCCATTGAGGAGCGTCCTCTGGAGCTCGTCGAGCTTCCCGACCCCAAGCCGGAGGCGGGCGAGATCCTGGTGCGGGTCAGCGCCTGCGGAGTGTGCCGAACCGATCTGCACGTGATCGAGGGGGATCTTCCCGAGCACCGACTGCCCATCATCCCGGGGCATCAGGTCGTGGGAACTGTCGACGCGTGCGGCCCCGGGTGCAGCGAGTTCGCGCCGGGCGACCGGGTGGGAATCGCATGGCTGCGCCGTACCTGCGGCGGCTGCGAGTTCTGCCGCGCCGGCAGAGAGAACCTGTGTTCGGGCTCGCTCTACACCGGGTATCACGAGAACGGCGGCTATGCGGAGAAGGCGGTCGTGCCGGAAGCGTTCGCCTACCCGATCCCCGACGCGTTCGACGACCTCCAGGCGGCGCCTCTTCTGTGCGCCGGCATCATCGGGTACCGAGCGCTCCAGCGCAGCGAGGTGCCGGCGGGCGGCCGGTTGGCCCTGTACGGATTCGGGTCGTCGGCCCACGTCGTCATCCAAATCGCGCGGCACAGGGGATGCGAGGTCTACGTCGTCACCCGCGGTGAGACCCACCGGGAGCTGGCGCGCCGCATGGGGGCGACCTGGGTTGGGACGGCGGGCGAGGCCCCACCCGAGAAGATGGACGGCGCCATCATCTTCGCCCCGGCGGGCGAGGTGGTCCCGGAGGCGCTCCGCGCTCTCCAGAAGGGTGGCACCGTCGCCATGGCCGGCATCTACATGACTCCGGTGCCGGCGATGGAGTACGAGCCCTGCCTGTTTCACGAAAAGAACCTGCGCAGCGTCGAGGCGAACACACGCCAGGACGGCAGGGGTCTCCTGGCCGAGGCGGCCCGCGTTCCCGTGAGCGCGGAGATCACGACGTTCGCCCTCGAGGAGGCCAACGACGCGCTGATTCGCCTCAAGCACGACGGCATTGACGGCACCGGCGTCCTGGTGATGAGCAGGTGAACCGGGAAGCCGTGAGCAAAGCCATCCAGCGGACGCTGGCGCTGCTGGTGCTGCTGGCCTTCATGTACGTCTGGCATGAGGCACCTCCCTCCGGCGTTCCCGGGGCGGAGGTGGCCCTCAACCTGGGCTTCCTGTTGCTCGCGGCATATGTGGGCGGCGTGGTGGCCAAGCGGCTGGGGCTCTCCCGGGTCACCGGCTACATCGTGGTCGGCCTGCTGGTCGGGCCCGGTGCCCTCGGTCTCCTGCGAGAGGCCGATCTGGCCACGCTGGGGCCGTTCAATAGCATCGCGATCGCCCTGATCGCCCTCACCGCGGGCGGCGAGCTGAACCTGAGAGAGCTTCGGGGCAGTGGCCGCTATCTGACGGCGATCACCCTGCTCCAGACGCTCAGCATACTGCTGGCCGTCTTCCTCGCCGTGCTTGCACTGGGCCCGCGCCTTCCCTTCCTGGCCGGCGTGGAGTTCCAGGTCGTGGTCGCGGTCGCGATAATGTTCGCTGCGGTAGCGGTCGCCAGCAGCCCCTCGGTGGCCATCGCCGTGATCACCGACACCCGCTCCCGAGGGCCGGTGTCGACGACCATCCTCGGCGTGACGGTGCTGAAGGATGTGCTGGTCATCGTGCTGTTCGCGATCTCCGTCTCTGTGGTCCTGGCCATGCTGACGCCGGGCGCGGGCGTGGACCCCGCCATAGCGGCCGACCTGGCGTGGGAGGTGGGCGGCTCGATCCTGGTCGGCGCCGTCGCCGGCGTCGCGGTCGCCGGTTATCTGAAATGGGTCCGCAAGCACCTCGTGCTGTTCACGCTGGGACTGGCCTGGATCCTGGCAGAGGTGTCCGCTGCACTGCACGTGGAACTGCTACTGGTGGCCCTCAGCGCCGGCTTCACCCTGGAGAACTTAGTGCCTGTGGAGGGCACCCGATTCGTCCGCGCGCTCGAGTCCGCATCTCTGCCGCTGTACGCCGTCTTCTTCAGCCTGGCCGGCGCCGCTGTGCATCTGGCGGAGCTCGCCCACCTGTGGCAGTGGGCCGCTCTACTGATCGTGATCAGGGCGGTCGCGATCTGGGCCGGGACCGCCTGGGGCTCGCGCGTTGGGGGCGCTCCCGAGCCCGTGCGCCGCCATGCCTGGCCCGGGTTCATATCGCAGGCAGGGGTGGCCCTGGGGATGGTGACGATCGTGGCCAGCGAATTCCAGGGCTGGGGGCCGGATCTGAGGGACATGTTCGTGGCAATGGTGGCGGTGCACGAGCTGATCGGTCCCGTGGCCGCCAAGTGGACGCTCGACCGGGCCGGCGAGACGGGGAAGGCTGCCATGGAGCCCGCTCCAGTCCCTGCCCGCGCGGCAATCGAGGCTCTCGAAGGTGGCGACCTGCGCTGAGCGCGGACGTCAGCGGAACCCGCGCGCTTGATCAACGGTTGATTCCTTGAAGGATCGTCGTACTATTCAGTCCTCGGCCGAGCGATCGGACAGTGGTCCGAAGCGCCGGCGGCACGCCGGGGCCGAGCCGACCCGCCCAAGCGGCAGGGATCCCTGAGCGCGGCGCCGGGTTCTTCATCGGGAGGAGCGGCTCTGCAGCAGCCTCTACTTCCGATTCCCGGTCGGGTCGTTGCGGCGGACATGGTGCTTTTCATTCCCCTGGCCTTCTCGCTCACCGTCGAAGAGGTCATTCAACGAAGGTCGTTACTGTGACAAACGAAGACTCACTCGGCGTACTCGAGGTTCTCGGCAGCCGCTCCGGCTTCATCCGGCGCCGCGACTCCAGCTACACGCCCAGCTCGGACGACATCTACGTCGGTCAGCGGCTGATCCAGAAACACCGCCTGCGCACCGGCGACGAGATCGAAGGCGAGGTGGGAAAGAAGCCGGGCAATGGGAAGAGCCCGCCACTGAAGCGCGTGTTCACGGTCAACGGCGTGGCCGTCGATGATCTGGGACACCGGCGCGACTTCGGACGGCTGTCGGCCCTCCACCCGAATCAGCAGCTCGCGCTCGAGTGCGGCCTCACCCGCCGCGGCCAGCCGGACTACACGAACCGGGTCATCGACCTCTTCTGTCCCCTCGGGAAGGGGCAGCGGGCGATGATCGTCTCGCCGGCGAAGGCCGGGAAGACGATGGTCCTCCAGGCGATCGCAGAGGGCGTCGAGCGCAACTACCCGGAGAGCAAAGTTCTCATTCTCCTGGTCGACGAGCGGCCCGAGGAGGTGACGGAGATGGAGGCGTGCGGGTTCGGAGAGGTCGTCGCCTCCAGCTTCGACTACCCCGCCGAGCGCCACGTCCAGGTAGCCGAGATTACCCTGGAGCGGGCAAGGCGACGTGCCGAGCTCGGACAGGACGTGATCATCATCCTCGACTCGATCACGCGTCTGGCTCGGGCCTACAACACGGTGGAGGAGGGAAGCGGCCGCACGCTGTCGGGGGGCATCGACGCCACCTCGCTCGAGAAGCCGAAGCGCTTTCTGGGAAGCGCACGCTACATAGACCCGGGCCAGGGAGGCGGCTCGCTCACCATCATCGCCACCGCCCTGGTGGACACTGGCTCGCGGAGGAGTTCAAGGGGACCGGCAACAGCGAGCTGGTGCTGAGTCGGGAGCTGGCGGACCGGCGGATCTTTCCCGCGATCGACCTGAATGCCAGCGCTACCCGCCGCGAGGAGCTTCTCCTCTCGGAAGCCGCGCTGGCGGCGTCGCACGCCATGCGGCGCGAGCTGAGCAGCGCCTCCGAGGTGGACGCCATGACCGAGGTGCTCGGCATCATGGGCCGCACCGGGTCCAACGGCGAGCTACTCGACAAAATCTCGGCACGCATCTAGCATTCTTCCGCACTATTCTGCTCGGGTCGGGTCCAGGGCCGCGGCGCGCGCGTGTCGGGGTACGGTGGGATCCGCCTTCTCCAGGTAAGAGGTCGATGAGCCGAACCGGCGCATGAGCGAACAGGAAACGGCACAGCTTCCGGCGCGTATCGAAGGCCTCACCGGCCTCTCGCGGAAC
>JBDGYE010000117.1:0-5893 GCA_039584255.1 Gemmatimonadota bacterium
ACCGCGTCCGAGCCGATGACGGCTCTTCCCGCCCGGCGTGCCAGACCGATCATGCCGAGAACACGCGCCTCCGGGTCGTACACCGCTGCGTCACCCTCCCAGCTCAGGCCTCTGCGAGCGGCTCTTCCTCACCTTCCTCCGCTGTCACCGCCACCGCGTCGGAGTCCGCCTCCGTGCTCAGCGTCACGTGTGCGACGCCATTCGGCACGTCCACCCCACCGGCGTTCGCGTCCTCAGCCGTCGGCGCCGTCTCCTCCGGGAACTCCTCCGAGTCCGCCGGCTGCTCCTCCTCGGCCTCGGCAGGCTCCTCGGCCTCCTCGGAAGGCGTTTCTTCCTCGGACGCAGCCTTCGCCGCCTCGTTCGCTTCCTCCACGACCGTCAACTCGTCGATGAGCTCCGCGAGCCGCGCGGCTTCCTCTTCGCCGATCCCCGGAACCTGAAGGAAGTCGTCCTGCTCCATATCCAGCACGTCGAAGAAGCTGTTGATGCCCGCTGCCTGAAGAGCAGCGAGCGTCGCCGGAGTGACTCCGTTCAGCTCCGAGAGCGGAAAGTCGGCTATCTCGTATTCCTCCCCGCCCCCGAACAGCGCCGACTCGGCTCCGCGGGCCATCCAGTCCCGGCTCGAGTAGAGGTCCATTTGCCAGCCGATGAGCTGCGACGCCAGTCGCACGTTCTGGCCGTTTCTCCCTATGGCCAGAGAGAGCTGGTCCTCGTCCACGATGGCCGTGATGACGTGCCGTTCCGGATCCGACATCACCTTGGCCACCTTGGCGGGAGCCAGCGCGCGGCGCGCGAAGATCTCGGGATCAGGATGCCAGGGAACGATGTCGATGCGCTCGCCGCTGAGCTCCGAGACCACCGCCTGTACTCGCGATCCCTTGAGCCCGACGCAGGCGCCGACCGGATCTACCGATTCGTCTCGCGAGGAGACCGCGATCTTCGTGCGTCCCCCAGCCTCCCGAACGATCTCCCGGATCTCCACAATGCTCTGGTAGATCTCCGGCACCTCGATAGCGAACAGGGCCTGCACAAACAACGGATCGGCCCGCGAGAGGATGAGTCGCGGCCCACGGGGGGTTTCCTCGAGCTTCTTCAACACGGCCCTGATGGCCTCGCCCTGCCGAAACCGCTCCCGCGGGTTCTGCTCGCGCCACGGGATCACCGCCTCCGCCTCGCGGGCCCTGTTCAGCATGACCACGATCTTCCCGCGCTCGATGGCCTGGACCTCGCCCGATACGAGCTCCCCGACCATGCCACTGAACTCCTCGCGGATGCGATCGCGTTCTCCCTCGCGGACCCGCTGGATGATCCTCTGCTTCGCCGCCATGACAGCATTTCGGCCAAACTCCGAGAAGTCTACCGGGATCTCGATCAGATCTCCCACCTCGAAGTCGGGGTCATCCCAGCGCGCCTCCTCCAGGGAGATCTCCCTGGCCGGATCCTCGACGGTCTGGACGACCTCCTTGAGGACGACGATCCTTATGTCGCCCGCACCAAGAATCTCGATCTCCGCCTCGACCGGACCACCGAAACGGCGGGCGAGGGCGGCATGAATCCCGTCCTTGATCAGCTCGTGCAGCTCCTCGTCCGACAACGACTTGTTCGCCGTCATGACCCGGAAAGCCTCCACGACTGGTATCTGGTCGCTCATTCGTGCTCCTCGTCTTCCCCTCTGCGTCAAAGGTCGCTTTCGAAATCGTACGTGAGAGATGCCCGGGCTATCGACGAAAGCGGAACCTCCACCGTCTCCTCTCCCACTCTCAGCCTTACGGCCTGCTCCGATTCTCCCTCCTCCGTCAGGCCGATCAGCTCGCCCTCGAGCTGGCGGCTTCCCTCATGCAGTGGCCGGTAGCCTTGTATTCGCACGCGCTCCCCTGCAAAACGTCTATAGTCCCGCGGCCGCACCAACGGTCTCTCGACCCCCGGTGACGAAACCTCCAGGATGTACTCCTGTTCCCCTCCCGGCCGGTCTTCCAGGTACTCCCCGACGGCCCGGCTCACTCTCGCACAGTCGTCCACCGTCATCGTGGATCGACCCGGGCTGCTCCCGGCCCGATCGATGCGCAGACGAATCAGGGGGCGTCTCCGCCCCCCACCGCGCTCAAGCGAAACCAGTTCGTAGCCGAGTCCGGCCAGAAACTCCTGCAGCTCCCGCTCGAGCCTCGCGTCCATCCCACACGGCTCACCCGGCACCTCCGGTCGGCCTTAGACCTCGGGCACCCCAAACAAAAAAGTGGGGCCGGCAAAGGTTTCCCCACTTCAGGTCCAACTTCTGAGTCGCCCGGCCGGCCAGCACCGGGCGAATTTCTTCGAGCCGTAAGATATACGCTGGTTACGTGCGCCGCAAATCTGCAGCCGTTCTCAGCCTTGGCGCCATCCGAGAAAGGCGGCCTGCCTGCCGGCCGCCTTCCCCTGGCCACGGTAGGTATGCAACTGCGCCGTCCCACACAGGGTGCAGAGCCCGGAGGACGTGACCTGGTCGGGCGGAACGCCCGAGCTCACGGCTTGTCTCGCCAGCTCGCCGCGGAGATCAACGTGGCCCCGCACCTCCCCAGTCCGTCCGAAGGCGGTGAGCACCTCCTCTCCCACCTCGTAGCAATCCCCGCAGATCGCCGGCCCCAGGTGCATCAGAACGTCCTTGGCCGAAGTGCCCCAGAACATCGCGAGAGCCTCGAGACCGCTGTCGAGAATCCCCGCGACTACCCCTCTCCAGCCGGCATGGAGTATCGCGAACGCGTGGTTGGCTTCGTCAACTATGTACAAGGGAACGCAGTCCGCAGCCGTGACCGCCAGCAGCAGGCCGGAACCACCGCAGGCCAGCCCGTCCGCCTCGCCGGCGATTAAGAACGCTCCCGGCGCCGGGGGATCGACGGCGACGATCCGGGTCCCATGAACCTGCCTGGCCACCGCGGCCGAGCGGAGTCCAAGATGCTGGGCGAGGGACACGTACCGTTCTGAGACGTCCCAGGCCGAGCCGCTGTCCGTGAGTCCGAAATCGGGCTGCCGCCGCGCGTCCGCGGCTGCAGACGGAGCGGGCGTGGCCAAGGTGTCCGGCAGCACGACGCCCGCAACCAGATGCGGCCAGACCTTCTCCCAGTGCGCGAGCCGGAGCGTTCGGTTAGGTCCCGCGGCCCGCTCCGTTTCCCATACGACGCCCGGGCTCCAAGGTCCGATCGCCCTGCTCAGCGGGAGCCCTCCACCCGCTCGATGCGCGCTCCCAGCGACCGCAGGCGTTCGTCTATGTTCTGGTAGCCACGCTCTATCTGGCCTATGTTATAGATTTCGCTCTCTCCTTCGGCCGCGAGAGCCGCGATGAGAAGAGCCATTCCCGCCCTGATATCCGGACTCTCCAGAACCGAGCCGTGGAGGCGCGAGGGTCCCACGACGACCGCCCGGTGTGGATCGCAGAGCACGATTCTCGCGCCCATGGAGATGACCTTGTCGGCGAAGTACATCCGGGATTCGAACATCTTTTCGTGGATCAGAATCGTGCCCCGGCACTGCGTGGCCACCACCAGGGCGATCGATATGAGGTCTGCGGGAAAGGCCGGCCACGGCCCATCTCCGAGGCTCGGAATCTGGTTGCCCAGATCCGATTGGATCTCCAGTGACTGCTCTGGTGGAACCAACAGCTCCCCATCGCGCGTCTCGCAGCGAATCCCCAGGCGCTCGAAGCCAATGCGCAACGGGTCGAAGAGAGCCGCATTCACCTCCTCCACGGTGATGGCAGAGCCGGTGATGGCGGAGAGTCCGATCAGGCTGCCGACCTCGATGTGGTCCGGGCCGATCCGGTACTCCCCTCCAGCCAGGCTCGGAACGCCACGGATGGTCAACTGGTGGGTGCCGATGCCCTCTATGTCCGCCCCTAGGGCGACCAGAAAGAGACACAGATCCTGCACATGAGGCTCGGCCGCCGCGTTCCGGATTTGGCTCTCTCCGTCGGCCGTGACGGCAGCCAACACAGCGTTCTCCGTTCCGGTGACGGAAGGTTCGTCCAGGAAGACGTCTGCCCCCTTCAGGTGTCTGGCCCTGAGCTCGTACTGGTCGCCCGCCTCCACGTGAGCGCCCAGAGCCCCGAGAGCCAGGAAATGCGTATCGAGCCGTCGGCGACCGATGACGTCTCCTCCGGGCGGCGGCAGGACTACCTCGCCAAAGCGGGCCAGCAGAGGCCCGGCCAGCAGAATGGAGGCGCGGATCCGCCTGGCGAGCTGGGCGTCGAGCGCGCCGCCGGAGAGACTGGACGGGTCGATCCTCAACCGACCGTCATCCTCCCAGGCAATCACGGCCCCGAGGCTTTCCATCAGCTCCAACAGGGTCCGGACATCCCTGATGTCAGGGACGTTGTCAACGACCACCGGCCCGTCGGCCAACAGCGTTCCCGCCAGGATCGGCAATGCCGCGTTCTTGTTTCCCGCCGGCCGGAAACGGCCGGACAGACGGCTCGGTCCCTGGATGCGGTAGTACATGCTCCCTGCTCCCGGATGCAGCCTCGCGATGATCATGGCTCGGCGCGCCGCCGTCCACTCCGTCGGGCTCCCCGCGCCAAGTTAGATCGTCGCTCGGCACAGGGGCAACGAGGCGAACATCACTGCTTGACATGGTTTCTCGGCGGCGTCTATGCTTGCCAACGTGGGGGAAGGGGACGCAAGCCACCGGCGTCGCAGCTGGCTTTCTGAACGGGAATCCGAACGATGAAGCTGTCAGAGTACGTCGAGCCTAACCTCGTCGTAACGGAGCTGGAGCCGGGAGACGTCCGCGATATCCTCCTCCAGCTCGTTACCCCCCTCGTTGAAGACGCGACTCTCACTTCCACCGGTCCGATTCTGGAAGCCCTCATAGCCAGGGAGAGAGTGCTCTCGACCGGCATCGGCCAGGGGATTGCGGTACCGCACGCAATCAGCGAGAGCGTTCCGTCGACACGTCTGATCATAGGGGTGTCGAGCTCGGGGGTGGACTACAACGCGATCTATGTCTCACCAGTATATGTGTTCTTCGTCCTGATCTCGCCGGTGGAACGGCTGGCCAAGTCTAACCATATCAAGCTACTGGCTCGCATCGCGCGGCTGGCGAGACACCCCGCCTTCGTGGACATGTTGAAGGAGTGCTCGGTGCCGCAGGAGGTGGTGGGCAGCATCGAGGAGTACGAGCGCGAGCACGTGTAGCGCGGCCGGAGCGCCGCGGCACCAGTTCGGTGGGAGCATGCAACTTCTGATAGCCGTCATCAACGAGGTCGATCGGATGGAGGAGATCCTGGCGGGTTTCCTCGAGATCGGCATTACCGGTGCCACCGTGGTCAGCAGCGAGGGCATGGGACGGGTGCTGAGCCACGACATCCCGATCTTCGCCGGGCTCCAGACACTCATCTCGCGTTCGCGGCCCCAGAACCAGACGCTATTCAGCGTGATCGACGACCCGGAGAAGGTGGATGAGGCTATAGGGATCCTGCAGGAGGTTTGCGGGAGGTTTGATGATCCGGCCACCGGTATCGCGTTCACCGTCCCCGTGGCAAGAGTAGTCGGTCTGGCACCGGAGCTGACCGAGCCGGGCGAGTGAGACTCCTTGTCGCCGCGCTGGCGCTCGCCCTCGCGGCGCTGGTGGGCGCCCGGTTCGGCTACCGCACTCGAGCCTCATCGCTCGGAGCTCGACTCTTCTTCGCGTCGGGATCGCACTTCCTGCTGCTTGGGTTGCTCCTGGGTCCTCATGTCGCAGGAGTTCTGTCAGAGGAGCTGTTTCTGTCGCTGACTCCGTTCGTAGCCTTGGGGCTGGGGTGGATCGGCCTGACGTTCGGCTTCCAGTTCGACCGGGCACTGTTGCGGAACTTTTCGACCAGAGAGCACGCGGTCGCGTTCGGGCAGGCGGCGGTCGCCCTGGCTTTGCTGACAGCATTTGGCCT
>JBDGYE010000118.1:0-6588 GCA_039584255.1 Gemmatimonadota bacterium
CGAAACTCCGGGCACTCCGCCTCTCCCGCCCGCACCAGCTGCCCCGCTACCGCCGCCACACTCCCCGAATCCACTCCCCCGCTGAGCAACAGCCCCACTGGACGCACGCTCCGCAGCCGCACCCGCACCGCCTCCGTGAACAGCTCCAGAAAGTGCTCCGCATACTCTTCCTCCCGCCGGTACCGGATCCGGTGCCCCGGGTCCACCTCCCAGTACCGCCACACCCGGTGCCCCCCTTTCTCCACCACCACCGCGTGCGCCGGCGCCAGTTGCTCCACCCCCTCGTAGAACGTCCACTCGGGAGGGCCGAAATACCCGGCAAGGAAAGCGGCCACCGCCGGCTCGTGGATCTCGACTGGCACCCCGGGCACCGCCAGGATCTGCTTCACCTCCGTGGCGAACAGCACCCGTCCCCGCTCCACCCGGTAGTACAACGCCCGCATGCCCAGCGCATCCCGCGCCGCATAGACCCGCCGCCGCCGCCCATCCCATACCACGAACGCGAAGTCCCCCACCAGATGCGCCGCACTCTCCACCCCCCAAACCCGGTACGCCCCCGCAATCAGTTCCGCGTCCGTCGGCCTTCCCACCCCCAACTCCCCCGCCGACCTAAGCCGCCTCTCTATCTCCGCCCGGTTGTCAATCCGTGCATCCGCTACCACCACCAGCTCTCCCTCCCCCACCACCAGCGGCTGCTCCTCACCCACCGACTCCGGCGTTACGTGCAGCGCCAGATGCCCAAAGCCCACCGACCCCTCCACCCACCGCCCCACCCCGTCCGGACCCCGGTGCCGCTCCACCCAGCCTCCATCCCACCTCACCACCCCACACAACCCGCTCACCAGACCGCCTCGCGGGCGTCGTCCGATTCCGCCGTTCGCGCCGAGGCACGAGAGGCTGCAAGATCGAGGGTCATGGAGCCGCTCGCATGTCTTCGAGGATTGCCTCTCGGACGCGCGGAAGATGCTCGAGGCCGGAGGGATAGGAGACCCGCAGCACGGGGACGCGCTGCACCAGCGACACGAGAGAGTGGAAGCGCTCGGCGTGTAGTCCCGCGCACTCGAGTATCGTGGCTAGAAACGACTCGCGAACCAGCTCGATCACTGCATCTCGAGGGGATACGAGTTCGAAGGTGACTTCCTCTCCGCTCTCTTCCACCGCTCGCCGCTCGGGAATGTACATTCGCGCCAGCGGGCGGGGCTCTTCACAGAACGGCCCGAGACCATCCGGATCTCCCACCGGAACTCGGCGCTTGTCGGTATCGGGCAGGACACGAGGGAGATCTCGACTCGTTCCCAGGAAGTGCTCCGCCAGGTCCGGCCACATGCGCATCTGCGGGAAGCCCGGGTATCCGATTGCGCCCTCCCCCGAAAGCGACAGGGCCAGGAAGTCATCTGTCAGCATCGGATGCCCGGCTTGCATCAGCGAGGCGGAGAGAGACGTCTTCCCTCCTTCCCGGGACGCCAGGAAGACTGTCGCTAAGGCGTCCACGGACACGGCGGACGCGTGCAGGACGCGCCTTCCATGCCTCTCGAGCCAGAAGCAGAGGACCAGGCCTAGCAAGTACAGCTCCAGCGGCCCGTCGCTGTTCGAAACGCGCTGATGACAGACTATCCGATCCGGCCACAGGTAGAAGTCGCCGACGGCCGTGTAGGCCAGAACGTCGACTTCTGAAGTTCGATACATGCGAAGCGCCGGCTCGCCCGACTCGAGGTGCACAGCGCTCTTGTAGACCGGCTCGCTATCGGTCCAACCCGGTGCGGCGGGGGGCTCCCGTGTGCAGGCAAATGTCAAATCCGGCTTCCGGCCAGCGGCGGGCAGTGGCGTCACGAACTGAAAATCGGTGGCAAGCGTGACGCCATAGACCGAGTAGACCCCCACGCCCGGTCTCTGCGCTCTCCAAGGTTCGACCAGGTTCCTTTCCCCATTTGGGGGCTTCATTCGTTCCGTCTCTCGAGAAGGCCTTTCCCCATCGCGTCCTCGGCGAACGCTGCGACGTCCGACTCTAGGACCGAGGCCTCAACCTCGTAACGAGTAGCGATCTCCTCGACTACACCCACTGGATCACCGTGGCGCAGCAGCGACTCCCAGATTTCCCTGGCCATTCTGGAGAACCCGAAGGCCTTTCCCGTTGCGCAGTTCGCAGCGACGAGGTCGTCCCCAATCGTTCCGTACACAACGTCCGGGCCCGGTCGAATCCTCGACCGCGAGTCGCCCACGGGTTGGATTTGAAGACGGCTCGGCCCGGGACCCAGCCGTCGGTTCTTCAAGCACCATTCGGGCGGGACGACGCGCCACGCGGCCTCCTCCCGCTCCGTCACCGGATTCCAGATTGTCACGTCAGGTTCGTTCCACGCGAAGCAGACGTGCCCCGGCAGGCCGACCCAGTAGACGTCGGGATCCGAACGAGCCCGCCAGCGCTCCAGCCACACACCGTACTCGTCCCCCCACTCGGCAGGGGCAAGGTCGTCGAGATCCCGTCCGGAGACGCACGCCGATACGGCAGGCTCGCGGCACTCGATCGCGGCGCGCAAATCGGGATGAGAGAACAGGTGCCCGAAGATTACTTCTCGATCCGCATGATCCTTCAGGAATCGGCCGAAGCGGAGCCCCGTGAGTGCACAATCGTCCACCACGATCAGGGGAGCCGTCTCCGGTCGGCTCGGATCGAGTTGGTCCGGCCGGAGATCGAGCAGGTAGGAAAGCATGCCCAGTACGAAGTGGCCACCCCGCGGCAGGGCTACGAACTGGGCAGCGTCTACGGCAGGCCAGCCCACGCGCTCTACAAGCCGCTCGGCTAGCTCCGCGGCCGTTTGTTCCGCTTCCGCGTGCCCGATGTAGCGCAGGCGCCGAATCGCACCGTCCACCTGACCTCCGAGCGCCTCAAGACGGACGGCTTCATCTTCGCTGAACCGACCGAGCACGGCCAGCCTCGCCGGAGGCTCGGGGCGCACGACCATCACGGCATCCTGCATTGCGGCCCACCACGGACTTGCCGAGAGGGCGCGTGCCAGGGCGACGTAGCGCTCCGCCGAGTTGGCGTAGCCTGAGTAGATAGGAGCCTGCTCGAGAATGGCCTCAGGCAGGTTCAACAGTACTGCTCGCGGCTGTCGCTCCTCGCGTTCGCTCAATGCGGCCCCCCGCAGGCTTGGGTGCTCAAAGCGGACGCCTCGACCGGCGGTCGCGGACCATGCTCACCGACGTGAACACCACCCCCAACCCTACGACCGCCGTCAGGACGAGAAACAGCGGATCCGCGGTCGCGAAGAAGAACGCGACGAGTGCCGTAAGGATGACCGCTCGGGCTGCCAGCGTGAACGGATAGAGCTGTTCCAACCGATGCCTGGCCATTCCGATGATGAGCACGGCGAGTGCGAGCAGGAGCGCTCCCACGAAACGAACCCAGACCAGGTCGTAGTCTCCATTGGAAAGGAAGATCGTCAGAAACAGCTCCGGCGCCAACAGAAACCCCAGACCACCGGCTAGCAGGTAGCCGGCGAGGTACGCGAAGCTGCGTCTCGTGCTGGTCAGAGCCATTTGATCGCTGCTCCCAACAGGGGCCGCCACCCGGCAGGCTGGGCGATGCCTCACGGTCACAGCTTGGCTCCGGTCGCTTCAAATGTCCACTGTCGTCTAGAGCCCGGTGACGTTACCGGCCACGGTCTCGTCTCCTGTATGAAGGGTGCCTGTCAAGTACCCACCCCGGCGTTCGTTATTCGAATGAAGGGCAGACCCAAGGGAGGCTCCGGTGAAGAAGCTTCGTGCACTGATCCTGTGGCCACTCATGTTCCTGGCGGCTCTCCTCGAGTCGAGATGAAATCACAGCCGCGAACCCGTCTCGTGAGATCGATGGACCGCCAGCGAACCCAAGGCGCCACGAGCGTATCGTTGGCCACGAGAGCCGGATTGGCGGTCATCGCCTTCGCTCTGGCCGCGTTCGGATCCTACCAGGCGCGCTTGGCAGAGCAGTCGGTGGCTGCGGCAGGACCCGACGGGCGGCTCTCCCCGGCCGTTTCTCGCTCCTCCGGGTCGACGGTCACGCCCGCCGCCGTGCGTGACGCTCCGGTCCTCTGGCTGCAACCGATCGTCGTGGACAGCCTTGCCGACATGCCGACCGAGGCCCGGCGGAGGTCGGAAGTGCCCATGCAAGAACGCTCGAACCGAAACGCCGAGTCCGCTGACTGAAGGGCGTCCACCGCCCGTCCGCCGCCGCGCCTGGGTACCCCGCACGGATGAGCGCTAGCTCCGAAGCCGCCGTCTGGCCACGCTCTCCAGTGTACGCTAGAGTGTGAGGCTCAATCCGCGGAGGCGGAGATGAAGGACGGCTTCTTCTACGGACGGATCGAGACGTACGAGATCCAGGTGTACTCGGACACTCCCGAAGACCTGGTGAGCGACGCCGTGATCTACCTGCGGCTCGAAGACGCAACCTACTCGCGCGCCGAGCTGTGGTTCGTCAGGAAGGGAGTGCCCCTCCCGGACAACCAGGTCGTCACCTCCGGGACCTCGGGCGCAGGCACCTTCCAGGTCTACTTCCGGCTGGAGAAGCTGCCGTTCATTGTGGACACCCTTCGGCATGAGGGCCCGGTTTGGTTCTGGTGGGAGGCGTCCAGGGTAGCGGCCATCCGCACCGGCCGCGAGCCGACCGGAGAAGTGACCCGAGATACCCAATGAGAGCCCGATGACGGACTTCATGGACGACTACCGGCGCCGGGCGGCCAACGCGGGCGCCGCCTGCGGGCCCCGCTGCCCCGGCAACCGGATCCCGCTCACGCCCTACGAGGTGGCGCGAATCGCCGCTGCTCTCGGCCTGACGACAGGCGAGGTCATCCACCGCTATCTGCAGGACGGCTCTTCGCTTCTGGCCGTCAAGGAAGACGGTACCTGCGTCTTCCACCGCACCCAGGGCTGTGACGTGCACCAGGGCCGCCCGATGTCGTGTCGCAGCTTCGCTGATCCGGCGGACGGTTCCAGCCGTTATCTCGAGCGGGCACGACAGTATCGACGGATACTCCGACGCTGGGTGGCGACCGACGACTCTGACGCCGCCGACGGCGACACCGATTCCGGATCGGAGCGAACCGTCCCTCACCCCGCGCCGGAGATTGGAGTGTGGATCCTTGATGTGGATTCGATGGTGGCGGACAGGTGCCGGGAGCGTGGCGTGCCCGTGCCCATGGATCTCGAGGCTCGAATCGACGTTCACCTCGAAGCGTTGAGGGCGGTTCTCGAGTAAGGCATCCCGCAGGCGCCGACGGCGAGCGCCCAGCATCGCCGAAGGGGCTACTAAGAAGGCGCGGTCGTGTTTGGCGGGCGCCGCGGCCGGGCTCCGCCGTCAGCGTCAGGCCCTACCGATCGCCTGGCGCTTCCTCCCAAACGAGGTCACCGGTCGAGACGTCAAATATCCTGACCGCCACTACGTGGGTCGAGTACGTCCCGTACTCCCGTATCACCACCTGCTTCTCGTTGCCGTTCAGTACGTATACCAGCCATCCGCCAGGAGGAACCTCTTTCTGCAGCTCCAGGCAGTCGCCGGCATCGGTCTGCGGTTGCCGCTCGGCAGGCTGTTCCGGAATCCAGACCCGGCACTGTCCCGCGGATGGCAGGTGGTCCGCAGGAATCCCGTGGTCGCCAGCGGTGCCAGCATACTCGAGCCCGTCTGCGCTGCCGTGAGCGGGGACCGAGACAGCATCGTAGCCAGCCACGGCGGGGGCATCCGGTCCGGGCTGCACTTCGGACCGGGTGCTTGAGCAGCCGGCGATCAGTGCCGCGGCCGCGATCAGTCCAATGAGTCGTACGGTCATCTTCGCTACTCCAGCGTTGGAGGCACCGGGTACGCCGGGCCCGTGCTCGGCTCCGAAGCCGGTTCTCTTCCGCTCCGATCACACGAAATCCGTGCCAGACCGTAAGTGATTTTTCGGTGGGACGATACGATTCGGTGCGTGCGGCGCAGTGTGGCAGTATCACCAAGAACGGCACGAAATGCGGCGCTTCCGGGCCAGAGCCACTGAGCACAGGGCCGTCGTTACGGGAGGCCTACAGACCCGGCGGGAACCGCCGAGCGCTGTGGGAGCGTTGGTGTTGAAGAATGTGGAGCGGCTCGACCCTCGGTCGAGGGAACCCGCAAGAGCCAAGGTGAACATCCGGACCAGGCGGCGACAACCGATGAACGGACGGACGTTCCTTGCGCTGGCGGTCTGCGCTGCGCTTCCTCTGGCTGCCGCCTGCTCGGATGGCGACGGTGGAAGTGGAGGCCTTTCCGGTCCCGATGCGGACGTCGGTGAGATCAGTCTCCGCCTACGGATCCATCTTCTCGAGTCGTCGGAGTTCGCGGCCCTGAACAGCACGCTCGCCGACGACGAGGTCCAGACGCTGCTGGCCGGTGTGAACGCGATCTGGAAGCAGGCGAACATCAGGTGGGCACTGGAGTCCGTCAGCAGGGAGCCGGCAGCGAACCAGGACATCTTCGCCAGGGTTCTGAGCGGCGAGAACCCACTCACTTCCTCCGTGATCGCGGCTCTTGTTCCGCGAGGTCGGCTGCTGGCCGGTGAGTGGGACGTATTCTTGGTTCGGGACCTCGGAGGTGGC
>JBDGYE010000008.1:0-79075 GCA_039584255.1 Gemmatimonadota bacterium
CTCGAGATCCTCCACCTGGGACCGCGCGGGGAAGCGGCTCACGATGTCCATCCCCGGTGTGGCCCGGGCCTCGACCGCGCCCCCCGCAACCGTAACCAGGCGAGGCCGGATCGCCTCCTCGATGTTGGCCGGCACGACCTGCAGGGTGGGAACAGGCTCGTCGAGCTCGACCTCCTCGCCGAACCCCGTGGCGATCACGGTGACCCGAACCCGGCTGTCAAGCTCCGGATCGTGCACGGCACCGAAGATCATCTCCGCCTCGTCACCGGCCGCTTCCTGCACGATCGAGTTGATCGTCGTGACCTCGTCGATAGCCATGTCGAGGCCGCCCGAGATGTTGACCAGCACTCCGGTGGCGCCGTTTATCGATACGTTGTCGAGGAGCGGAGAGCAAATGGCCTGCTGCGCCGCCTCGACCGAGCGGTTCTCGCCCGTCGCCTCACCGGTTCCCATCAAAGCCGCGCCGCGGTTCGACATGACCGTGCGTACGTCCGCGAAGTCGACGTTCACCTCCCCGGTGACGCTAATGAGGTCGGATATCCCCTGGGTCGCGTGGAGCAGCACCTCGTCCGCCTTCTTCAGCGCGTCCCGGAAGGTCGTTCCCTTGCCCACGACCGAGAGAAGACGCTCGTTCGGCACGACGATCATGGTGTCCACCGAGCGTCGCAGGTCGCGAAGGCCGAGGTCGGCGTGGCGCATCCGCTTCTTACCCTCGAACCGGAACGGCCGCGTGACGATGGCGATCACCAGGGCACCGTGCTCCGAGGCGAGCTGTCCCACCCGGGGTGCGGCACCCGTACCCGTACCGCCGCCCATGCCGGCGGTGACGAAGACCAGGTCGGCGCCCTCGAGTGCCTTGCTCACCTCCTCCTGGTTCTCGGCGATGGCCTGCCTGCCAATCTCGGGACGAGCGCCGGCGCCGAGACCCCTGGTGAGCCGTCGGCCGACCTGGATTTTGAGGTGGGCGGTGCAGTTCTTGAGCGCCTGGGCGTCCGTGTTCACCGCCACGAACTCGACGCCCTCCAGCTTCTCGTCGATCATGCGGTTCACGGCGTTGCCCCCGGCGCCTCCGACACCGACGACTTTCATTCGCGCGTTGCGCGTGCTGGTGTCCTCGAACTCGAAGACCATGTTTCCCTCCCGTTGGTTCGCGTTAACGGTCATCTCCGTTTCGACCCCCTATCAGTCATGGCCGACCCGCGGGGAGGGCCGGCCCGTCCTCCCTCAGAAGAAGTCCCTCAGCCAGTCGGTGACGCGCGACAGCGTCCGCATCGCCAGACCTCCCCCCCGACCTTGCTCACGGAGGCGGCCGAACAGGGCCAGCCCGACGGCGGCGGCATACTCCGGCCGCCGCACCGCATCCACCACGCCCGTCATCCCGGCGCCCGGCTCGCCCAGGGCCACGGACATGTTGAAGACCTCCTGTGCCAGATCCACGGTTCCGTCGAGGCCGGCTCCGCCACCGGTCAGGACCACGCCGCAGGGAAGTGCACCGAGCAGCTCCTTCTCCTCCAGGGCCTCATAGATCAGCCCGAAGATCTCGTCGAGGCGTTGCTCGATGATATGGGCCAGCAGCTCGCGAGAGACTTCCCGCGTCGAGCCAGGCGTGGGGCCGGGCACTGTGATCTTCTCGGCTGGATCGACGCGCCGCGTTTGGGCGGTTCCCTGAGCCTTCTTCAGATGGACCGCGTCGGCCATGGGGATTCCCAGGCCCTTCACGATGTCGTTCGAGACGGTGCTCGCTCCCCAGGGCAGAGACGCAACCAGGCGGAGCCGACCGTCCTTGAAGACGAGCGCCTCCGTGGCGGAGCCACCGATCTCCACCATCGCGACTCCGGCCTGGCGGTCTTCTTCCGACAGGACCGCCAGGTTGCTGGCCAGCGTCGCGAGAACGAGCTCCTCGGTGCCAAAGCCGGCGCGGTCGATGGCCTTGCGGAGGTTCTGGCAGGCGGGAGAGCCGGCCGTAACGACGCACACCTCCGACTCCAGGCGGGTCGCTTCCATGCCCGTCGGATCCTGGATTCCGTGCAGACCGTCGACGATGTAGTCCTGTGGAATCGCGTGCAGCATCTCCCGGTCGGGCGGTATGACGACGGCCCGCGCGACCTCGTGCACGCCTTCGATGTCCGCGGGGCCGATCTCCTGACCTGCAACCGCCACCACGCCCGTCGAGCAGCTGACCTCGATATGCTCCCCGGCGATTCCGGCGTACACGCCCTGAGTCTCCACACCCGCCATCGCCTCCGCGTCGCGCACCGCATCGCGGATAGAATCGGTGGCTGCCTCGATGTTCGTGACGTTGCGGTTGCGGACCCCCTCGGTGGTCGCCACGCCCACGCCGAGGATCTCGGCCGGGGGCTCGTCCGCCATCCAGCCGACCGGCGCGTCCAGGATCACGGCGCAGGTCTTCGTCGAGCCCACGTCGAGACCGGCTACGACGCGCGGGCCGCCGATCACGATTTCCCTCGCAGTCCGACCACGACCTGCCCGCGGAATCGGGCGTCGGCCGAGATCACGTTCCCCAGCGTCTGACACTCTCGCAGCGCGGCCTCGACCCTGAGGAAGGCCTGCACCGGACGCTCCACCGGAAGAAGGATCCGTTCCGCGTGATTGCCGTCGAGAAGAACCAGCTGGATCCCATCAGCGGCCACCGCGCGGAGCTCCGAGACCTGGCTCACGAACTCCGAGTCGAGGCCGCGCAGATCCTCGAGGGCTGCCAGAGCGCGCCGGGAAGCCTCGTCGTCCACGCTGTTGTCCCTGAGCTCCGCCCCGAAGAGAATCGGCAGGTCGAGCGCGTGGCCGGCAGGGTCGATGGGCAGGAGATGGCCATCTCCGTCCACGGGGACCAGAACCGGTGTAGGCACCAGTGCTACCGGGTGCACCTCCTCAAGCTCCAGGCTGAGGCGAGTCAGACCGCGGCGGCGAACCCTGGCGTCCAGAACCAGAGGGTGGGCCTCGACCCGCGCCTCCCAGGGCAACGGGTCGTCCCATACCGACGCTTCGGGACCGATCGCCGCCAGCGTCCGGGCCTGGTCGGGATCGACGAAGCGCGCGCCGCTCACCCTGACCGCCTGCACTCGGAAGGCAGGCACGGACCGGAGCAGGCGGGGGCCCCATACCGGGCTGCTCACGCCGGCCAGGGCGGAGACGCCAACCACGAGCACCCGCCGCCTCGCTCGTCGAGTCATTGCACCGCCCCCACCGCCGAGAGCTCTTCCGGCTCGAATCCCCAGAGCCGTATCTCGGGCTCCAGCCAGATGCCGACCTCATCGTGAACGCGTCGGCGCGTCTCGGCCATCAGCCACAACACGTCTTCGGCCGTTGCCCCTCCGAGGTTCGCGATGAAATTCGAGTGTTTCTCGGTGATCTGGGCGCCACCGTGGATGGCGCCCCGCATTCCGACCCTTTCCACTAGCTTCCACGCGGATCCCCATTGGGGAGCCGGGTTCTTCCATGTCGATCCGCAGGACGGTAGGTCGTAGACCTGTGTTTCGATCTTGGTCCGCCGCCTCTCGAGGTGCTCTCGGTCGATTAGCGCCTGATCGCCCGGCGGGGCCGCGAAGCGACCACCGAGGAAGATCCAGTCCTCCGGAACGGCCACCGACCGGTACGAGGCCCCCGCCTCATCGGCGCCGAGCCGCACCCGTTCACCGTCGGGTTGTAGGGCGTCCACCCAGCGGACCCGATCCCAGATCCCTGTGTCGGCAGATCCGGCGTTCATGCGGAGCGCCCCTCCGATGCTGCCGGGAACCGCCTCCAGGAAGGCCATCCCTCCACGTCCGGCCCGTCGGGCCTCGCCGACAAAGGCCGGGATCCCGGCCGCGGCTCCGGCCTCCAGGGAGTCGGCCTCCAGGCGGAGGTAGTCGAACTCGTCCTCGAGGACGATCACCGCGTGATCGACCCCTTGGTCGGCGACCAGTACGTTCGCCCCCCAGCCCAGCACTCGATACGTGTCTCCCTCGAGCGAGTGCAGTCCCGCTCGGAGCTCGTGCTCCGAGCCGGCGCGGCCGAAACGCCTGGCTGGGCCGCCGATCCGGTAGCGGGTGTGTCCCGAGAGTCCCACGTCAGCCTTCCAGCGCATCCTCGTCCATCTCCCCCGCGGCCCGGTGTGCGAGCTCTGTCACATCGCCGGCCCCCATGAACGCCACTACGAGCCCGGCGGACTCGCCCTCCAGCCAGGCCTCCACCTCCTCGACCCCCGCCTCACGGACGTGGTCGGGGGCGCCTCGAACGATCAGCCCCGAGTCCACACCGGCGATCGGCTGTTCCCGAGCCGGGTAGACCGGCAGTACGAAGGCGACGTCGGCCGTGGCCAGTGCCTCAGCGAAATCCGGTGCCAGGGCACGGGTGCGACTGTAGAGGTGTGGCTGGAACACGACGGCCAGCCTGAGGCCCGGGTAGGAGGCGCGGAGCGCGGCGATAGATGCCAGCACCTCCGTCGGGTGGTGCGCGTAGTCATCCACGACGGCACGGCCGTTTCGCTCCGTGAGAATCTGGAGGCGCCGCTCGACGCCCCGGAATCCACTCAGGGTGTCACCCAAGGGCTCGGGTGACACCCCAAGCAGGAGTGCGGCCGCGAGGGCGCCGCAAGCGTTCTGGGCGTTGTGATCGCCGGGGGTGCCGAGCTCGAACACGAACCCGCCCTCCGGACCCTCGAGCAGACAGCGCTGGCCAGAGCCCCGCCGGTCCACAACCTGGACCCGATAATCGGCGGTCGGGGCGAAGCCGTACGAGCGGTGGGCGCCAACGTTCGCCCCTATCTCCAGGGCTGACTCGCTGTCGGCGCATACCAGAGCGCCCTCTCTGCAGGCGGCGCGGCCGGCGAACCGCACGAAGGAGGCCCTCAGATCAGCGAAGTCGTCGTAGCACTCCAGGTGCTCCGGCTCGACCGATGTGACGACGGCCAGCTCTGGATCCAGCTCCAGGAACGAACGGTCGTACTCGTCGGCCTCCACCACGGCCAGCTCGCCCTCTCCCACTCGGGCGTTCGCCCGCCATGCGGGCATCGTTCCGCCAACCAGGGCGGACGGCCGGAGTCCGCCCGCCTCCGCCAACAGTGCCAGCATAGCGGTGAGCGTCGTCTTGCCGTGTGTTCCCGCCACGGCTGCCAGCCGCCGGTCGTTGACTAGTGCTCCCATGGCTGTGGCGCGCTTGAGGGTGGGGACGCCAGCGGCCCGGGCCGCCTCCAGGGCCGGGTGGTCGTGGGCGAGGGCGGAGCTGAATACGACCAGCTCGGCCTCGCGCACCGGCCGCGGGTCCTCCTCGGAGAAGACGCGGATACCGATCGCCTCCAGAGAGACCGCCGCGTCGGGGTCCCTGTCGGAGCCAGTGAGCCGGTAGCCCTCACCCGCGAGGAGCACCGCCAGGCCGCGCATTCCGGCGCCGCCGGCCCCTAGCAGGTGGATGTGGCTTCCCGCGGGCGGCAGATCGCCCCTGCCCGCAAGCCTCTCTCCCCTAGGCACCGTTGCCTCCGCGGCCCGAACTCAGCAGCCGGAGCAATTCGGCCACCGTCCGGTCGGCCGCATCCGGTCGGCCCCGCTCGCGCATCGCCCCGGCCATCAGGCTCAGCCTCTCATCGTCGCGCAGCAGACGCAGAACCGTCCTCCACAGCTCACCGGGACGCACGCTGCGCTCCTCCAGCACGACGGCCGCTCCAGCATCCGAGAGCGCCAGGGCGTTGTGCCACTGATGATCCGCCGCCGCAGCCGGAAATGGGACGAACACGGCCGGAACGCCGGACACCGCCAGCTCGGAGCAGAACATTGCCCCGGAACGGCAGACGGCGAGGGTCAGTCGCGATAGCTGGGCGCCCAGTCCGCTGATGAAAGGCACTGAGATGATCCGGGGAGCGAAGGGCAGGCACGCTGTGGCGGCAGCAACTTCGGAATGATGTGTTGGTCCGGTAACCCAGACGATGCTCAAGCCCTCGGGCCAGTCCGTCGCGTCCGCCAGGTCCGACAGCAGGCGCTGGTTGAGGCCGCGGGCTCCCTGGCTGCCGCCGATCACGCCAAGCACCGGCGGGTCGGGCCAGTCGAACGGTCGGGAGGGCTCGTCCACGGCCACGGGGTTGCCGTAGGCGAACAGCTTCGTCCGACTCCCGGTCCGCAGCCGCTCCGCAGCTTCTGGGTAGCCCAGATGCACCTGGTTTACGACCGGGGCCAGGCTCCGCAACACGAGCCCCGGGAAGGCGTTCTGCTCCTGCAGCGCCGTCGGGCGGCCCGAGAGCAGGCCGGCGAGGAGGGCTGGAGCAGAAGCGTATCCTCCGGTGCCGACGACCAGTTGCGGGTCGAAGTCCCGAAACACGCGCCGCAACCCGGCGGCGACGGCGGGTCCGGATCGCGCCAGCCTCCAGTTCCGCCACGGCCGGCTCCTGTAGAGCGGCTCCATGGGGAGGAGCCGATACGGCAGCCCGGCCTCGGGCAGAATCTTCGCTTCCACCCCGCGCTGGGCGCCTACGAGGAGAACGTTGGCCTCCGGCCGGACTCGACGAATCGCCCCCGCCAGGTTCAACGCCGGGTACAGGTGTCCTCCCGTTCCGCCTCCCGCCAGGAGGATTCGCTCGCTCACGGCTCACGCTCTCCCTCGCTTCGAGACGTTCAGCAGGATGCCCGTGGCTCCGAGCATCAGGACCAGATTCGTCCCGCCCGCGCTGATGAACGGCAGGTTTATCCCGGTGGTCGGCAACAGCCCCAGAGCCACGCCGATGTGGCCGAACGCCGCCAGTGCCACCAGACACGTAATTCCCACGACCAGCAGCCGGCCGAACAGGTCTGGAGCTCGTCTGGCGATGCGCAGACCCAAGACGGCCCACGCCAGGAAGAGGCCGATCACAGCCGCCGCCCCCAAGAAGCCCCATTCCTCGGCGATGATCGAGAAGATGAAGTCGTTCTGCGGCTCCGGAAGGTAGGCCATCTTCAGACTGCTCTTGCCGAAGCCAACCCCGAACAGTCCGCCCGAGCCTACCGCGATGAGCGACTGCTTCAGCTGGTAGCCTCCTGTAGCGGCGGCCGCCTGTGGGTCGAGGAACGCCGCCACCCGTCGCCAGCGATAACCGGCCCCGACGATCTGGCTCAGCACGATCGGGAGCGAGACGATCGCAAGCAGCGCGAAGTGGCCGAGCCGGGCGCCGGCGGTGAAGAGGACCGCCCCGACGACCGCCGCGATCATCATCGCCGCCGAGAAGTGAGGCTCTAGCAGCACCAAGAGGCAGACCAGGCCCACGACCAGAAGGAACGGCAGCAGGCCGTACCGGAAGCTGTGAAGCCGATTCTGCTTCTTAACCGCGAGAGCGGCTGCCCAGATCACGATCGCGATCTTGGCCAGCTCCGACGGCTGAACGGTCACTCCCAGGTCCAGCCAGCGGCGGGCTCCGTTGACGCGAGGTGCGATCGACTCAGTCCACGGAAGCAGGAGCGGAACGAGGAGGATGACGGCCAGGATGAGAATCGGCCAAGCCAGCCTCCGGTAGAGCCGGTAGTCGACGAGGCTCGCCGCGAGCAGCACCAGGAGGCCGATGCCCGCCCGGCTGATCTGCTGGAACAGGTAGTGATGGTCCTGCAGACCGCGGGTGTGGGCGACGAAGGTGCTGGCGCTGTATACCGAGAGGAGGCCGAACCCCACGAGGGCCGCCGTCACCAGCAGGAGGCCGCGGCCGGCCATGGAGGCGCGGGCTCGGCGCGGACTCTGATGGAAGATCCGGAGGCTTCGCCGGCCACTCACAAGGCGCTCCCTGCCGGCTGCGGCAGGCCCCGGAAAGCGACGGCAAAGCCATCACCGCGAGCCCGGTAATCGGGAAACATGTCGTAGGACGAGCAGGCTGGAGACAGCAGCACGACGTCTCCGGGCGCGGCCAGCTCGGCCGCCGCCTGCACGACCGAGTCCATGTCGGACTCGACGCGGATGTTATCGACGTGCCCCTCGAGGTCGGATACGATCCGGGACGCGGCCTCGCCGTACGCGACCACGGCCCGGACGCGGCCCTCCAGCTCCGGGAGAAGCCCGGAGTAGGGCTCGCCCTTGTGGCGTCCCCCTAGGAGCAGAACCACCGGCCTGTCGAAAGCGGCAAGCGCCACTCGGGCGGCGGAGATGTTGGTGGCCTTGGAGTCGTTTACCCACAGCACGCCGTTGCGATCGCCCACTGGCTGCAGGCGATGTGGCAGCGGCCGGAACGAGCGCAGAGCGTCACCGACGGCATCTTCGGGGCACCCGGCCAGGGTGGCCGCCGTTCCAGCGGCGAGGCAGTTGGCGACGTTGTGCGCGCCGAGAAGCTCCAGTTGGTGGGCGGAGGCCCAGCGGATCGGCTCGTGGTCGACACGTGCGGTCAACCAGCCGTCGGAGGTCAGCCAGGCTCCCCGCTCCACCTCGTCCAGGGTCGAGAACAGGAAGCGCTCACCCTCGGCTGCGGCGGCCAGGTCGAGTGCCACGGGGTCATCCGCGTTTAGAATCCAGCGTGATTCGGCAGTAGCGTTGCTGAAGAGGCGGCGCTTGTCCTCGTAGTAGCTCTGCAGGTCCGGGTAGCGATCCAGGTGGTCGGGAGAGAGGTTGAGAAGGACTCCGATTTCGGGGGTGAACTCTTCCAGGTCGGCAAGTTGAAAGGAGCTCAGCTCCACAGCCACCCACGCCGGCTGGTTCTCCAAGAGCGCGGTCTCTGAGAGGGGTCGGCCGATGTTTCCTACCGCAGCCGAGTCGATTCCGCCGAGGCGCAGCACGTGTGCGATGAGTCCCGTCGTGGTCGTCTTCCCGTTCGTGCCGGTAATCCCGATCACGCGGCTCGTCAGGTCACGGTAAGCCAGCTCGATCTCCGCGATAGTGCGCACACCGGCCGCCGAGATGCGTCGCCGGATCTCGGAGAACGGGCTGATCCCCGGACTCACCACTACCAGGTCGCAGGCGACGATCCGGTCCATGTCGTGTCGCCCTGTCTGCGCCTGCACACCCATGGCGCGCAGCCTCTCCGCTGCCTCGCGCGGTCGCGGTCCATCTCCGATGTCGCTGGCGTAGACGATCGCGCCCCTGGCGTGGGCGAGCGCAGCGGCCGCTTCCCCGGACAGCCCGAGTCCGAGCACCGCCACCCGGGCGAGTGGCTCGAAAGCCGGCCGCCGACCCATCAACGCACCTTCATGGTCGCCAGACCGGCCAGGGCGAATATGATCGCCACGATGTAGAAGCGGATGACGACGCGCGTCTCGGGCCAGCCGAGCTGCTCGAAGTGGTGATGAAGCGGCGCCATGCGGAAGAGTCGACGACCGGTGCCCGTCCTCCAGCGAGTGTACTTGAACCCGGCCGTTTGCAGCATCACCGAGAGCGCTTCGGCCACGAAGACCCCTCCGATGATCAGGAGGAGCAGCTCAGACTTGAGTAGGAGTGCCACCGTGCCGATGGCCCCTCCGAGGGCCAGCGACCCCGTGTCCCCCATGAACACGAGGGCCGGCGGTGCGTTGAACCACAGAAAGCCGATGGCCGCGCCGGCCACGGCGACGCAGAAGACCGTGAGCTCGCCGGCGCCGGGGAGATACGGAAGGCCGAGGTAGAACGAAGTGTCAACCCGACCCATCACGTAGGCGAACACCGCGAACGCCAGCGCGGCGACGGCGCTCAGGCCTGCGGCGAGGCCATCCAGTCCGTCGGTCAGGTTGACGGCGTTGGCGCTGAACGCGACCACGAGAGCTACGAACAGGGGAAATGCGGCCGGAATGAGCACCAGGTGCACGTTCTTGAAGAACGGAACCAGACGATGGGTCACCTCGTGGGCCGACAACGGAAGATTCAACAGAACGAGGCCCAGAGTGATGCCGACCGTCATCTGCCACACGAGCTTCTGGCGAGCGATGAGGCCGCGGGACTGGTGACGGACGACCTTCAGGTAGTCGTCCCAAAAGCCTATCGCCGCCATCAGCACTGTTACGAAGAGCGCCACGTTGACGTACGGGTCGTCCAGGGGCGCCCACAGCAGCGTCGCCACGAGCACGGAAACGAGGATGATCAGCCCGCCCATCGTAGGCGTGCCGGCCTTCTCGAGGTGCGACTTCGGTCCCTCCAGACGGACCACTTGGCCGACGTTTCCGCTTTCGAGGCGGCGAATGACGAAGGGGCCTACGAGAAAGGTCACCAGCAGCGCCGTTACCATGGCGCCGGCAGCCCGGAACGAGATGTACTGGAAGACGTTGAACAGTATGTGCTTGTCGGCCAGTGGGAAGAGGAGGTGATACAGCATCACGCACCACCCTCCCCGTACTCCGCCACCAGGCGCTCGACGACCGTCTCGAGCTGCACGCCGCGGGAGGCTTTGACCAGCACTACTTCGTCGCCGTCCAGGCCGCCGCGCAGGGCCCTCCAGGCTTCCTCGGCGGACTCCGGGTAGGCCACCGTCGTCCCGTTCCGCACGGAGCCCAGAGCGCAGAAGGCAGGACCGAACTCGCCGAGGGCGACGATGAGCTCGAATCCGGCATCCACAAGTTCCTGCGCTACCGTCCGGTGCGCGGCCTCGGTAGATGAGCCCAGCTCCAGCATCGTGCCGACGACGGCCGCCAGCCGACGGTCGGGAAACGAGCCCTCGCAGTAGCTGATGGCGGCCGCGAACGACTCGGGATTGGCGTTGTAGCAGTCCGCCACGACCGTCAGGGCACCGCTCTGGCGTACCGAGCTGCGCATTCCGAGCGGACGGTACCGACCGAGCCCCCTGGCGGCGGCCTCGGGCGCGACGCCCATCCCTTCAGCGACGGCCGACGCGATCAGGGCATCACGAAGGTGGTGCTCGCCGCCGGCCGGGACGCGGCAGGCCACGCCGGACCTCTCGAAAACCACCTCGTGTGGCGCCAGGCTCCAGCCCTCGGGACGGTAGTCCGCCCCCTCGCCGAGGCCAGCCACCATCGCATCGGGTCGAATCGCCCGCGCCGCCGGCGGAAGGCTATCCGGCGACTCCCCAACTACGACCAGGCCCGCCGGGCTGGCTCCCCGCACCAAATCCAGCTTCTCGTTCAGGACGCCTTCGAGGTCTCCGAACCCCTCCAGGTGCGCCGGGCCCACGGTCGTGATCACGGCGTCGTCCGGGGCCGTGATGTCGGTGAGCCGGGCGATCTCGCCCGGGGCGCTGGTCCCCAGCTCGAGGACCCAGACCTCCGCGTCCGCAGGAGCGGACAGGATCGAGAGTGGAAGCCCGATCCGGTTGTTGAAGTTCCCGCTAGTGGAGTGCGTGCGGAACGCCTCGGCCACAGCCAGGGCCACCATCTCCTTCACGGTGGTCTTACCGGAACTCCCGGTAATACCCACCACGCGCGCTGCACAGCCGGTACGATGGCGTCGGGCCAGGGCTCCCAGAGCGGCCGTCGTGTCATCGACGGGGAACCACTCCATGTCGAGGTCCGGCCTCTCGCGGCCCCGAGGAACGACCGCTCCCCGCGCGCCGGCCGTAGCAGCTTCCATCAGGAAGTCCGCGCCGTCGAATCGCTCGCCCTGGAGCGCCACGAAGAGCGCGCCCGGCTCCAGCGCCCGGGTGTCGGTGGACACCGAGGTGTAGATCCGGCTTTCTTCCAGGCGGGGAAGGCGGAACAGAGTCCGGAGCTCAGCGGACTCGAACCGCGCGCCCATCAGAGGCCCTCCTCGTCCAGGAGCTCGAGGACGATCGCCTTCTCGTCGAAGGGCTGTCGCTCTCCGCGAATCTCCTGGTAGGTCTCGTGCCCCTTGCCGGCCAGGAGGACCGCATCGCCGGGTACCATCTCGCCCAGCGCGACCGCTATCGCCTCCCGTCGGTCGACGATGACGCGATAGGACTCGGGCGGAAGATCACCGACGATGTCCTCTATGATTCGCCGCGGATCCTCGCTGCGAGGGTTGTCGGCGGTGAGGATGGCGCTCCCGTCTGTTGCCGCCGCGGCGATCCGGCCCATCAGGGGACGCTTGCCTCGGTCGCGGTCGCCGCCGCAGCCGAACACGACCCGGAGTCGTCCCTTGACGAGCGGCGCCACGGTTTCGAGCACGCGGGTCAAGGCGTCGGGCGTGTGGGCGTAGTCGCGCAGCACGAGGCCGGGGCGACGCGCCAGGATCTCCATGCGTCCGGGAACCTGCGGAGAGTCGGTAAGGCCATGCGCTACCTGCCCGGCATCGAGACCAAGTTCCAGAGCCGCCGCCGCGGCGCCCAGGGCGTTCAGAACGTTGAACTCACCCAGTAAGGGCAGTCGTACTTCGTGCGTTTCCCCGGGAGTGGAGATGATCCAGCGGCTCCCGGTTCCGGAGAACTCCACCGCTTCCGCGCGTACGTCTGCATCCGGCGAAAGGCCATAGTGGACGACTCGACGACCGCCGCAATCCGCTCCCCGCCACACGGGATCGTCCGCGTTGACCACACATGTGCCGTCGGTGGCCACCCGATCGACAAGCATCAGCTTGGCCTCCCGGTAGGCCTCCATGTCGCGATGGTAGTCTAGGTGCTCGCGCGTCAGGTTCGTGAATACGGCACATTCGAAGTCCAGCGCGTCGACCCGCCTCTGGACAAGGGCGTGGGACGATACCTCCATGGCCAACAGGCGGGCGCCGAGGGAGCCCGCCGTCGCCAGGTCGTCCATCAGCTCCAAGGGTCCCGGCGTCGTGAGTCGGCCCGGTCGTCGCTCACCGGAAGGATCGACCATTCCCAGCGTTCCGAGTGCCACCGCGGGTGCGAGGCGCTGCAGCAGGTGTCGGAGTACGAGCACGGTGGTCGTCTTGCCGTTGGTGCCGGTTACGCCTGCCAGCCGCAACGAGAGGCCGGGATCCCCGTACTGGAGGGAGGCCAGGTGCGCCGCCGCAGAGCGCGTATCGGAGACCACAGCCTGCGGGATACCGGCGGCGACAGGCACTTCGACGAGGGCCGCGGCCGCCCCGGCGGCCGCGGCTCTGTCGACGAACTCGTGGCCGTCGGCAACTGTCCCGCGAATCGCGCAGAAGAGATCCCCGGAAGCCACCGACCTCGAGTCAACGATGATCCTCGTGAACTCGGCCGGTGGCTCACCGACCCAGGAGGGAGCCAGTCCCCTGGCCCTCAGCCTTTCCCCGATCTTCTCACTCGAAATCACATCACACCGCTGATACTCTGCCGCCTCACGATTCCTCTCGTCCGCCACATCGAGGACTGCGCGCACCTCGTTGGGCCTACTGCAGAAGTACCGTCGCACCTGGCACGATGCGCGTGCCGGCGGACGGCGATTGACTCGAAACGCGATCCGAAGACTGGAGTTCCACGCGCAGCCCCAGAGAGTGAAGCCGGGCCACGGCGGCCCGCAGCTCGACGTCGGTGACGTCGGGAAGCAGGAGCTGCTCCGCACGCGCTGGCTGAGGCCGGCCGCTGAACGTTCCGGCGTCTGAAGCGAGCCTGAACGGAGAGAGGGCGTTCCCGGGACTCCATTCCTGAAGCGCGTCCGGGCGGTTCCAGTCGAGCCGCTCGCGCCGATTTCGCGGAAGCTCCTTCTCGACATAGCCGAGACCGGGGGCAGCCAGGATTGCCTGCACGATGGTCCGGCTCAGGGGCGCCGCGGTCCGGCCTCCGTAGTAGAGGCCCTTTGGGTCCTCCAGCTTGGTCAGGATCACCAGGCGCGGATCCTCGGCCGGCAGGTATCCCACGAAGGAGGCGGCATACCTGGGTTCCGCGTACCCACCTCCCGAGGCGATTCTCGCCGTCCCGGTCTTGCCCGCCACCCGGACCCCGACGACGGAGGCCAGCTCGGCCGTGCCCCCGACGCCTACCACCGAAGCGAGAACGTCAGTGACACGATGGGCTATCTCCGGCTCGACGACCCGCCGGATGGGTTCGACGTTGCGGCGCCACACGGTCTGACCCTCGCCGTCTCGGACTTCCCGTACCAGCCCGGGACGCAACAGTACACCCTCGTTGGCCAGGGCTCCGTACGCGGCCACCAGCTGTAGCGAGGTCATCATCAACTCGTAGCCGAAGGCCAACGACTCCTGGCTGAGGGCGGACCAGCTGTCGGGGCGCCGCAGCAGGCCGGCGGACTCGCCGGGGAACCGGAGCCCGGTCGGCGTACCGAAGCCGAAGTCGCGAAGGTACCTGTACTGAACGCCCGGACCCATAAGCCGAGAGAGCTTCGCCGCACCTATGTTGCTCGAAAAGAGAATCACCTCGGCTACCGTGAGCGTATCGTGCGGGTGCACGTCCCGGATCGTGCGATACGGCGTCCGGTACTCGCCTCCCTCCGCATAGACCAAGTCGCTCAGGTCCGCGAGTCCTTCCCGGAGCAGCGTGGCCAGCAGGAACGGCTTTACGGTCGAGCCGGGCTCATAGGGATCGGTGAAGGCGGGAATCGTTGTCTGCGCCTCGGGACGCCGACTGGCCACCGCAAGCAGCTCGCCGGTTCGAGGATCGGCCATCAGGACATCGCCGCCGCTGGCACCGGTCTCCTCCATCGCACCGTCCAGTGCCTGCTCGGCGATAGCCTGGAGCTCGGCGTCCAGGGTTAGATAGATGTCGTGGCCCGGGTGCGCCGGAGCGCTCGGGATCTCCGTCAGGGGATAGGATTCTCCGTGGGCAGCTTTGCGTCTCACGGCCTCGCCGGGCGTTCCCCGGAGCAGCGAATCCAAGACGAGCTCGAGGCCCGACCGGCCCTGTCCATCGGTGCGCACCGCGCCTACCAGTGAGCGAGCCAGCGCTCCCTCCGGATGGACGCGGGACTCGATGGGCTCGAAGTGGACGCCGCTTCTTACTGCGCCCGCCAGGGTCTCCCTCTCGCGCCCGTCCACAACGCCTATGGACAGCCAACCGTCGACCCCGCGCAAGAGCCTCCTCTGCTCGCGCGCCGAGAGGCCGAGCACGGCGGCTACCGTCTCCACATCCCGCCGGAGGTCGCGAGCCTCCTTCGGGGCGAGAAAGGCGCGGTACTCGGGCCTGGACAGCGCGAGAGGCTTTCCATGCCTGTCGAAGATCCCTCCGCGAGCGGCGGGGATCTCGACGAGTTCCGTGGTTTGGGCCCATGCCTGCTCGCGCCATTCACCACCCTGGAGGATCTGGAGCTGGGCGGCCCGACTCGCGAAGGCCGTCGCGACCAGCGCCATCCCGGCGGTCAGCAGCCGGGTGCGCCTGGCGTGGGTCCGGCTGGTGATCCTTCTTCGCCGCTGCCGTCTCATAGGTATCCGCTCCCCCCGCTGATCACGGAGTCACGTCCGGCAGGTGCACGATCTCCTCGTCTCTCGGGCTGCGAAGGCCCAGTCTTGCCGCCTCGACCAGTATCCTCTCCCTCGAGCTGAGAGAGTCGACGCGAATCAGCTCCTCGGCCAGCTGCGTCCGGAGGACCAGCTCCTCGCGCTCCAGCTCGGACAGCGACTCGGCCAGGCGCCTCCCCTCGGCCGTGCGCCGCACCGAGACGGCCATCGACGCGACCAGGACCAGGCCGGAGCCCAGTAGCAGGGCCCGGCGCCGACGATCTCCCACCCTGGAACGGCGACGACTCGATCGGCCCCGCTTTCGCTGCCTCTTCACTGGCTCTCCCACGCCCGCAGCCGGGCGCTACGTGACCTCGGATTAGCCGACACCTCATCCGGGGTCGGCCTCACCGGCTTCTTTGTCAGCAGCCTGCCCAGGGGACGCCCGCGGCAGGCGCACATCGGGAGCTCGGGTGGACAGACACAGCTCCGGCTCCACTCCCGCAACGTCAGCTTCGCGATCCGGTCCTCCAGGGAGTGGTATGAGATGACAACCAACCGCCCCCCGGAGCACAAATGCCCCCTGATCCCCTCCAGCCCCTCCTGGAGGGCTTCGAGCTCCTCGTTGACAGCGATCCGAACGGCCTGGAAGAGGCGGGCCTTGTCTCCCGACCGAAGCCTCGAGCCGAGCACGGCCGTGCAGGCAGCCATGAGGTCATCGGCCATCTGCATCGGGGCCCGGCTTCGGCGGCGGACGATCTCCCTGGCCAGAGCCCGCCATCTGCGCTCTTCGCCGTACTCGCGGAAGATCCGCCCCAGTTCAGCCTCGGACGCCGTGTTCAACAGGTCGGCCGCGGTCCTCCATCCGCCGGTTGTCCCGCCCATCCGCATATTCAACGGTGTGCCCCGACGGAAGGAGAACCCGCGTGCCGTAGTGTCGATCTGGTGTGACGACACCCCGAGATCCAGGAGCGCGCCTGCCAGATCTATTCCCCTCGATTCCGCGACCAGCAGCCCGGTCGCGTCTCGGTAGTCACCCTCCAGGACCCGCGCTCGCTCTCCATATGGAGAGAGCCTGACCCGGGCGGCGGCCACGGCCTCCGGATCTCGATCGATACCGATCAACTGCACATGCGAGCTCGCCGCCAGCAGCCGTTCCGCATGTCCGCCACCCCCCACGGTGGCGTCGAGATAGAGGCCCCCGCGTTCCGGCTCCAGGAAGGAGAGCACCTGCGCTGCGAGTACCGGCTCGTGCTCGAAGCTCTCCCTCGTCACGTGTCTCGACGGAGACGGTGCCTGCACCGTCCCGCTCGCTGACGTCAGGCGAAGATTCCGGCGGCGATGTCGTCGTCGCCGTTAGCTCCCCGGTCGACCGCCTCTCTGAAGCGGTCGGGATTCCAGATCTCGATCTTGTCTATCGCTCCTACGAGCTGCGCCTCGTTCTGGATGCCGACTCTCTCACGCAATCGATCGGGAATCAGGATGCGTCCCTGTTTGTCAGGTGCTACCTCCTGGGCGTTGGCCGTCACCCTCAACAGGAAGTGCCGCTTTCGGGGTGCCCGCTTGGCCAGCTCCCTCAACCGTCGCTGCACTTCTTCCCAGGCATCGGACGGGTAAAGGGTGAGGGCGTCGGCGTGATACTGGATGAGAATGAAGGACGAACCCTCTGCGCCCCGGCGAAAAGCCGCCGGAAGCGTAACCCGCCCCTTCTCGTCCACCTGGTACAGGTAGCTGCCGAGATAGCCGCCCAAATCGCACCGTTATTAGGCAGGTGTGAGAAATCCCCACAGTTTCCCACGTTTCCCCACTGGACCCCATTTTATCTCTCACCTTCTCCCCACGCAACCCCTTCTCTCCCTGCCCCGCAGCAGGGGCAAAAAAAACAAACGGCCCGGAGGGACTCGAAGTCCCACCGGGCCGAGTGGTCGGCCGGCGCTGACCGGCGGAGGTCGGGCGGACAGCCCGAACCGCCGGCCGGGTGGCCGATCAGCCGCCGCAGTTCTTCCGGATGATCTGCTCCTGACGATAGATGTACACGTCGGTGCTCTCCCGGATCTGCGCCTGGCTCTGGGGCTGCTCACTGCCCGCACGGTCCAGGTTGGGAGGCACCTGCTGGAACTTCCGGAGGGCCCGCTGGGCCGGCTGGCAGGCCTCGCTGGCCTCGTTGGCCGAGTCGATCTGGACACCCTGCTGGTAGTAGCCGTACGCCGTGAAGAAGTACAGCTGGTCGCGTACGCGGCCGGTCTGCGAGAACTCAGTTCCGACCCTGAACATGGCCAGGGCCTGCTCGTACTGGCCGCTCTTGAAGAAGTCGTTGTAGCCTCTGGCCAGTAGCTGTCCGGCCACCATGTCGGCGTCGGCCCCGCCGTCTACCGCCGTGCGAAGATCGGCGATGGCGCCGGCCGAGTCGCCGGCGCGCAGCTTGAAGAAGCCCCTTCGCAGGTAAGCCTGCTCGTACGCGGGGTCCAGCTGCAGAGTGCGGTCAATCGCGGCCACGGCGTCATCGAAGCGCTCCATGCGGCCGTAGACGTCGGCGCGTATCGACCACAGGCTTGCATCGTCCGGCATCAGGGCCTGAGCGCGATCCGCGAAGTCGAGGGCGGCGTCGAAGTCGCCGAGCTCCAGGTTGGCCGCGACAACGTTCCTCAGGATCTCCGGGTTTATCTCGTCACCCTTGAGCTCCAGCACCTTGTTGTACGCGTGCACGGCCAGCCGGACGGAGGCCTCGTCGCTGATGGACGCCTCCTCGCCGGACGCCGGATCCGTGCTTTCGGTCGTTCCCTTCCGCAGAGCCACGTTGCCCAGGAACTCCCACAGGTCGGCGTTCGTAGAATCGATGGCGAGGCCGTCCTGCAACAGGGCGATCGCCTGTTCCTCGCCGCCGGCCTGCGCCAGTTCGAAAGACACGTTGAGGCGCACGCTGGAGTCGCCAGGATTGAAGTTGAGATACTCCCGATACAGCTCCACGGATCGGTCCTTGTTTCCGAGCTTCAGCTCCGTGAAGGCCAGCGACTGGAGTGCATTGACCTCCGCCGGGTTGTTCTCGATGACCACGGCCAGGTCTTCCTTCGCCGCCTCCCAGCTCTCCATGCCCATGTGGACCCGGCCCCGCAGGTACCGACCCGTCATGCTTCCCGGATTGAACTCGATAGCATCGTCACAGTTCCGCAGAGCGTCCTCGTACTGCTCGGCCGCCAGGTAGTCCTGGCAGAAGAGGACGGACCTCTGGTAGTCCACCTGGCTCTCGAAGGCCGATACGATTACCCCGGCCGTCTCTCGAACCTGGTCGCCGCCGTCGCCGGCCACCGTGAACTCCGGCACCGCCAGCTCGTCACCGGTCTTCGAATCGACGAACACGACGTTAACCGTGTTCACGCCGCCGCCGGGCTCGACCGTGCCCCACATGACGACGTCCGCATTCATGCGGCCGGCCAGCTGCCGCCACTGGATGAGCCCCAGATCCTCCTCCTTCAGCTTCAGGCGCTTCAGCTCGTCCCGCACCTGCTTGGATTCAAGGGCGGTGAGCGTCGGGAACTCCTCCAGTTGCTCCTGGACCTCCTCGGCGACCTTCTTGCCGAAGTCCCCCTTTACCCCCTCGCCCGTCTTGAGGGGAGCGACGAGGACCATCGCCCGTCCGCCGCTGCCGCCGTTTCCCTCTTGGGCCAGGGCGTGCCCGGCCTTCGCGCAAACGACGGTCGTCGCCGTCATCAGGCTCAGCGCGAGCCCTCCTATCGACCTCACAGCTCGGTTCATCCTACGTTCCTCGTCTTTCAAGCCTCATCGGCGAGGGTACCCCCACCTTCCGCACTTCGCTTGGACACTCTGAAAGCGATGATTGTTCCGACGAGGCCGGGCGTTCCGCCGCCTTCAGGAGTGCGCTCGCGTACATGGGCGAAGCTGGATTCGAACCAGCGACCTCCTGCTTGTAAGGCAGGCGCTCTAGGCCATGCTGAGCTATTCGCCCTCGTGCCTCTCACCCCGTTCCCCTCCGCGTTCGCGGAAGCCCAGCAACAGTCCGACAGGGATCAGGACGACGTAGCCCGCGACCAGGAGCACGGGAGCCGCCACGACCGAGCCGCGGTCCAGCAGCACATAGCCAAACAAAATGACCACGACCCCGGCAATGAGGACCAGGAAATTGGGGCTCCTCATGCCGAACAGTCGTGGACTCTCCTCGCCAGCTCCGGTCTGTCGTGAGCGGCTAGTATCCATCGGCCAAGGATATTCCCCCGTCGGGGCTCAGTCAACTTCTTCTACGCCTCTTTCTTCGGCCTCGTCCGCCCGCCGAAGAGCCTCCAGGCGCTTGCGGTCCTGCCTTGCGCGACGGACGGTCACCACGAGGACGAGCACCGACACTCCGACCCAGAAGACGGCGGCCCTGGAGATCATGTACAGCCAGCCGTATCGGTCCAGCACGGTACGCTTCCACCGTCTCTCGAGCTGCTCTTCGGTGACGCCGTAGACTCTGCGCAAAGCCTGATCCAGGGAATCCCGTTCCCGTAGCCGGGTGAACAGGGCTCTGAGTCCCGGCTCTCCTCCCATCGCCGCCAGCTCGTGCACCACGGTGTACGACAGCAGATAGCCCAGTCGCGCGTCCAGCTCCTGCCTCCGGAAGCGAAGATCCAGGTCCCTGAGCGTGGCCCCTCCCCCGCGAAAGAAGACCAGACGCAGCTGCCATGCCTCGTCCCAGCTCCAACCGCCGGAGGCATACTGCGCATATCCCTCGGTCAGCCACGCAGGATGGTTGCCGCCGGTAGCCGCATGCAGTGCCAGGTGGGCTAGCTCGTGGCGGAACACAACGGGGAGTCCCGCGAGACCCTCCATTCCTTCGCCAACCCTCAGCGCCACGCGGCTCTTGCCAGGCTGGGCGACGCCGGCCACCCAGGGTTCGGGCGTTCGCAGCCCCTCCGGGGGTCCGGATGCGAGGCTTCGCACGATCCAGAGATCCAGCGTGTCGGGCGCCACGTCGGCGAGGCGACCGATGCCCGGGAAGGGTCTCCAGGCCAAGGAGTCGCGGACCAGCCGCTCCCCGATTCCCTGAAGAGCCTCTTCCGTGTGGAGGCGCACCGGTAGGCCGCGGCTGTCCTCCTGAGCCTCGGCAGCGGCGGCTCGCGCCCCAAACAGCAGCGCAGCGACGATGGCAACCACCGCTGTCGTCACGGCGAAGCGGCCGCAGGCCAGGTGCGGCCGCATCCGCAGCGGGTCGCCGCGGAGATCGTCACGGCCGCCCGTCAGCTCGTCTCCCGCGCCCACTCGACGGCCGCCTGGAGGTCTTCAGGTAGCGGCGAAGAAAACCTGAGCAGCTCGCCGGTGTCCGGGTGGCGGAAGGCCAGGCGGGCCGCGTGCAGAAACAGGCGCCCGCAGCGTCTGGCCAACTCCTCCGCCCACCGGCCGCCTGCCCCCACGAGGCCACGCTCCCAACCGGCGGCGTAGAAGGGATCGCCCACGACGGGGTGCCCGTGGGCCTTGAGGTGGACTCGAATTTGGTGGGTACGTCCCGTCTCCAGCTTGAGGGCCAGAAGGTCAGCTGCGCGCCACCGCTCCAAGCGGCGTACATGACTCACAGCCCTTCGTCCTCCCTCGACGACGGCCATCCGCTTTCGGTCGGCGGGGTCGCGCGCGATCGGGAGGTCGATCTCCGTTTCGTCATCCTGCAGATGACCCCAGGCGGCGGCCAGATAGCCTCGCGTGATCCGCCGCCTGGCAAGGTCTGCTGAGAGGTGCCTATGAACCTCGTCGCTGCGGGCGGCGACCAGGAGCCCGCTCGTGTCCTTGTCGAGTCGATGGACGATCCCCGGGCGCTGCGGGAGGCCCAGCGAGGAGAGCGAGCCGGCGTGGTGCAGAAGAGCGTTGACGAGCGTCCCACTGGGGTTGCCCGGCGCCGGATGGACCACCATCCCGGCAGGCTTATCGACCACGATCAGGGCGTCGTCCTCGTACACGACCGACAGCGGAATGTCTTCCGGCTCCAGCGGCTGCGGAGGAGGTGGGGGCAGAGAGACGTCTATTCGATCGCCCTTGAGCGGGCGGTAGCTCTTCAGGGCCGGACCGTCGTTGACCCGCACGAGGCCCTGGCTTATGAGCGCCGCAGTCCGGCTTCGGCTCAGACGCAGACGATTGGACAGATAGGTGTCCAGCCGATCGTCGCAATCCTCCCGGATGTCGAGGCGATGGAACTCAGGCGTCGGCCCGCTCCACGTCATCGTCTTCACCTTTCTCCTCGAAGTAGAACGATATCAGGAGGAGAATCGCCCCGCTGCTAACAGCCATGTCGGCCACGTTGAATATCGGCCACCGATGCTGGCCGATTCCCACGTCGATGAAGTCGACCACTCCCTCCGCGTAGCGCAGTCGATCGATGATGTTGCCGATGGCTCCGCCGGCGACCAGCGCAACGGCGAACAAGCGAACAACGTCGGTGGCCGAAGTAGCACGGTATATGAGGCCCAGGACGACGAGGGCCACAAGTGAGAGCACCAGGAAGAAGAGCCGGGAGTGCTCACCCACGTTGATGCCGAATGCCGCGCCTCGGTTGTGGGTGTAGGTCAGCCGGAGCACGTTGCCCAGCACCAGGCGTATCTCGCCCACCGTGAAGTTCTGTACGACCCACATCTTGGTGACGACGTCGAGGGCAACGACGGCGGCCACGACGGCCAGGAGCAGCGCGGTCTTGTTGACGCCGGAGCGGGCAGGAGCGACCTGGAGGTGCTCTTCCGGCTCAGCGGGATACACCGGTCTCCTCGCGCTCTTTGCACTTGATGCAGAGGCGCGTGTGGGGCAGAGCGTCCAGCCGCTCGAAGCCGATCTCATCGCCACACTCCTCGCACGTCCCGAATGTCTTCGGTCTGCGATAGAGCCGGCGGAGCGCTTCGTCTATGTGGTAGAGGTAACGGCCTTCCTTGCTCGCGAACAGGAATGCCTTCTCTCGCTCCATGGCGTCGGTTCCCTGGTCAGCCATATGGAAGCTGTAGGCGGAAAGATCTCCGTCCGAAGCCTGAAGCGAGTTGGAGAACGACTCGTCGTAGTGCCCGAGGTCCTTGAGCGCGCGCTCGCGCATCTGGAGCAACCGCTCTTCGAAGTGCTTGAGGTCCTTCTTGTTCATCACTGTTTCCCGAAGTTGCAGATAATCGTCTATACTTCGCGTTCCGGAAGGCTCAGCCGGCCAGGCTTACACCCAGCTTCGCCGTGTCCCGTCCGATTTCCACCGCCTGGACATGGTCCGAGGCGTCGACGGCAGGACCGCCTTCTACCAGCTCGACGGCCAGGGTCTCGCCCGCGACATAGTCACGAAACGTGGTCACCGCCTCTACCAACTGCTGCGATCCGGTCACCGCCAGCCGAATCCGATCGCTTACATCCAGACCCGAGTCCCGGCGGAGGCGCTGCACCCGGTTCACCAGCTCGCGGACCATTCCCTCGGCCACCAAATCGTCGGTCAGCGTGACGTCCAGCCCGACGACGAATCCGTCCGCGGCCTCGACCGTCAAATCCCCCACCGCTTCCTCGATGACCCGCACGGCTTGGGGGTCCACCTCGGCCTCTTCGCCCTCGACGGAGATCGTGACAGAATTCCCCGCCTGGATCTCCCTGATCATCTCGGGCTCCATCGCTACGATCGCGCGGGCCACCGCCGGCGTCCGGTGACCGAAGCTGGGACCCAGCATTCCGAACTCCGGTTTCGCGGACAGCCGCACAATATCGTGACCACCGCCCGGGAATACAACCCTCTTCACGTTCAGTTCCTGACGCAGGACCGACTCCAGCTCTGGAGACACCCGGCGTCCGCTGGGAACGACCGCCAGAAGTGTGGAAAGCGGCTGGCGGACCCGGATTCCCGCCTCCTCGCGAGCGGCCCGCCCAAGGGTCGCGAGGCGTCGCACATCCTCCATCTCCCTTTCCAGCGGCTCGTCGCGCCGCCCGCGGGGCTCGGGGTACTCCGCCAGGTGCACCGACGCCCCTGCCAACTGCCGGTGGAGCCAATCGGCCAGGAAGGGCGCCAGCGGCGCGAGCAGCAGGCTGCAGGTCACCAGCGCCTCGTGCAGGGTGGCAAAGGCGTCGGGGGAGCGCAGCTCGTCATCCTCTTCCGGGCGGGTCGCCCAGAAGCGGTCGCGGGTCTGTCTGACGTACCAGTTGGAGAGATCATCCAGCACGAATGCCGAGACTCGTCGGGCGGCCCGGGTCAGGTCGTAGCCCTCCATGTCGGCCCGCATCGCCGCCACCAGTCCGTCAAGGCGACTGAGCAGCCAGCGGTCCATGCGCGCCCGCGAGTCTGGCTCAGAGACTCCTGCCTCCAGGTGACTCCAGCCATCGAGCCGCGCGTACATTGCGAAGAAGCGGTAGGTGCTGCGCAGGGTGTCGAACAGCTTTCGGTTGGTCTCCCGGATGGCGCCATCGTCCCATCGCTTGGGCAGCCAGGGGTTGCTGGAAGCCAACAAATAGATCCGGATCGCGTCCGCGCCGTGCTCGGCCACGGCTTCCCACGGGTCGACCACGTTTCCCCTCGACTTGGACATCTTCTGTCCCGTTTCGTCGAGAATGAGGTCGTTTACGACCACGTTCAGGTAGCACGGCTCGTCGAAGAGCAATGTCGAAATCGCGAGCAGCGAGTAGAACCAGCCACGGGTCTGGTCGATCCCCTCGGCGATGAAGTGAGCCGGGAAATGCTCACGGAAGGACTCCTCGTTCTCGAAGGGATAATGCCACTGGGCGAACGGCATGGACCCGGAATCGAACCAGGTGTCGATCACCTCCGGCACACGCCGCATCGTTCCCTGGCAGTCCTCCTCGGTGCAGGGCCATGAGACCTCGTCGATCTCCGGCCGGTGTGGATCGAAGTCTTCCCCGAGCGGACCTGCCAGCTCGGCAAGTCGTCGCAGAGACCCCATCACTTCTCGGTGGGAATCGTCCGAGTCGCACGACCATATAGGAAGGGGCGTGCCCCAGTAGCGGTCTCGCGAGAGGGCCCAATCGACGTTGTTGTCCAGCCACTCGCCCATACGTCCGCGTCCGATCTCCGGCGGATGCCAGCCGACCGCAGCGTTATGGGCCAGAAGACGGTCCTTGACGGCGGTGGTGCGGATGTACCAGGAATCGCGCGCCATGTACAGAAGGGCGCTGTCGCACCGCCAACAGTGAGGATAGCTGTGCTCGTACATTTGCCGGCGGTAGAGCAGGTCGTTCTCTGTCAGGTACTCGCCGATGGCCTGCTCGGTCACTTCGTCCTTCACCTGCAGACCTGCAAGGCCGCCCGGCACCCGATCCACGAAGCGCCCGTTCCCGTCGACCGTGTGCTGCATCGGCAGCCCCACTTCGACGCCCAGCCGGAAGTCGTCCTCTCCGTACATCACCGCCGTGTGGACGACACCCGTGCCTTCTTCCGTGGTGACGAAGTCTGCCGCCTGGACCGTCCACGCTGCCTCGTTCCCATCGGCCTCCACGGCGCCCGGGAACAGGGGCCGGTAGCGGCGGCCGACCAGTTCCGCACCCTTGAGCTGCTCGACGACCTCGTATGGGTGGCGGATAGTATCCTCAACCAGGTCGCGGGCCAGAATGAGGACCTCGCCGGGCTCGGCTCCTCTCGGAAAGGGCACTCCGCTCTCGCCCCCATCAGCGGCGGAATCGGGCTCCCTGATCCTGAGGCGTACGTAGTCGACGTCAGCTCCCACCGCGAGGGCCAGATTCCCGGGGAGGGTCCAGGGGGTAGTGGTCCAGCTGAGGACGCGAGCCTGCGCCGGGTCGTCCACGAGGTGGAACTTGATGTAAACGGAGGGCTCGGACACCATGCGGTATCCCTGGGCCACCTCGTGGCTCGAAAGACCGGTGCCGCAGCGGGGACAGTACGGCAGCACCTTGTAGCCACGGTACAGAAGCCCTTTCTCGTGGACGTCGGCCAGGGCCCACCAGACTGACTCGATGTACTCGGGAGTGAAAGTGATGTACGGCCGGTCGTAATCGAGCCAGTACCCGATCCGCAGCGAGAGCCGCTCCCAGTCCTCCTTGTAGGTGAAGATGTTCTCCCTGCATACGGCGTTGAATCGCGCTATGCCCAGCCGCTCGATCTCAGGCTTGCCGGAGATTCCCAGCTGCTTCTCGGCCTCGATCTCCACCGGCAGGCCGTGGGTGTCCCAGCCGGCGATCCGGGTCGCTGTCCTTGATCGTCCGGGCAATGATGTGGTGCACGCCAGGGCGACCGTTAGCCGTGGGCGGGCCCTCGTAGAAGACGAACTCGGGCGCTCCTTTCCGCAGCTCCAGGCTCCGGCGGAAGGTCTTCTCGGCCTCCCAGAGCGCGAGGATCTCCTCCTCAAGCGCGATGGCGGTCGTCGGAAGCTGCCTGTAGGGAGCAGAGGTCACGTCGTCGCCTCTTTCAAGTCGCCTCTTCCTAGACCCCTGCCGTCTCCGCTTCGCCGGAGGTCGCGGCGTCCGCTCCGCCGTCCTCACCTCCGGCCCGATGACCCTTCCGCTCCGCTCCGGCGGACGCCTCGCTCGCCTCGTATCCTTCCTCCCCCGCGCTCCCTGCCGGCTTGGCCAGACTCTCCAGCGACTCGCCGGCCAGCGCCTGCTGCTCCTGCTCCACCTCGTCCAGGAACCTCTCGAGTGTGGTGCGGAGAGCCCTGAGAAATCCGCTACGCCGCGTCTTGAGCTCGTTGAGTGCCCGTCGTGAGTCATCGACCGCTCGTTCGGCGCTCTTGGTGACATCGGCGGCGGCCTGCTCTGCCTCACGCAGTCGCAGATCGGCCGCCTTCTCGGCTTGCGCCCTCGCCTCCTCGCGCAGTTCCTGAGCTGTGACGAGCGCTTCGTTAAGCGCCCGCTCGCGCTCCTGGAACGCAGCCAGCTGCTCGCGCAGGACCTCCACCTGTTCCGAGAGTCGGAGCTCGCTCTGAACGAGCTGTTCCATCCTTTCCGCCACCAGGTCGAGGAAGGAATCCACCTGGCCAACGTCGTAACCGCGTACCGAGCGGCGGAGGTCTTCCTTCTTCTTTCGAACGTCCAGCGGTGTCAAATCCATCATCTGCCTGGTCTCTCTCCGAGCAAGATCGTTCCCAACCGTACCTCGGTGCTCCCTTCCTCCACGGCGAGCTCGAAGTCGTTGCTCATTCCCATCGACAGCTCGATTCCGCGGAGGCCGGAGATGGCTCGCCGGCATCGCTCCAGGCACTCCCGCGTCCGCCGGAAACAGTCGCGCAGCGTATCCTCGTCGTCGACGAACGGCGCCATAGTCATGAGCCCGCGTACCTCGAGGCGCGGCAGCTCACACAACTCACCGATCGCCTCATCCGCCTCGGATAACGGGAAGCCGCCTTTGGCGGCCTCTCCCGAGGCGTTCACCTGAACAAGAACCGGAACCCGGCCGAGGCCGGTCCGTTCTGCCACCGCGTCGATCCGCTGACCGAGCCGGAGCGAGTCGACCGACTCGATGACATCGAACAGCTGTACCGCGCGGGCTGCCTTGTTACGCTGCAGGTGGCCCACCAGGTGCCAGCGCAGCCCGAGCGTGCCCAGCGCATTCTGTTTCGCCTCGGCCTCGGCGACCCTGCTTTCACCGATAATCTCGAATCCCAGGGCTGCCACCCGCTGCACGAGCCCCAGCGGATGGCCCTTCGTTATCGGAAGAACGCGGATGCCTGCGGGATCCCTGCCGACCCGCTCGGCGGCCCGCGCGAGGCTCTCCTCCACCACCTCCAGCCGGCCCCTGATCTCGCTGTCACTCACGGCGGGCAGTCTAGCCGCGAGGCTGTTTAACGGCAACGGATCGTGTAGGCCTGTCGCGACGTGCCCACGCCACAAACGACGAAGGGCCGCCCGCTCATGTCCGCGGACGGCCCGACTCGTAAACCTCTAATCGTGTGGAGTCAGCTCGTGACGCTGAAGTCGATGGGTTGCGCGATCCAGACGCCGACCGGCTTGTCCCGGTTCATGGCCGGGGAGAACTCCATCTGCTCGACGATCTGCGCGGCCGCATTGTCGAGAGCCGGATAGCCGCTGGACGTATGGATCTGCGACTTCGCGGCTTGGCCCTGTGCGTCCACGAACACCCATAGCAGTACCCGGCCGCCGATTCCGGCCTCCCGCAGCATTGGCGGATAGAGCCGCTCGAGCAGTCGCTGTATGTCACGCCCGTTCTTCAACCGCGGCTCGACGTCGCGCGGGATGTAGGACGGCATGTCGGACGGCGCAGCCCCTGCCGGCGGCGGCGGCAGAGATTCGACCGGGTTGTCCTCGAACGTGGTGGGGGCGATGGTGATGTCCTCCGAGACTTCCGCTGCCGCCACGCGAGGCGTCGCCGGGCGGGCGATCTGCTCTGGTGGCGGCGGAATCTTCACCTCCGGCGGCAGTTCGATGGCCGCCAGCTCATCCCCCACGACTCCCAGGTCCGCGGCCTGGAGCTGCGGGAACCAGTTGAAGAGCGCGAAGTGGAGGAATGTCGCTACCATTACGCAGATGTACGTCCAGGCCGGGTAGCCGCGCTTAAACCGCTCGTTGGCCGTCATCCACGTGGCACGGCCTGTTCTCCTGGACTGGCGTGCCTCGCGTAGCTCGTCCTTGAAGCCCATGCGCCTACCTCCTTGCGCGCTGTACTCGCTGCTCGACCCGTGTGGCAAATGTCACGCGAACCGCGCCCGAGGCTTGAAGCTGCTCGGTGATGGAGTTGATCTGGTTGTAAGGAACATCGCGATCGCCCCGGATCGCCACCACCAGCTCCCGGTTCTCCGCGTAGATGGGCCGAACGACGTCTGCGATGTTGTCGTAGGAGATGTTCTGGTCGTTGATGAAGACCGCCCCCTCCTCCTCCACCCAGACGTGCAGAATGTTCTTACGTTTCTCGTCGATCTTCTGCGTCGCCTCGGCGTTGGTCCAATCGATGGGCCGGTTCTTCTCCTTCCGGAACACCGTCGAGACCATGAAGAAGATCAACAGCAGGAACGCGATATCCGCCAGAGACGACGACGGGATGTCGCCACTCGCCCCCGACTTGCGCTTGAAGCCCTTTCGCTTGGCCATGCTACTCCTCGAGCATCTGGAGCGAGATGCGCTCCGCCCCGGCGATCTTCACCTCGTCCAGCACGTTGATCATGTGGCGGTACGCCGCGTTGGGATCCGTCTTGATCGCCGCGATGAGGTTCGGGTTCTGGGCAAGCTCCTGTCGCAGGATCACTTCGACCTGCCTGTACGCAACGACCTGCTCCTGCTCGCTCTCGCCCCGCTTGACGACCACCGAGCCGTCCGGTCGCACTAGGAAGAAGATCAGGTTCTTGGCCGAGACATCCTGCTCGGCCGCCTGCTCCGGGAGCACTATGGGCAGTCCCTTTTCCTCGTTGAACACCGTGGTGGTCAGGAAGAAGATCAGAAGCAGGAAGGCGATGTCGGCCATCGAGGCCGTTGGAATCTCGTCCGACACCCGCTGTTTGCGCCTGAGAATCGGCATCTCTCGTCTACCTCTCTCCGCCGTGCGCCCGCGCCGTCACTCCGCGGGTCCGGTGGGCGCCTCTCGCCCCGCGCTCTGGGTCCTACCCTCGTATTGCCAGATCAGGTCCAGAACGGCCGCGGCGCCTCTTTCCATATCGGTGATCAAAGTGTCGATGCGGCTCACGAACCAGTTGTAGAACACGTTGACGGGAATGGCTATGGCGAGCCCGGAAGCGGTCGTGATCAGCGCCACCTTGATGCCGGAGGCCACGAGAGCTGGCTCAACCTGGCCGGCCGCCTCGATGGCCGCGAAGGCCGAGATCATCCCGATCACCGTACCGAGGAAGCCCAGCATGGGCGCCACGTTCGCGATCGTGGCCAGGATCACCATGCCCCGCTCCAGAAAGTCGAGCTCGATGGTGCCGGTCGTGGCGATCGCCTTCGTCACGTCCTTGCCGGAGTGCTTCTCCTTGACGCGCTGCAGGCCGGACATGAGGATGGCCGCCACCGGCCCACGGGTTTCGCGGGCCCGCTCGAGGGCTTCGTCAACCCGGCCCGTTGTACCCAGCTCCTCGATCTCCTGGAGGAGCCTCTTGGAATCGAGATGGGCCACGATCAGCGTCCACCCCTTGGCAAGGATCACGCCCAGCGCCACCAGAGAGCAGAGGACGAGCGGGACCATCATGAACCCGCCATCGCGGAAGATCGTCAGAAGTTCGTAGCTGGTATCTTGCACCCGGTCGTCTCCGTCTGACCTTGTGGATCGGGCCTCTGTTCGCCTCGGGAGTGCGTAGTTTACCCCTCCATTGGGGAACCGTCAACGAAACTTCACCGGTTCGCGTCACCCCCCACGGTGACCATTCCCGATCGCTCCGGCCCTTCCTTGCTCACCGTCAGGTCCCCTTTGCCGCTCTCCGGGAACCGGCCCTCTTCCCCACCCGCCTCGATTCTGGCCTTGAGCTCATCTGGCCGGAGCCCGCGGAAAAGCTGACCGCGGTGGGCCAGGGAGATCTGACCGGTTTCTTCCGAGACGACGACGACCAGCGCATCGGTATCCTCCGCGAGCCCAACAGCGGCCCGGTGCCGGGTCCCCAGCGTCCGTTCGAGGGCTGGTGACTCCGACAGCCGCAGGATCACCGAGCCGGCGTACGCGACCTTATCGCGCCTCACGATCACGGCGCCATCGTGTAGCGGGGAGTAAGGGGTGAAGATCGTCGTCAGCAGTTCCGACGTGACCTGGGCGTTCACCGGGGTTCCATGATCGACGTGATTGGCAAGATCGACCTGGCGCTCGATCGCAATGATGCCGCCGATCTTGGCCTTGGCGAGACGGTCTGTGGCCTTCACGATCTCTTCGACTACCTCTTGCTGCTCGAGCCGGGCGAAGATCTGGAAAAAGCGGCTCCGGCCCAGGCGAGCTAGGGCAGCCCGCAGCTCGGGCTGGAAGATCACGATTAGGGCGAACGCGCCGTAGGTGAAGACTTGCGACAGGATGTACGGAATGAGCCGCAGGTCCAGAGCCTGTGCGAGGGCATAGATCGATATGAGCAGTACCAGGCCGACGAGTACCTGAAAGGCCCTCGTCCCCGTGTAGATGAGCAGTACGCGGTAGACCAGGTAACCGACAACGAGGATCTCGATCAGATCCTTCCAGTCGAACTGGAGGAAGCTCAGATAGTCGAGGATCGCCTGCATCCCGGTCTCCGCTCAGCCGGTGGCCCGGCGTATCGCTTCGGCCATGTCCAGCGCCCGCCTCACCGGAAGGACATCGTGCACGCGGAACAGTCGAGCGCCCCGCTCCAGAGCCAACAGGCAGGCCGCCAGTGTGCCCTCAACCCGCTCGTTCGTCGGTAGCTCCAGAACCTTACCGATAAACGACTTACGAGACGGCCCTACCATCACTGGCCGGCCGAGGCAGGTCAGTTCATCGAGCCGAGCCACGAGCTCCAGACTCCCCCGCGCCGACTTGCCGAAGCCAATGCCCGGATCCAGGACCAATTGATCGTGCCGGCAACTGCGCTCCAGGGCCACGTCGACCTGGCACTCGAGGAACTCCCGCACCTCGCCAACCACATCCGAATATGCGACGTCTTCCTGCATCGTTCCCGGAGTGCCGCGCATGTGCATGATGACCAGCCCCGACCCGTACTCGGCCGCCAGATCGGCGATCACCGGCTCGAAGCGGAGTCCCGAGATATCGTTCAGCACGGCCGCCCCGGCGTCCAGGGCTCGCCTCGCTACAGCCGCCGCGGTGGTATCGACAGAGACCGTCACGCCCTTGCGCACCAGCTCCTGAATGACCGGGCCGACCCTCCCCCATTCCGTCTCAGCGTCTACGGGACGCGCACCAGGCCGCGTCGACTCGCCGCCGACGTCCACAAGGTCGGCGCCCTGGGTGACCATCTCCTCGCCGCGCGCTACCGCCGCGTCCGCTCGCAGATACCTCCCTCCATCCGAGAAGGAGTCGGGAGTCACGTTGAGGATACCCAGAATGATGGGACGATCGAGGGAGAGCGCGCCGCCCCCATGGAGCCAGCGATCCGGGGGACTCTCTATCTGGACCGCATCGGATGTCACGGCGCCTCCGCTTCAGGCCAGCGCCGGTGAAGGCTCTCCGCCGGCTCCCTCCAGCGGCGACTCGTCGGCCACGGGCTGATCCGCCCCCGCCGGCGTCGACACCGGATACGCCTCCTCGGCGGTTTTGACCGGTGGAAGCTCGTCCCCCCGGTCCAGCATCTTTAGCTCCTCGGAATCGAGTGTCTCGCGCTCCAGCAGGGCCCCGGCGATGGACTCGAGCAGGGGGCGATTCTCCGTGAGCACACTCTCCGCCCGGTCGTAGGCCGCGTCCAGGATCCGCTTGATCTCGGTATCCACGAGCTGCGCCGTCCTCTCACTGACCTCGCGACGCTGCGAGAGCTCCCGCCCCAGGAAGATCTCGTGCTCCTGCTCACCCACGGCCACGGGACCGACCATCTCGGACATGCCGAACTGGGTAACCATGCGCCTCGCGATGGCAGTCGCGCGCTCGATGTCGTTGCCGGCGCCTGTCGTGATCTTCTTCTCGCCGAAGACGGCCTCCTCTGCCACACGGCCACCGAACAGCATTATGAGCTGGCCTTCCAGCCACTCCTTCGTGTAGTTGTGGCGATCCTCTTCCGGAAGCGAGGCCGTCACGCCTAGAGCGCGTCCTCGCGGGACTATGGTGACCTTGTGCAGGGGGTCAAGGCCCGGGACCCGCAGCGCGATGACGGCGTGTCCCGCCTCGTGGAAGGCCGTGACGCGGCGCTCTTCCTCGGAGATCACCAGGCTCTTCCGTTCGGCGCCCAGCATCACCTTGTCCTTGGCCGCCTCCAGGTCGTCCATGTAGACCCGGTCCTTGTTGTACCGCGCAGCGAGAAGGGCGGCCTCGTTGACGATGTTGGCCAGGTCGGCGCCGGAAAGCCCCGGCGTTCCCTTGGCCAGCACCTTGAGCTGCACATCGTCGGCCAGCGGGATCTCCTTCGTGTGGACGCGCAGGATGCCCTCGCGGCCGTTCACATCCGGGCTGTCCACCACGATCTGACGGTCGAAGCGGCCGGGCCGCAGCAGCGCCGGATCCAGCACGTCCGGCCGGTTGGTCGCGGCCAGCAGGATTACACCCTCGTTGGACTCGAAGCCGTCCATCTCCACGAGCAACTGATTCAGCGTCTGCTCCCGCTCATCGTGGCCTCCTCCCAGGCCGGCGCCGCGGTGGCGACCGACTGCGTCGATCTCGTCGATGAAGATGATGCACGGCGCGTGCGCCTTGCCCTGCTCGAACAGGTCACGTACCCGGCTGGCACCGACGCCCACGAACATCTCGACGAAGTCCGACCCGCTCATCGAGAAGAACGGGCGGGCGGCCTCGCCGGCGACCGCGCGCGCGAGCAGTGTCTTTCCGGTTCCCGGCGGCCCCACGAGCAGCGCTCCCTTGGGAAGCCTCCCACCCAGCCGCCGGAACTTAGCGGGATCCTTCAGGAACTCGATGATCTCCTTCAGATCCTCCTTCGCTTCTTCGGCGCCCGCCACGTCGGAGAAGGTGACCTGCGGCGTGTCGCCCGTCAGCAACTTCGCCCGGGACTTGCCGAAGCTGAACGCCCTGGAGCCGCCGGCCTGCATCTGCCGGAAGAAGAAGAACCACAGGCCGATTATGAGGATCCAGGGCAGAATCGAGATGAGGTAGTTGACCCAGTTGGAGCCGGATTCCTCGGCGTTCGTTTCGACGCCGGACGCCTCGAGCTGATCCAGGAGCTCCTGGCTCGCCTCGGTGGGAAGCAGCGTGTGGAACTTGGTGACGGAAGCGCCGCCTTCCTGAACCGGGGTCTTGAGCTCCCCGTCGATCTTCCGACCTTCCGTGAAGGTCACTCGTAGTACGTTTTCGGCAGTCAGCTGTTCGCGAAACTCGCTGTACGTCAGCTCCTTCTCCAGCTCCCGGCTGCTGTCCATGACCTGGAAGATCGCCAGCGGGATGAGGATGATGAGAGCCCAGAACGAGGCTGTCCGCAGGAACCGGGTCGCCTTCTGATCCCCCTTGCCGTTTTCCTGCTGCTTCATGGCCACCGTGTAGGCTCCACTCCCGTCGGATACGCGTTCATTCCCTCACAAGCTCGCCACGAACGGCAGATGCCGGAAGTCCTCGGCGTGATCGAGCCCATAGCCAACCAAGAACTCTGGCGGAGCATCGAAGCCCACCCAGCGGGGCTCGAGCAGCAGCTCAGGGGCAAGGTGCTTGTGCAGCAGGGCGCACAGCTCGATCGACGCGGGAGCGCTGGCTTCGAGAGCCCCTGCCAGGCGGTTGATCGTGTTTCCGCTGTCCACGATGTCTTCCACCAGTATCACGTGACGTCCCTCGATGGGAGCCGTCGGATTGTACAGAAGCTTGACCTCTCCCGACGTCTTTGTGCCGGCTCCGTAGCTGGAGGCGACGATGAAATCCACGTGCAGCGGCCGATCGATGTGGCGGACCAAGTCGCTCATGAAGATGAACGATCCCTTCAGCAGCCCGAGAAGTAGAAGGCGCTCACCGGCCGGGTAGTGCTCCACTATCTCAGCGGCCATCTCCCGGACCCGATGCTGGATCGCCTCGGCGGAATAGACTACGCGCTTCAGATCTCGTCCTCCGGTGCGAGCCCGGAGGCCGTCCTCGGTCAGGTACGGGGCCGCGGTGTGAAACTGATCAGACATCGCTCAACTCGATTACGAGAACGGGGCCGCCTTCGCCTTCGTTCGTCAGAGGCTCGGAGGAGGCAAGCCCGGGCACCCAGAGAACCTCGCCTCGACCGTCCGCCAGAACCGGCAGACGAGCCCTCTCGCTCCGGGGCACGCGCGAGTCACCGAAGACCTTCTTGAGCTTCCTCGACCCGGTCGGAAGCCTGATTCGATCGCCGGGCTGCCAGCTCCGGATTCGCCACGGATAATGTCCCCACGAAAGCGGGACGGCAATGCGGCTTCGGCCCCGAACCGGGCCCGTGGCGGGAGACCAGCGAACCGTCCACGCCTTCCCCATCAGTCGAACGATCCCCTTCCCCTCCGAGGCGGACGGGATCGACACTTCCGAGTCGGGCTCCAGCAGCAGGACCGCGCGACGCAGCAGGATCGAGTCGAATTCGCGCGCCAGCTCCAGTCCACCGCCAACGGCGACGCCGCCTCCGCTTCTGCCTCTGCTCATAAACTCGACCCCCACCCGGGTTCCTCCGCGTCGCAGATCCACTCCGAGGCGCCGCGCGGCGCGCCTCAGCACCCGCGCCCGCAGCTCAACTGGGTGGGCGAGCACTGCATTCCGGTCCAGGCGCACGGCGCCCGCCTCTCCAGCGGCCGTCCTGGTCCGAATCGCCTCGGTCTCAGCAGCCGCCGCCAACTGCTCGAGGGTCCCGTTCGCCGCGGTGGCCACTGCCGCGAGGCGGATGAGCCTGGCGCGGGCCCCGGCTCCGCTAGCCGACCGCAGTGCGGGCAGGACCCTATGCCGGATCAGGCTTCGAGTCCATCGCGGGTCTACGTTAGAGGGATCCTCCAGGTACGCGATGCCTCTCTCGTCTAGCCATTGCCGGATGTCGGCACTCGAGAAGGCGAGAAGGGGCCTCACGATCCTCCCGCGCTGTTCCGGGATTCCGGAGAGTCCCGCCAGATCCGTCCCACGGAGAAGCCGGAACAGGACCGTCTCCGCCTGATCGTCCGCCTGATGAGCTGTGGCTAGGCGGTGCGCCCCGAGCGTGTTACAGTGCCGCAGAAGGAACTCATAGCGGGCCTCTCGGAGAGCCGCTTGCGTGGGGGCGAGGGCTACAGAGGGATGGCCGATCTTGCAGGGCACTCGCAGGTCGCCCGCCCAGCTCGCCACCTGGTGCGCCTCCCGCGCGCTGACCGGCCTCAGTCCGTGGTCGAAGTGGGCCGCCCGTAGGTGGAGTCGAGAGTGGCTGCGAACCGCCGCCAGCAAGTGCAGGAGTGCCATCGAGTCCGGGCCACCCGAGAGCGCGACGACGACGTTCGAGCCTTCCGGGAGAAGCTGCGGATGGCGCCCGAGGCGTTCCACGAATCGTCTGGTCAGGTCGTCCACGACCGTTGGCCCAGGCCGTACGCTGGGCGGATCAGCCGCCGGAGCTCTTGCCGCCGGAATCCGTTGGGCCCCCGGACGCCGGGCGGTCGAGCCATGTGCCCGCGTTGCGGTGGAAAGCCAGCTGCTCGGGGACGGGCACGCCGAACCGCGGGCGAGATGGAGGGGCCGCTGGCAATCCAGACTCCGACGCGCTGGAAGTAGCGGGGCCCAGGTCCGCAGCCGCTGCCCGCCGCTTTTCATCCGGACCGAGCGATCGGGCACGCCCCTCCACGTAGATCTGGAAGGCGCGCTTCAGGTCGAGGCGCTCCGGGAGGGAGATGCTGCCGGGACCGCTATCGGGATGCTCGCTCACCTTGCTCAAACCTCCATCACTTCCGCTTCCTTCTTCGCGAGCATCGCGTCGAGTTTCTCCGTGTGCCCGTCGGTCAGCTCCTGCAGACTCTCAAGCTGCCGGTGCATCTCGTCCTCACCGATGTCGCCGTCCTTCTTCTGCCGCTCGATCTCTGCCTTCGCTTTGTGACGGGCGTGGCGGACGGCGACTCTCCCCTCCTCCGCAATACGGTGCAGGAGCTTCACCATTTCCTTGCGCCGCTCTTCGGTCAGTGGCGGGATCTGCACGCGGATCAGGTTTCCATCGACATTGGGATTCAGGCCCAGATCGGCGGTCTGGATCGCCTTGGCTACGGCGGCGACGAGATTGATGTCCCACGGCTGCACGACCAGGAGCTGGGGCTCAGGAGCGGTGACGGTGGCCGTCTGGCTCAGGGGAATGCGCGACCCATATGCCTCCACCTGTACGATGTCGAGGAGTCCTGGCGTGGCCTTTCCCGTCCGGACTCCCGCGAACTCTCGCCCGATCGCGTCCAGGTTCCTGTCCATCTGTGAAGACGCTTCCTTGAGCGTAGGACTGAGCATCTGGATCTCCCTCACTGTACGAGTGTGCCGATCCGGTCTCCCTGAAGGGCCGAAAGGATCGCACCGGGCTGCCGGATGTTCAGGACGATTACCGGCAGATCGTTCTCTCGACAGAGCGAAACGGCAGCCGCGTCCATGACCTTGAGGTCCCGACTGATCACGTCGCGATAAGAAAGATTGGGGATGAACTCGGCCTCGGGATCGTGTTCCGGGTCCGAGCTGAATACACCGTCCACCTTCGTGGCCTTCAGGATCACGTCGGCTTCCATCTCGATGGCCCGCAGCACGGCAGCCGTGTCCGTTGAAAAATAGGGATTCCCGGTACCGCCGGCGAAGATCACGACTCGGCCTTTTTCCAGATGGCGCAGAGCTCGGCGACGAATATAGGGTTCGGCAAGCTGTTCCATCCGGATCGCCGTCATGACGCGCGTCTGGACGCCATTCCTCTCCAGCGTGTCCTGAAGAGCCAGGGCGTTGATGACCGTTGCGAGCATTCCCATGTAGTCGGCCGATACGCGGTCCATCCCCTGGCTGCTCGCCACGGCACCTCGCACGATGTTTCCGCCTCCGACAACCAGGCCCAACTTGACGCCCGCTCCGTGGACCTGGCGCACCTCCCGCGTGAGCGCTTCGACCACCATGGGCTCGATGCCAAAGCCCTGGTCGCCCGCGAGAGATTCTCCCGAGAGCTTGACCAGGGCCCGGGGGTACTTCAGCTCGGCCACGCGGCTACCCGCTGGCTCCGATCTCGAATCGCGCGAAGCGCCGCACTTCCAAGTCTGAGTCGCGGGTCTCCAATAGGTCCGAGACCTTCATGTTCGGATCCTTGACGAAGGGCTGCATCACGAGCGCGTGCTGCTCATAGTATTTGCGCATCCGGCCCTCGACGATCTTGTCGACGATGTGGTCCGGCTTACCCTCGAGCTTCGTCTGCTCCGTCAGAACCGCTCGCTCCCGCTCGCGCTCGTCCTCCGGGAGATCCTCAGGGGTAACTCCCATTGGACGGGCGGCCGCAATGTGCATGGCAAGCTCCCTGGCCAGTCCCGCGACCTCATCCGACTCGCCGCCGTCAAGCTCCACGAGAACGCCGATCTTACTTCCGAAATGGAGGTATGAGCCGACGTTCGCGCCGGCGCTATCGTATCGGACCACCCTCTGAACCTCTAGGTTTTCCCCGATCGTCGCCTTCAGGTCCGAGAACTCCGCGTGGAGCGCCGCGTTCTCATCTCTGCTGAGGAATTCTTCTCCAGTGACCACCTCGGCATGCGTCAGTCCACCGATGAGCGCCGCCTTCGCGAGACGGCCGACGAAGTCCTGAAAATCCTCATTCCGCGCTACGAAATCGGTCTCGCTGGTGACGGCGACCATGGCCACCGCATCGTCCCCCGACTCGATGACGACCAGGCCTTCCGTCATCTCGCGCGCGGACCGCTTCGCGGCTTTCGCCGAGCCCCACTGGCGAAGGAGGTCGATCGCCCTTTCCTCATCGCCTCCCACCTCCTCGAGGGCTCGCTTGCAGTCCATCATTCCCGCACCCGTTCGGTCGCGCAAGGACTTCACGGATTGTGCCGTTATCGCTGCCATCTTTCCTGTCCTTCTCCTCCATCCATGCCCGGCCGGCCGGGTGGCCGCCCGACACGCCGCATCCAAAAAGAAAGGGCCACCGAAGTGGCCCACCTGCCGTCACCTTACGGTGAGCCCGAGACCCCATCCCGGTTCTCGTCCGGTTCTCCCGTCCCGGCGGCGGCCTCAAGCTCGTCCGACCTGTCGCCGGGGACCTCCGCCGAAGCGTCTTCAGCCGGCACATCCCCCTCTCCGTCGCCGTCCGCGGCCGCGTCGGCGGCCTCGACTTCGTTGGCCAGCTCCGCATCCGCTTCGGCACCCGGGGCCTCGCCCGTATCAGAAGCTCCGGCCTCGGCGTCCGTGGCGTGGAGCCGCCGCTTGATGAGCTCAGGGCGGGGACGCCGCTTCGGGCGCTTCTTCCGCTTACCTGGAGCGGCCTCGGTCTCGCCATGGTCGGACGAATAGGTGAACGCCTCCTCGTCGGCCGCCTCGCGAATCTCAGGCATCTCCCTCCGCGCCAACTCGATCTCCTCCGCCATCACACCGGTAATAAGCGATACCGAGCGGATGGCGTCGTCGTTACCCGCGATTGGAACGGTGAGCATGTCCGGGTCCGCGTTGGTGTCCGCGATGGCGACCACCGGGATACCAAGGCGATTTGCCTCCCGAACGGCAATCTCCTCTTTCTTCGCGTCCACGACGAAGACCAGGCCGGGCAGTCGGGTCATGTCCTTGATCCCTGCCAGATAACGATCCAGCTTCAATCGCTCCCGCTCGAGGAGAAGTCTCTCCTTCTTGGTGTAGAACTCGAATGCGCCTTCCTCCGCACCTCGCTCGAGGTCCTTGAGCCGCCGGATGTTCTTCTTGATAGTCTGGAAGTTCGTGAGCATCCCGCCAAGCCAGCGCTCCGTGACGTAGAAGGCGCTGGCCCGCTCCGCTTCGGTTCGAACGATCTCCTTCAGCTGCGGCTTGGTGCACACGAACAGCACGTTACCGCCATTCCGGACGGTCTCATGCACGAGCTCCCGGGCACGCTTCAGCTCCTGAAGCGTCTTCTTCAGATCGATCAGGTAGATCCCGCCGCGCTCCGCGAAGATGTACTTGCGCATCTTCGGGTTCCATCGGTGGGTCTGGTGCCCGAAGTGGACGCCAGCCTGGAGCAGATCCTTCAGACCAACTTCTGCCATATCGTCGCTTACTCGTTGATCGGTTTCGGCCAGAGCTCTTAACGCTTCGAGAACTGGAACCGCTTGCGGGCCTTCGGCTGGCCGGGCTTCTTCCGCTCGACTACCCGGGGATCCCTCGTCAGCAGTTCGTGCGCCCTGAGGGCGGATCTGGTATCGCCGTCCGCGGTCAGAAGAGCGCGGGCCACCGCGAGCTGTATTGCCTCGGCCTGTCCCGTGGGCCCGCCACCCCGCACACGGACCTGGACGGCATACGAACCTTCCGCGTCGGTCACGGCGAGCGGCTTCTCAATCTCGTGACGGTGCCGGGCGAGTGGGAAGTAATCCTCCAGCGTCCGGCCGTTGATGCTCCACGTGCCTCCCCCTGGCCGGAGCCACACGCGTGCCACGGCCGACTTCCGCCTCCCCACCGCCTGAAACTGCGTCGTATCCGCCAAGCTTCCTCCGTACCGGCTATCCAGCCCCTCGGGGCGGTGACTCCTGGCTAAAACTCTATTCTCTGCGGCTTCTGCGGGGCGTGGGGATGATCCGCCCCCGCGTAGACCTTCAGCTTGCGCGCCATCTGCCGACCGAGACGGTTCTTCGGCAGCATACCCTTAACCGCCTTTTCGATGACCCGCTCGGGATGCCTCTCGACCATCCTCAGGAACGGAATGAAGCGCTCGCCACCGATGTAACCGCTATGTTGGAAGTACTCCTTCTGGCTCGCCTTCTTACCTGTAAGACGCACCTCTCGGGCGTTAACGACGACCACGTAGTCGCCCACGTCCAGGTGCGTGCTATACGTCGGCTTGTGCTTCCCCTTCAGGATTGCTGCCACGTTGCTGGCCAGGCGCCCGAGAACCTGATCACGGGCGTCGACCAGGAACCAGTCGCGCTGTATTTCTCCTGCCCTTACCGAGTACGTCTTCATCGCCGCGTCTCTTTCCTCGACGGTGCATCGGGCGGCGCACGCCGCCTCTAGCGTCGGGGGAAAAAGCCGGCCGCCCCGCATCGAGCGAGGGCGGCCGAATCGTTCCACTCGCAGCCGGGGAAGCTATCGACGGATACAGGAAGTGTCAAGCGATCGCGGCGGCCGGATCGCAGCCTCTCAGCGGAAGTTTTCGAGCACCCGGCCGGTAGATCCCAGACGGAGCCGGATCAGCGCTCGATCCTTGATCTGACGCACTCTCTCGCGGCTCACACCGAACTCGCGCCCGATGGACTCCAGCGTGTGAGGCTCAGCGCCATCCAGCCCAAAATAGAGCTTGAGAACGAGCGCCTCCCGGTCCGGAAGATGGGTCAGGCTGGCCTCCAGAACACCCTTGAGAGCAGCCCGCTGCGCCCGCTGATCGGGTTCTTCCCCTTCGCGATCCGGAATCAGCTCCAGCATCGAGGTCTCGTCGGCTTCGGGCACGGGAGCGTCGAGCGAGACGTAGCCCCCCTTCATCTCCAGGGCCGACTGCACCTCCTCGGCCGACAAATCCAGTTCGATGCCGATTTCCTCCGCCGTGGCCCGACGACCCAACCGCTGGCTCAGGGCCCGCGCGACCCTTGTCACGCGATTCGCCTGGTCCATCCGGCCCACCGGCACGCGGACGATGCGGGACTGTTCGGCGATAGCCTGCAGCATGGCCTGGCGAATCCACCACACGGCGTAGGAGATGAACCGGACCCCCTTGGTTTCGTCGAACCGCCTGGCGGCACGCATGAGTCCGAGGTTGCCCTCGTTGACCAGATCCGCGAAGGGAACTCCATGGTTCCGGTACCGTTTGGCGACGGTTACCACGAAACGAAGGTTGGCGGCTACCAGCCGATTGAGCGCCTCCTCGTCTCCTTCGCGGATCCGACGCGCCAGAGTCACCTCCTCCTCCCGCTCGAGAAGAGGATGCTGGGCAATCTCCTTGAGGTACAGGTCGAGCGATCCAATTCGTCGCCCGTCGGATGTTTGAGCCATCGGGTCGAAGCGCGCTCTCGGTTCGGGCACTCCGTGCCGCCGTTCGTCACGGATGCCACACTGCCCGGTCAGGGCCATCCGGCGCGGGCCAAAGCGGAACTGCCGCCCTACTGGATCGGGTTGAGCAACCTGCTCCAGCGGATCTCGGTCAGCCACGGAAACGGCACGAGCCGGTTACGGTCGTACGAGAAGTAGATGATCAGGGGCCTCCCCTTGATCGCGTCCCGGGGCACGAAGCCCCAATACCGGGAGTCCTCCGAGTTGTCACGGTTGTCGCCCATGACGAAGAAGCTCTCCGGAGGCACGACGATCGGGCCCCAGTTGTCACGCGTGGGCCGGTATTGCTGGACTCGCCGCCCGTCTTGGACCAGAAACGAGCGCTGCCAATCGAACTGCGGGCTGCGCGGATCCTCGTATGGACGGGTGTGCTTGGCGTATGGTTCTGGGACCGGCGCCCCGTTCCGATACAGGGCGCCCTCGACCATGAGAAGCGTGTCGCCGGGAAGTCCTACAATGCGCTTGACGTAGTTGGTGTTCGCCGCCTGTCGAGCCGTGGTCGGCGGCTCGAAGACGGCAATGTCCCCGTGGTCCGGCGGGTCGAGGGCGGGGAGACGCACCTTGGTCCCCGGAATCTCAGCCCCATAGACCATCTTGTTGACGAGCAAGAAGTCACCCACGAGCAACGTGTTCTCCATCGAGCCGGTGGGGATCTGGAAAGCTTCGACGACAAACGTTCGGACCAGCAGAAAAAGGACGAATGCCACGGCGATGGACTTCGTCCACTCCCAGAGCCAACGCCCCATCGAGGCGTCCTGCTCGCTCTTTCGCTTGGGCTTTTTCTCTTCCGTTCCCATTCCGCCCGATCGCTATGTCAGGTACTTGGATGTCGCCCGGTTAGTAGCGACTGTACCCGTCGCCGAAAGGCTCGTTCCGGGAGGAAGGACCGCTTCCACCTCGTCCTCCCACCCGCGGACAACCCAATGTCGGCAGCCGACTCAACCGTCGCTCATCGGCACCTATCCGTACACGCCATCATAGCATCGCGCGACCCCCTGCGCGCGGCCCTCTCAGTCCGCGGTCTTCAGCCGGATCTCGCCCGGGCTCACCTCGATGGCCGTCACATCGGGTGGAATAGGAACGATGAGAAGGCTTCCGGTGGCCTCGATCCCCGGGATCTCGAGGCTGTTCAGAATCCACGGCACGAACATCGTCGGCACCATGAACGTCCCCGCCTGGAGGCCCAGGACTCGGACCTGGGCCACCCCTTCGGTGAACACCTCGGGCTGGAGCTCAGCTATCACGGTCGTCGAATCGCTCAGAAAACGGTCGATGACCTCTACCGGTGCACCGTCGCCCAGCTCCTCCGCTACGAGCCGGGCCGACACCAGGACCGAGGAGTCGCCCACTTGGATCATCGGCTCATCGACGCCCTCGACGAGCAGGGGGTCCAACCGGTAGGTGAGCAGGCTCTGAAGCTCTGCCTGCGTCAGCACTACGTCGGCGTCACTGCGGCCGTCGGCGAGCTCCTGCAGCTTGTCCTCGGCGTGACGAGCCAGCCGCTCGCTGGGCTCCGACGACGTCGACATCTCGAGCCGGTTCCACCACCCCGCAACATCGTCCCCCAAGTACCAGATGCCTGCGCCCAGGGCCACCACCAGCATCAGACAACCGATGCGCGCCAGGAAGCTCTTGATCAACGATCCGACCTCCTCCCCCTCCACGGCTTCGGGTCGTCGCCACGTCCAAGCCATGCCGCCATCAGGCGAGTGTAGACCGCACCGGAGGGGTCGAGGCGGCTCCGCATGAGATCCAGGTGCGTGACCTTGTACTCGGCATCGATGCTCAGGTCGCGCGCCGCTTCCTCGAAGGCGCGGAACTCGCCCGCCTCAGCGTCACGGGGCGCCCGCCCCAGCGTTATGTGGGGTTGGTACGGCCGCTGCTCCCTCTCGATGCCTAGCTCCGCGAGGGCCCGCTCCAGATCGTCCTTGAGGAAGCGCAGCTCCGGCGACAGCTCCACTCCGAGCCAGATCACGTGAGGTCGCCTCGGCGACGGGAAGGCGCCGATCGGACCGAACCGCAACACGAACGGACGGAGCCTGGAAGCCACATCGCCGAGCACCGTTTCCAGTTCCTCGACCCTCGGTGACGGAACCTCGCCGATGAACTTCAGGGTGAGATGGACCTGCCCCGCCCCCACCCACCGGCAGGGTATTCGCGCATTGTCCAGCGTGTCGGTAAGACGCGCGATTCGCTGTCTCAGGCGAGCCGGGAAGTTCACAGCCACGAACAAGCGCATCAGACCCCCGTCGTCATCCGCCGGCACCCTGCGGCCCGGCGTGTCTCGATATCGAGGCAACCTGCTCCGGGCGCGGTCGTCGCGGCAAGGCCCGTGGACCGCGAGAGGCTGCGCATGTTTGTCCGGAATATTACGATGGGAAGAAGATTGGAGTGTCGATACGCCGAAGGGATGAGCGACATGACTCGATATCGTGTCTCCGTGAGCAAGGAGTCCCTGGGCTTTTCGTCCGGCCACTTCATCACCTACGGCGGTGGCTTGTGCGAAACTCTTCACGGACACAACTACCGCATCGGAGTCACCCTGGCCGGTGATCTCGACGAGCACGCTCTCCTGTACGACTTCGTGCTCCTCCGCAGGGACGCCAACGAAGTCGTCGCGGATCTCGATCACAAGATGCTGCTCCCCCAGGACAACCCCCTTCTGACCGTCGAGCGGCAGGAGGGAGAGGTGGAGGTGCGCTATTCGGGGAAGCGCTACGTCTTCCCCGAGAGCGACGTCGTCTTCCTACCCATAGCCAACACGACAGCCGAGCTTCTGGCGGAGTACCTGGCCGGCCGGCTCGCCGACCGTGTGGCGAGCGCCGGTGCCACGCAGGTGACAGAGGTGGAGGTGGAGGTCGAGGAGACGTTCGGTCAATCAGGCTGGTGCACCCGCCGGCTGGCCGGCTGATGATGTCGGCGCTGCCCGGATAGGAGGCTCGAGCAGATGCGCCGAGCGCTCATCCATCGTCTCCCCGGCGCTCCGCCGCCGGAGTCGCTGTTCGCCCGGGTACAGGCCCTTCCGTACTCGCTATGGCTCGACAGCGGCCTGCGCGGTGCCGAGGTGGGGCGCTACTCCTTCATGGCCCTCGACCCGTTCCGAGTGCTCCGCGGCCGCGATGGCCGGGCGCAGTGGATCGGACCCGACGGCGCCGTCTCCGCCTCCCTCGACCCCCTCTCGGAGCTGCAGGCGGCGCTACAGCGATACCGGCTCGAGCAGGCTCCAGGCGGGCTGCCGTTCTGCGGCGGCGCCGGCGGCTACTTGGGCTACGAGCTGGGCCGGGACCTCGAGCGACTTCCATCTCCGCGGGCGCGGGACATGACCGTCCCGGACCTGGAACTCGGCTTCTACGACATCGTGATCGGCTGGGACCACCGAAGGCGGGAATCCTGGATCGCCTCCACGGGCTTGCCCGAGAGCGGTGGGGCTCGCCGCGAGCGCGCGGAATCTCGACTGGCCAGGATCCTGGAGTGGCTCGCCGGCGGGGCGGCACCGGAGCCAACGGTCCCAGGGTCTGCCGACGCGGCCAGCGACGGATCCGGCCCGGAGGTGTACCGTGTTCCGGCGAATCCGCGCTTGTACTCCACGTTCACGCCAGACGGGTACGCCGAGGCGGTGGGTCGGGCCATCGAGCTGATCCGTGGGGGCGATATCTTCCAGGTGAACCTCTCACAGCGTTTCGAGGGGCGCTCACCGGAGGATCCGTTCGCCCTTTACGTGCGGCTCCGAGAAGTGAATCCGGTCCCGTTCGGAGCTTTCTTCCGCGGAGGATCGTGTGTGATCCTCAGCGCCTCGCCGGAGCGCTTCCTGCGCATCGACGGCTCCGGGGTCGTCCAGAGCCGACCTATCAAGGGAACGCGTCCCCGCGGGGCGACGGAGGCGGAGGATGAAGAGCTGGCCCGGGAGCTGGAAGCCAGCGGGAAGGACCGCGCGGAGAACCTGATGATCGTCGATCTCCTGCGGAATGACCTGTCCCGCGTCTGCCGCCCCGGCTCGGTGACCGCTACCAGCCTGTTCCGCCTGGAGTCGTTCGCCACCGTGCACCATCTCGTCTCGACGGTCGAGGGACGTCTCAGGGAGGGTCGCGCATCCACCGATATGCTGCGGGCGGCGTTTCCCTGCGGCTCGGTCACCGGCGCGCCTAAGATCCGTGCCATGGAGATCATCACGGAGCTGGAGCCGGTTGCCAGGGGTCCGTATTGCGGGGCCATCGGCTACCTGGGCTTCGCCGGCGACATCGACATGAGCGTCGCGATCCGGATCGTGGTCGCGGACCGCAAGCGAGCTGTCTTCCACGCCGGTGGCGCTGTGGTGGTCGACTCCGACCCGGTGGCCGAGTATGACGAGACGCTGGCCAAGGTAAGGCCTCTCATCGAAGCGCACGCGGCGGTCACGTGATCCTGCTGCTCGACAACTACGACTCGTTCGTCTACAACCTCGCCCGCTACTTCGAGGAGTTGGGCGAGGACGTGCTCGTCGTGCGTAACGACGCGGTCGGCCCGGAGGACGTGGGTGCCTCGGCACCCACTCACGTCGTGATCTCGCCGGGCCCATGCACGCCCGCCGAGGCCGGAGTGTCGACCGCGACGGTAAGAGCGTTGGCCGGCGCGGTGCCGATCCTGGGGGTATGCCTGGGGCACCAGTGCATCGGGGCCGCCTTCGGGGCGGACGTCGTCAGAGCGGTGCGGCCTTTGCACGGAAAGCTCTCGATGATCGGCCACTCGAAGGCCGACCTCTTCGCCGGACTGCCATCTCCGCTGCTGGGAACTCGTTACCACTCCTTGGTCGTGGACGCCTCGTCTCTCCCGGAGAGCCTGAAGCCAACGGCCTGGGCCGACGACGGAAGTCTGATGGCGATGCGGCATGTGGATCTCCCGATCTGGGGGGTCCAGTTCCACCCCGAGGCGGTGCTAACGGAGCACGGCCACGCGCTCCTTAACAACTTCCTTGTTCTGGGCCGCGGCGGCGACGCGGCCGGCCTTGCGGCTCCACTCCCAGAGCCCGAGGGCGCCGCGGAGGCCTGCCGCGCTCGTCAAGGCCTGAGCGCGCGGTAGGCGGGTCCCGACTAGCCGTGACCACCGGGGATCCGATATTGGAGGGCCTCTGCCACGTGGTCCGGTGCGATCCGCCCGCGGGAGGCCAGATCGGCAACCGTGCGTGCGACCCTCAGCACCCGGTGGCAAGCCCTGGCGCTCAGGGCGTATCGCTCGGCCGCCTTCCTCAGCAGCTCCTCACCGGAGGCATCGAGGTGGCAATGCCGGCGGAGCTGCGCGGGCGTCAGGGACGCGTTCGAGGCCGTGCCGCCAACCGGGGTCCCGTTCCGGTGCAGCGCTCGGCATCGCGCCTCCGTAACCCGCTCGCGCACTTCCGGGCTTCCCGCCCCTTGGGGCCGGGATCTGAGATCGTTCCAGGGTACCGACGGAACGTCGACCACCATGTCGATCCGATCCAGAAGCGGTCCGCTTATCCGGGCCAGGTGCCGTCGGACATCGGACGGATCGCAGGTACAGCGCCCGGACGCGTCAGTGGCCCGGCCGCAGGGGCACGGGTTCATGGATGCGACGAGAGAGAACCGGGCGGGGTAGGCGGCCGCCGCACGCGCCCGGGTCACGAGGACTGTGCCCTCCTCCAGCGGCTGGCGGAGGGCCTCGAGGCACCGGCTCCGGAACTCGGGCAACTCGTCGAGGAAGAGCACGCCGTGGTGGGCTAGGGATACCTCCCCGGGGGCGGGCGGGCTGCCTCCGCCCACGAGTCCCGCCTCGGTGATGGAATGGTGGGGTGCCCGGAACGGCCTCCGGGTAATCAACCCGGCCCCGGGTGGCAACCGGCCCGCGACGCTGTAAACGATGGTGCTCTCGACGGACTCCTCCAACGTCATCGGCGGGAGGATCGTCGACAGTCGGCGAGCGAGCATCGTCTTCCCCGCGCCGGGCGCCCCACGGAAGACCAGGTTGTGGGCGCCGGCCGCTGCCACCTCAAGCGCGCGCTTACACCCGTCCTGCCCCTGGACATCGGCCAGATCCAGTGACGCCGTTGATAAGAGATCTCCCGCTACGGGCTCGCTGCCGCGCTCTGTCTCCAGCGCGGCCGTCGTGGGGAGCGACGCTGCATCGCGCAGGAAGTCCATCACTTCAGGCAATCGCCTGGCGCCGTGCACGGCGAAACCGGCGACCGGTGAGGCCTCCGGCAAGTTTTCGATGGGCACGATGAGGCCGTCGAGATCGGTTCGGCTCCGACAGTGCAGCGCCACAGGAAGGACACCGCGCACTCCCCGGATTCCGCCGTCAAGCCCCAGTTCGCCCACCATTGCGTATCGAGCGCAGCGAGCGGCCGGCAGCTGGCCCGAGGCGGCCAAGATGGATACTGCGACCGGAAGGTCGTAGGCAGAGCCGCTCTTTGCTATGCGCGCCGGAGCCAGGTTCACAGTGATCCGCAGGCCTGGAACACGGAGACCGAGCTGGGCGGCGGCCGCTCGGAAGCGTTCGTTGCACTCCCGAGCGGCGGCGGGCGCCAGTCCGACGATTCGGATCATGGGAGTGCCTCTCCGAATCGACGCTTCGACGACGATCGACACGGCCTCCACGCCGACCAGCGCCGCGCTGGGAACGGTATGCAGCATGCCGGCACCCTGCCGGCGCTGGATCAACTTCGGATCAAGGAGCGTCGGCTCGCCGGGCTGTCAGTGCGGGGCTGGGTGTTCGGCCTCCGGATCCAGGTGGTCTCTGATCTTCACCCACAGGCGCGGGTGGGCGCGGACCAGGTACGTGCCCATCCCCACACCCGCCAGCAGGTTGGCCGCGATGACGGAGCCGATGGACAGCGCGCCCGAGGTGGAGGCCGCGGCGGAGACGAAGAGGGCCATGGTCCCGAAGAAACCGGCAAGGCCTATGAAGAGGGCCAGAACAAAGAAGCTCGGGTTGCGCTCGGTCTGCATCACTAGCCAGGCGGCGACGAGCCCGATGAGTAGAAAGACCAGCAGGTGCAGGCCGTTGAAGGCGTATACGGCCGCCGGGGTCACGGTCACGTTCCCCGGCGCGCCGTTGCCTCCCACCAGGCCCTGACCCAGAAGGGCTGCCGTGTAGAAGAAGGACCTGCCGGAGATGAGGTTCACGACTCCGAAGAACAGGACCACCGCCAAATAGCCGAGCAGTCCGGTGATCAATCCGTCCGTGAGCACGCGCACGCGATCCGGTTTCACTCTTGACCTCCTGGTCGCTGCGCCGGGGTATCTCGAATAGCGGCCGTCCTCCGAAATCGTCGCGCACAACGCAGCCCGCCAAGAACATGGGAGAAACGTCCGGCCACGGCCAGCGGCTGCGCCCGGCGAGCAACGCGTCCTCTACACAAAGGTAGCGATCTCCCCCAACTGCTTGCGCTGAAGGTCGGGCACGACGGCATCGGGCGCCGGGTGGCCGACGACCAGGATCAGGAACGGTCTCTCGCTCCCCGGACGCCCCAGCAACTGGCTCAGGAAGCCCATCGGGCTGGGTGTATGGGTCAGGCAAGCAAGGCCCGCCCGGTGCAACGCAGTGATCAGAATGCCGGTGGCGATCCCAACCGACTCCTGGACGTAGTAGTGCTTCTGTCGCTCGCCCTCATCGCCCACGCCGTAGCTTCGGGCGAAGACCGCGATTAGGAACGGAGCGTCTTCCAGAAAGGGCTTTTTCTCGTTCGTTCCGAGAGGCGCAAGCGCCTCCAACCACTCCTGGGGCGCGCGCCGGCCGTAGAACTCGCGTTCCTCGGCCTCGGCTGCCTCACGGATCCGCCGCTTCACCTTCGGGTCGGAAACGACTACGAAGTGCCACGGTTGTTTGTGGGCCCCGCTGGGGGCAGTGCCGGCCGCACGCACGCACTCCTCGATCACCTCCTCGGGCACCGGCCGCTGCGAGAAATGGCGTACGGATCGGCGCCGCGCTACGTCCTCGTAGAAGGAACGCGCCCGCCGAGTCATCTCCTCGTCCGGGTAGGAGCGGTGTTGGGAGAGCGGTACCATCTCGGGTCGCTCCATCAAGCCTCCGGTCGTTCGCGTCGGGTCACTGCCTGGTCCGGGTGTCCTCCAGCCGAGAACCTTGTTGTGCGGGAAGCCTCCGGCAATCAGCTGGCGACTTCCGAGGGTGCCCCGGTATTCTTCCGGATCTGAGAGCGGGACCCGCGACCGCTTTCCATTCCGACCGAATGACCATGGCTGCCTACCGATCCGACGCGCCAGATTCTGGGGGTCTCGGGACCCGAGCGGCGGGGTACGCGGCGGCGCTGGCGGCCGGAACGCTCTGGGGAACCACGGGCCCCCTCAGTGCGGCCCTGTACGCCGTGGGAGCGGAGATCACAGGGGTAGGCTTCTGGCGAATCGCCATCGCCACCCTCGGCCTGCTGATCTTTGGCCTGGCGCGACCCGCACTGTTGCGGATCGACCGGCGGGGTCTGCTGCTGGTAGGCTTGGGCGGAGGCGCCATGGTAGCCGTCTTCGAGGTGGCCTATCAGTACGCCATTGCCGGAGTCGGTGTGGCCGGCGCCGCGGCGCTCCTGTACACCGCGCCAGTCCTGGTGGCGATCCTGGCAAGGCTCTTCCTGGCCGAGCGCCTTACTGTCGTGCGGCTGGTGCTCGCCGTGGGAGTGATGGTCGGCGCTGCTCTCACCGTAGCGGGCGGAAGCGGCTTCGACGAGCTGTTCGAATCTCGTGAAGCGGGCCTGGCCGCGGGATTGACGGGCGGGCTCATGGCGGCCGGAGCCTATGCAGGCACGACGCTGATCGCCCGGTACGCAGTGCCGCGATACGGTGCCGTCCGTGTTCTCTTCCTCGAGCTGTCCGGTGGTACGTTCCTGCTGGCGGTTCTCCTGCCCCTTACCGGAAACACACCGGCGCCGCCCTCGACCGCTGGAGGGTGGGTCTTCATCCTCCTTTTGGCGTTGGGCGCCGTACTCGGAGCCAACTTCTTGTTCTTCGCCGCGCTGAAGCGGATCGAAGCCGCCCCCACTGCGGTGGCCGCCACGATCGAGCCGGTAGTGGCAGCGGTACTGGCGCTAGTTTTGTTCGGCCATGGACTCACCGCGGCGGGGTGGCTCGGACTAGGGCTTGTCGTGGCGAGCGTCGCGGCCGGCTACCTGAGGGAGACTAGCCCCGGGGACGAGGCCCTTGCGCCGACCGCGGAGAGGCGCGACACGTGACTCTGCGCGTGGCGGCGGGCTCAGTCGGCTCCGACGGAGTGTGCCGCGATCCGGTCCACCAGCGCGGGCGTGGCCAGCTTCATCCAGCGGCCCAGTTTGCCCTTCGCCGTCATCACGACCTGGCGGCGTCTCCGCCAGGCCGCGTCCAGTATGATGCGGGCACACTCATGCGCGCTCATGACGCGTCCTGCCGTGCGGCCCTTCCCCCACCCGTGGCCCGACCCGACCGCTCGCTCGCGGATTCCGGTGTCCACGAAACCGGGGTAGGCTACCGTCACGCTGACGCCCCTGTCGCGCAGCTCGATCCGCAGTGAATCAAAGAGCCCGGCCATGGCGTGCTTCGAGGCGGCATACCCGCTGCGCGTGGGCACACCGGTGAGGCCCGTCAGACTGGCCACGGCCACGAGCCGTCCACCCGAAGTGACCAAGTGGCGAAGGGCGTGGTGGGTGCAGTAGACGCTCCCGAAGTAGTTGACCTGCATCACGCGCTCGAGAGCGGAGACGTCGTCCAGCTCCTCGAACCGGGCGAGCATCGAGATGCCCGCATTGTTGATCAGCGTGTCGAGCCGCCCGTAGGCCTCGATCGCCGACTCTATCAGGCGACCGCAGTCGGACTCCGAGGTCACGTCGACGGCCACGGCGACTGCCTCACCACCCGCCGTGCGGCACCGGTCGGCCACGTCGTGCAGGAGGGCCTCGTCACGCGCTCCGAGGACCAGCAGTCCGCCGCGCTCGGCCAACTGAAGAGCCAGCTCGCGGCCGATTCCCCGGGATGCCCCGGTGATGACGACCACGTTCTCCCGGAAGGGCTTCCCCATACGCACGCTCCTCGTTCTGGACTCGGTTGTCAGCCAACGGTTTCGCCGGCGGGGGCGTCTGCTACATTAGCGTCCGTGGACACGACGACGAAACGTGAGAGGGCGGCACGTTTGGCGGCGCTCTCCTGGACGCAGGCAGCCGAATGGTTCCGGCGGGATCCGCGGCTTCTTCTGCCCGTGGGCACGTGCCTCCAGCACGGACCCCATCTTCCGCTGGGCACCGACACGCTGATCGTGGAGCGTCTGGCCGAGGACATCTCGTCACGCACGGGAATCCTGCTCGCGCCCACGCTCGCCTACGGCGTAACCTCGGAGACGGAGCGCGAGTACGCGGGGACCTCTTCTCTGGAACGAAAGACGCTCCATCGGGTCCTCAACGAGCTCGTCGACGGCTGGGAGCGCCAGGGTCTGGAGGAGATCATCCTGATGACGGCTCACGGATACGGACCGCACATACAGGCTCTGGCCGCCGTTCTGGCCGACACGGTGCGTGTTAGGGCCGTGGACATTCACGCCATCGACATGACGGCGTACCTGGCCTCCAGGGACATGGCGGAGCACGCCGGCGAGATGGAGACGTCGCTCCTGCTCCATCTGGCGCCGGAGCTGGTTCGGTTGGAGGAGGGAGTCGACGAGATGCCGGAGAACGGCGACGGCCGGCCGACCGAGAAGGACGAGCCGGTTCCAGCGAGAGGTTCATCCGGCGTGGTGGGCAGGCCTTCACTGTCATCGGCCAAGACGGGCGAGCAGATCTATGCGTACCTGGTCGAATACATCTCGAGACGACTCGCGAGCTGAGCCGAGGCTCGGTCTGGCGCTGGCGGTCGCGTGGGCGGCCCTGATCTGCGGCCCCGGTTGGGCGGCGGCTCAGGGAAGGGCCACGTTGGACGCGGGCCAGTTCGAAATACTCTCCGGCGACCGCGTCGTGGGAACCGAGACGTTCGCCATCCGTCGCCAGGGCGACGAGTATATGGCGGTGGGCAGGCTGACGATCGAGGGCGGGCCGGACGCTCTGCGCTCGGTGGAGCTCGGGCTCCGCGCTGACGCCGATTTCCTGCCCCGCAGGTACGAGTTGCGCTCTCTGGAGGGCCGGCCGACCAACCTGGCCGTCGGCCGGTCCGGAAGACGACTGCGGCTCACGAATTCGACGGAAGAGGGAGAGCGGCTGACGGAGTTCCTCGCCGGGCCGGAGATGGTCCTTCTCGAACGCGGAGTGGCGCACCATTATTTCTTTCTCGTGCAACGCCTGGCGAGGCACCGGGACCCGGCCGGGGCGACTCTCTCGGCGTTGGTTCCCGCTGAGGGGAGGCAAGTCTCGGTTCGGGTGAGGGGCGTTGCGCAGGACGATCTGCAGATAGGTGGTCGCACCGTTTCCGCGCGGCGCTATGATCTGGAAGTGGCCCAGGAGCCGGTATCAGTCTGGGTCGACGGGGACGCGGGCCGGGTGCTCCGGGTAGCGGTATCGACCCGCGGCTGGTCTGCCACACGGGTTCCGAAGGAGTGAGCGATGAGTGACGAGACAGGGGGCGGCCACGGGCCGGAAGCGGACGAGCGGCAGACGTCGGTTCCCAATCTGGCGGTGCGCGTCGTCCAGGTATTCACCTCTCCGGCCGCCCTGTTCGATCGGCTCAAGACGAGCCCGGTCTGGGTAGACGCCGTCGTCCTGATCGTAGTTCTGGGCCTGATCGTGCAGGTATTGATCCCCGAGGAGCTGATCCGGGAGGCGATCCTGGCGCGGATCCCGAGCGACGCATCTCCCGAGCAGGTGGAGGCGGCGCAGGGGATGGTCGGAGTCGCCAGCACGGTCCGCTGGATCGCCACGGTCGTCTTACCTCCCGTCATGATCGCCATCATCGCCGGGGTGCTGCTGCTCATCTTCAACGTGCTTCGGGGCGGCGACGCGAGCTTCAGACAGCTTTATTCAGCGACGGCGCACGCGAATCTGATCCCCGCCGTCGGAGGGCTCGTCACGCTACCCCTGATTCTGGCGCGCCAGGAGCTGCAGACGACGCTGGCTCTGCACTTGTTCGCGCCTGGTCTGGACACCGGCACCTATGCGTATCGCTTCCTCAGTGGCATAGGCCTGTTCGGGGTGTGGGCCACCGTAGTACTGGGTATCGCGGTCAGCCGGCTGTACCCCAAGGTCTCGGCGGGAAGTGCGATCGCGATTCTTCTTCTGCTGTACGTCCTCGCGAAAGCGGTGATGGCAGTGGGAGGAGCTGCCTGAATCGGCACGCCGCTCGGATTCTCACTGGGGACCAACGGCAACCCACACTCGGGTGTTCTAAAGGTCGCCAAATGAACCGAGTTGCCGCCGGTTAGGAAGGTGCAGGCGGCTGAAACCCGACCCCAGCACTCTCCGTACTCCGAGTGTAAGGAGGCAAGCCACTAACGCAATGCCGGGGAAAGAGATAAATGTCCCTTAAGCGTAAGATCCTGATCGGACTAGGCGTGGCTGTAGTCTTGGCAGTCATGGCCATCCTCTCTCTGAGCGGCGGCAGTGGGAACAGGGTTGCCGTTCGCGTTGAGGAGGTGGAGCGCCGGGACCTTGTGGCCAGGGTCACGGCCACCGGATACATAGAGCCCAGGACGTCGGTGGACATCAGCGCCGATGTGTCCGGGCGCGTCGTGGAGCTGACTGTAGAGGAAGGGGACGACGTCGAGGAGGGCGAACTCCTTCTGGTCATCGATCCAGCTCGTTTCGAGGCGGCGCTGCAGAGGGCGGGGGCTGCCCTCTCCGAGGCCGAGGCGCGGGAGGCCCAAGCCCGAGGCAACTACCGGCAGGCCCAGCGGGACTGGGATCGCATCCGGCAGCTGAAGGAAGCGGTCGCGAACATGGTCACCGACTCCGAGTTCGAGCAGGCTCGTACCAACGCCGAGGTACAGGAGGCCCTCTGGGAGTCGGCCAAGCATGGCGTGGACATTGCGCGGGCCAGCGTCCGGGAGGCGGAGGATCAGCTGGCGAAGACGGTGATCGAGGCGCCCATGACCGGCCGCGTCACCAGGCTCAGTGTGGAGCGTGGCGAGACGGCGGTCGTGGGCACGATGAACAACCCGGGGAGCCTGCTGCTCACTGTCGCGGATCTCTCCGTCATGGAGGCCGTCATCGAGGTGGACGAGACGGACGTTCCGGAGATCTCGGTCGGCGACTCCACGATAGTCACCATCGACGCCTTCCCGGATCGCGAGTTCGACGGGCGCGTAACGAAGATCGGTAACAGTTCGATCCGGCCACGTACCTCGCTGCAGGCGAGTACTGCCGATCAGGCGATCGACTTCGAGGTCCGGGTCACGCTGGAGGATCCAGGTGTCGACTTGCGGACGGACCTCTCGGCGACGGCGGATGTGGTTACGGCCGTGCGTGAAGAGGCGCTTTCCATTCCCATCATCGCTCTGGCGCTGCTCGACCCAACCGAGTTCGAGCGGATTCCGACCGAGAGCGAGGAGATCCAATCGGATGAAGAGGCGCCCGCCGAAGACCTCGGGGAAGGAGATGACGAGCCCCTGGAGGGAGTTTTCGTGGTCGATGGCGACAGGGTCCGCTTCCGCCCGGTGGAGGTGGGAATCGCCGGCGACAATTACTTCGAGGTGCTGAGCGGCCTCGAAGAGGGCGAGCAGGTGGTCTCCGGGTCGTACCAGGCGATCCGCGAGCTCGAGGACGGCTCGCTGATCGAGATCGAGGAAGAAGACGGCGGAAGTGAATCGGGGTCGTGAGCCCGCTGGCCGCACAGAACGGCCGCAGGATGCCCCACCCAGGTCGGAGAACGAATACAGGAACGGATAGATGAGCGAAACGAACGACGTGGTGATCTTCACCCGCGACCTGGTCAAGGACTATCAGATGGGCACCCAGGTCGTGCACGCCCTGCGGGGCGTCGACCTGGACATCCGGCGCAACGAGTACATTGCCATCATGGGCCCCTCCGGGTCGGGGAAGTCGACTCTGATGAACCTCATCGGCTGCCTGGATACACCGACCTCGGGCGAGTACGTCCTGAACGGACAGGCGGTCCAAGATCTGGACGACGACGAGCTGGCGCGGATCCGGAACCGCGAGATCGGGTTCGTCTTCCAGACGTTCAACCTGCTGCCGCGTGCGACGGCCCTGCACAACGTAGAGCTTCCTCTCATCTACGCCGGTGTCCACGCCAGAGAACGCGGAAAGCGGGCCCGGGGGGCGTTGGAAAAGGTGGATCTCGCCGACCGGATGGACCACAAGCCCAACGAGCTCTCGGGCGGCCAGCGGCAACGCGTGGCGATCGCGCGGGCTCTGGTCAACGATCCCTCGATCCTCCTTGCCGACGAACCGACCGGAAACCTCGACTCGGTAACATCGGAGGAAATCATGACCGTGTTCGACGCGCTCCGTGACACCGGCCAGACGATCATCATGGTTACGCACGAGCCGCACATCACTGCGCATGCGGAACGAGTGATCACCCTGCGCGACGGAATGATCGAGTCCCACGACGCGCCGAAGACGGCCCCCGTGGGGGCCTGAGCGGCCGGCCGACCGGCAAGATAAGGAGCGGCGAGGCGGTGAGGATCCTCGAGGGAATCTGGATCGCGCTCCAGCAGATCCGGGCGCACAAGCTGAAGTCTGCCTTCACTCTGATCGGAGTCATCATCGGGATCACCTTTCTGATTGCCGTGATCACGGTCGTGGAAGGCGTGAATCGGTACGTACAGGACGATTTCGCAGGCTCGATCTTCGGGGTGAACACCTTCACCGTCGTGCGCCGCAGCCAGGTGCAGACGGGTGCCGAGTCCGAGGAGCGGCGGCGGCGGCAGCTGCGCAACCCCTACCTCACGCTCCACGACGTCGAGGTCGTGCGGGCGGCCGTGCCCGATGCCTGGAGATTCTCTTACAGCAGCGACTCGTTCTCTCGGGAGGTCAACTACAAGGAACGGCGACGACGGAACATCCGTGTCATAGGGGGCTCGGAAGGCTACGAGACCATGCAGGGCTGGGACGTCGAGCAGGGTCGCGGCCTGACCCGTCTCGACGAGCGGAAGGCTTTCAAGGTTGCCGTCATCGGCGCCGAGATCGCAGAAAGGCTCTTTCCGGACGTCTCCCCGATCGGAAAGAGAATCCGGCTCGGCGCTCACCGTCTCGAGGTCGTCGGCGTTTGGGAAAAGCAGGGCGGGATGCTGGGAAACATCCGCGATGCCGCGGTCCTGATGCCGTACGCCACCTTCCGCCAGAACTTCTCTCGCGATCGACACCGGGTCGAGGACATCCAGGTGAAGATGCGGTCCGAAGAGGAGATGCAGGCGGCCATGCTGGAGGTCGAGGCGGCCCTCCGGCGTGACCGGCAGCTCCGCCCCGGCCAGGAGAACAACTTCTGGCTCCAGACCTCCAGCGACCTGCTCAGCGCGTGGGAAACGATCAACCGGATTCTGTTCGCGGCGATCCCCGGACTCGTCTCGATTTCGCTCGTGGTGGGCGGGATCGTGATCATGAACATCATGCTCCTCTCGGTTGCCGGTCGGATCCGGGAGATTGGAGTGCGGAAGGCGCTCGGCGCGCGGCGCAGGGACATCCTCCTCCAGTTCCTGGCCGAGTCATCCACCCTGTCGATACTGGGAGCCGCTATAGGGGTGCTTCTGGGCATCGCGCTCGGCAAGGGGGTTGAGGCGCTGACGCCGCTGCCCGCATCCGTGCCGGCTTGGGCCATCGGCGTCTCGCTCACTCTGGGTCTGGTGGTCGGCATCGGTTCCGGCATCTATCCGGCCTACAGAGCCGCCAAACAGGATCCGATCGTGGCGCTGCGCTATGAGTAGTCGGGGCAAGAAGGGCATGGGCGTCGCGGCGACGCTGCGGGAGGGTGTGGCCGTCGGTTTCGACTCGCTGCGCTCGAACAAGGTGCGCAGCGGACTCACCATTCTCGGGGTCACGATCGGAGTGATGGTCGTGATGGTCATGGCCGCGATGGTCCAGGGCCTGAACTCCAGCTTCAAGGATGTGATTGCGGCGGCCGGGCCTACGACGTTCTACGTGTGGCACGCGCCGGCGGGCGGGGGCGGGGGAGTGCAGACGGGCCTCGAGGAAGAGGAGAGCGAGTTCATGAAGAACCCGCCGCTCGATCCGCGGTCGGCCCGAGAGCTCGCCCGCCTGGAGGTAATTCGATACGCGACCCCAGGCGTCGATCTCTCGCAGATGGGCTACCACGCACAGGCCGGCGAGCAGGACGTCCGAATATCTCTGTACGGCGTCGATGCCAACTACATGGAGATCGACGGGGGCGACCTGGCCGACGGTCGCTTCTTCACAGCCATCGAAGAGCAACGGCGACGGCCGGTGGCGGTGATCGACTCTGCTACCGCCCTCGACCTGTACCAGGGTAGCGACCCTCTCCTCAAGACGCTCAACCTAGGCCGGCCGGGCCTACGCAAGTCGCCATTCCAGTCGGTGGGCATATACCGGCCGCCGAAGAACCTCTTCGCAGGCCTCCAGTCGCACTACGTCTTCATTCCCTTCTCCGCGGCGATGAAGTACATGAGGGTCTGGGACCGGATGATCTGGTTCACCGTCCGGCCGCACGACGGGGTGACTATCGACGAGGCGCTCGAAGCCGTGCGAAGTCGCATGCGGCAGCTGCGGGGGCTCGGGCCCGGGCAAGCGGACAACTTCCACATGATCACGCAGGACCAGATGATGGACTTCTGGGACCAGCTCACCGGGGTCTTCTTCGCCGTAATGGTGGCGCTCTCCGGTGTGGGCCTGCTCGTGGGAGGAGTCGGGGTGATCGGGATCATGATGATCTCCGTGACCGAGCGGACCCGGGAGATCGGTCTGCGCAAGTCGATGGGAGCGCGGCGCAGGGACCTCCTGTGGCAGTTCCTGGTGGAGGCGGCGACACTCACGCTTCTCGGGGGTGCGATCGGGATGGCGTTCGGGGGGCTCATCGTCTGGGCGGTGGCAAGTCTCACGCCCGTTCCCGCTTCGGTGCCCCTGTGGTCCGTTTTCGCAGCGCTCCTGGCCTCCATTCTCACGGGCGTCGGATTCGGCCTCTACCCCGCGGCCCGTGGAGCCGGGATGGACCCGGTCGAGGCGTTGCGGTACGAGTAGAGGCTCGCGTCAGCAGGGGCTGACGGCGGTAGCGAGGCGCGAAGGCAATCTCCTGCTGTATCTTTCGGCCAGACCAGAGCCCTGAGGAGCGACGACGCATGACGCAATCGGCGCTGGACGTTCTTGCCGTCGGACCCCATCCAGACGACGTCGAACTTCTATGCGGCGGTACTCTGGCCCGGTGCGCCGACCAGGGACACCGGACAGGCATCCTCGACCTTACCAGGGGCGAAATGGGGACCCGGGGCTCGGTGGAGACCCGAGCCGCCGAGGCCGAGCGGGCGGCCGAGATCCTGGGCGTCGAGGCGCGTCTCAACGCGGGTCTCCCTGATGCGGGGATCTTCAACACCGACCACACCCGGGCCCGGATCGTGGACCTGCTCAGGGAGCTGCGGCCACGTGTGGTCATTCTCCCGTACTACCGTGGCAGGCACCCCGACCATCGTATGGCGGCCGAGCTTACCCGCGACGCCTGTTTCCTTGCAGGACTGAAGAAGTACGGTGGCCGCGCCAAGCCGCACAGGCCAGACAAGATCCTGTACGCGCTCAGTTTCCGCGAGGATCCGGTCAAGCCGACGTTCGTGGTGAACATCGAGGCACAGTTCGCCCGCAAGGTGGAGGCGATCCGGTGCTATGCCTCACAGTTCGAGGGCGTCATCCAGGCTGGTGAGGCCTTCCCGACCGGGCAGACGTTCTCCGAGCTTGTGGAGACGCAGAATCGTCACTACGGCTCGCTGATTCGGTGTGGCTTCGGTGAGCCTTTCTTCACGGAGGAGACCGTGGAGATAGACGACATCGCGACCATGTCGGTCGGATCCCTGTGAGGGAGCCTTGATCTACCTGGACCACGCTGCTACATCGCCGCTCCGCTCCGGCGTGTGGGAGGCCATGCAGGAGGCCGTAGGGGAGGCGGACTATAACCCTGCTTCGGCGCACGCCGCGGGCGTCCGGGCCTCCGAGTCGCTGGAAGAGGCCCGGCGCGAGCTGGCAAGCCTCCTGGGCGCGGACCACCGTGCAATCGTCTTCACGGCCGGCGGCACGGCTTCGGATAACCTCGCGGTGTTGGGATTCGCCCGGGCCAACTCGGCTCGAAGCCCGCGGCTGGTGGTCAGCGCCACCGAGCACAAGGCCGTTCTGGAGGCGGCCCGGCAAGCGGTCCGTGAGGGGGCGGAGCTGCATGTCCTGGACGTGGACGGAGACGGGCGGGTCCGGGTCGCACAGCTCGAGTCCCTGCTGAAGGCGGAGCCGGCTCGGCCCACGCTGGTCTCGGTCATGTGGGCCAACAACGAGGTGGGCACGATCCAGCCAGTCGCAGAGCTCTGCCGGACGGCGCACCGGTATGGCGCAGTCTTCCACACCGATGCGGTCCAGGCTTTCGGGAAGTTACCGGTGTCGCTCGACGAAGTACGTGCGGACATGCTCACCATGACCGCGCACAAGCTGGGTGGGCCGGTGGGAATCGGACTGCTGTACCTGCGCCCCGATCTCACGGTGGAGCCACTCTCGTACGGCGGCTCGCAGGAGCGGTCGCTGTGGCCGGGCACCCAGAACCCGCTCGGTGCCCTTGGCTTTGCGGCGGCCGCCCGACTCGCCGCCGAGGGGCTCTCCACGATTCCTTCCCAGTGGCGGGATCTCCGCGACGGGCTGGCCCACAGGTTGCAGTCCGCGGTGCCGGACCTCCATATCCACGGCGACGGTGCCGACCGCCTGCCGAACCTGCTGAGTGTAGGTGTGCCGGGCTGTGATCAGGCCAGCCTGCTGGTCTCACTGGACCTGGCGGGCGTGGCTGTCTCGGGCGGATCCGCCTGCGCGAGCGGAGCCACCACGGTTTCGCACGTCCTGGAGGCGATGGACGTAAGGCCGAAGGCGTCCTATGCGGTCCTGCGCTTCAGCTTCGGTCCCGACACGAGCGCCGAGGAGGTCTATCGCGCGGGCGAGCTGACCGGTCGCGCTGTGTCCAGGATTCGGGGAGCCGGCTCGTGAGCAAGGGAACGGTGCTGGTGGCCATGTCCGGCGGCGTGGACTCCAGCGTGGCGGCAGCCCTGCTCCATGGCCGAGGCCACAGCGTCATCGGGGCCACCATGAAGACCTTCTGCTACGAGCACGTCCGCGGTCCGGCGCGGACGTGCTGCGGGCTGGAGGGCGTCGCGGACGCCAAGTCGGTCGCCGCGCGGCTCGGCGTTCCACACATGGTCTTCGATGTCGAGCGCGAGTTCAAGACAGATGTGATCGACGACTTCGTCGCCGAGTACGCCGCAGGGCGGACACCGATTCCGTGTGTGCGCTGCAACAGCTTCACGAAGTTCGGTGATATGGTACGGCGGGCCGACGATCTGGGCTGCGACTATCTGGCCACGGGCCACTACGCCAGGGTGGCGCGTAACGGGGGTGCTCGTCTATGCAGAGCAGAGGACGATCGAAAGGATCAGACCTATTTCCTGTGGGGAATACCTCGGAGCACGTTGGATCGGCTGCTTCTTCCGGTCGGCGATCTCACCAAGCCCGAGGTCAGGCAGATCGCGCGCACTCTGGAGCTGAGCACGGCCGCGAAGCCGGAATCGTTCGAGATCTGCTTCGTGCCGGACAACGACTACGCCGGGGTGCTGCGGCGCTACCTGGGAGATGACCACCCGGCACTGCAGCCCGGTCCCGTTGTGCTGGAGGAAGGACGTGAGGTAGGCAGGCACATTGGATACGCGCGGTTCACGGTGGGACAGCGAAGGGGCCTTCCGGGGGGGTTCCCCGAGCCGATGTTCGTCATCGAGATCCGCCCCACCGACAGGACAGTGGTGATCGGGCCCAGAGAGTCGCTGGCGACGGCCCACCTCCAGGCGCGGCACGCGAACTGGATCGCCGAGCCGCCGGAAGTTGGTGAGCCGCTCGGAGTCCGGGTGCGGCATGGAGCGTCGATAATCGAGGCACGGGTCCTCGAGGCGAGCACGGAGGGCTTCGAGCTGGAGCTGGGTATGCCTCAGGAAGCTGTGACACCCGGCCAGAGCGCGGTACTGTACCGGGACGACGTCGTGGTGGGCGGCGGCGTGATCCGGACGGCCTGAGGGTCGTCAGTGGCGGAGTCCCTCCGCAGCGGCCAGCCGTTCCATCGCCTCGCGGCCCTCCTCGGAGAGCTCGTCGGGCACGCTGATCACGATCCGAACGAGCTGATCTCCTGTCTTTTCGGCTTTCTCGACCCCCTGACCTTTGATGCGAAACATCGTTTCGCTCTGGGTACCGGCTGGGATCCGTAGAACGATTTTCCTGTTGTCTGCCGTCCGCACTCGGATGCGCGAGCCGAGCATGGCCTGAGCGAGGTTGATCGGCACCTCGCAGATAAGGTCCAGGCCGTCTCGCGTGAAGAAAGGATCCTCCTTCACTTTGAAGCTGACGATGAGGTCTCCGGGACGGCCTCCTCCGGGCCCTCGCTCTCCCTGGCCCGACACCCGTAACCTGGAGCCGTCGTCCACTCCCGTCGGCACTGTGACGCTGATCCTACGGCGTGTCGCCACCTCCCCTCGGCCCCCACAGGCACTGCATAGCTCCTGGGGGATCTGTCCCCTGCCCAAGCAAGCCGGACAGGGCCGCGGCACGGAGAACGTGCCCTGACCGAAGGTGACGGTGCCACGGCCGTTGCACTCCTGACAGGTTTCTTTCCTCGTTCCGGGAGCGGCTCCGCTGCCGTCGCAAGTCGCGCACTCTTCGGCAATTGGGACGTTGATGGTCACCTTACCGCCGCGGACCGCGGTACGGAACGGAATCTCCACGAGATACTCCACGTCCCGGCCCCGAACCGGCCCGCGTTGTCTATCGGCCGTCCGCTTCCCGAAGTCGAATATCGAGCTGAAGATGTCACCCAGGCCGCCGAGATCCTCGAAGCGAAAACCGCGACCGGCCCCGGGCGCCCCCTGGGTCGTTCCCGGTGCCCCGAAGCCTCCGAGTCCACCCAACCCGCCAAGCCGACGCAGCTGGTCGTACTTCTTCCGGCTATCGGGATCCGAGAGCACGTTGTAAGCTTCTGAGATCTCCTTGAATCGCTCCCCGACCTCCGGGTTGTCCGGGTTGGCGTCGGGGTGGTACTGCTTCGCCAGGCTCCGGTACGCCTTCTTGATCTCGGCGGCCGAGGCGCTCTGGGTCACGCCCAGCACCCCGTAGTAGTCCTTCGTGCGCGTCGCCATCAGTCGTCCCCGGAACGACTCACGTCTTCGGCCGCATCCAACTCGGCGGCCTCTGTGTCCTCGGCGTCCGGCGTCGGCGGCTCATAGCGTCGCACTTCCACCTGCGCTGGCCGGACCAGACGATCACGGAACAAGTATCCGTCGACGAAGACCCGCGAAACAGTCTCATCCATCTCGGGGTCACTCGCCTCGGTGATCAGCAGGGCTTGGTGAACCTCGGGATCGAAGCGCGCGTCCTGCGCCTCCACCCTGGTCAGGCCGGCATCCTCTAGCTCCTTGGTGAGGTTGCGCAGGATGAGCTCCATACCCTTCTCCAGCGCCTCCACACTCGTGGAGTCGCTCGGGGTGGCCGCGACCCGCGCTAGATCGTCCAGCGTCGGCAGCAGGCGCCGTGCCAGATCGGCCTGGGCTGTAGCGGTCATCGACGCCTGCTCCTTGCGGGTGCGTTTCCGGAAATTCTCGAACTCCGCCGCCAGCCGAAGGTGTCTGTCCTGCAGCTCATCCAGCTCGGCCAGAGCAGCCTGGAGCTCCTCGGCCTGCGGTGCTTGCGTTTCGTCCAGGGCTTCGTCCGATGGCTCCGGAACCTCGTCCGGGTCTTCGACCACCGGCTCGCTCATCAGCGGGTTCGCGTTCTCTTCCGGATTCAACGAATCCTTACGCTTCCGAGCCAAACGCTCCTCCTGTATCTCGTGCGTGTCGTCTCGTCCGACCGCTACTCCGACTATGCGGTGGCGGTTGCCTCGGCTTCGGCGACCCGTGCCTCCAGCCACTCCGAAACGTCTCCCAGCGCCGACCTCGCCAGCGGATCGCGGTAGAGGTCGTGGAATGCGTCGGGATACTCTCGCACCTGGGCGGCCACGCCCATACGCTGGGCCACCCTCCGGCTCGCATCGGTGTTCACGACTCGGTCATCGCCGGCAAGCTGAAAAAGCACGGGCAGCCTGACCTGCGCGGCCCGCTCCGTCAACTGCTCACCGTTCCGCAGCATCTCGGCCCACAGACGGGCACTGATCCGTCTGTGCACGAGCGGATCCGACCGGTAGCGGTCCTGCTCCGCCTGGTCGCGGAACATATCTTCCTCCCGAAGCCCGTTGTCCAGGGTCAGGGCCGGCAGCAGCGCGTTCGCTGCCCTGGCGAGTCCCGACTTCCAACCGGGGATCCGCATCGCCACCTGCACGAACGGCGCCATGAGGACCGCCCCTGTGAGCCCCGGGAAGCTGAACTCCTGAATGTACCGTCCGGCGATCAGGCCGCCCAGCGAGTGCCCCAGGACAAACGTCGGGCCCGATCCTCGTCCCTGCGAAGCCCGACGGCGGAACCGGTCGACATCCTGGAGCAGGTGATCGAACGAGCGAACATGTCCCCTCCGACCCCGGGACTTCCCATGCCCGCGGTGGTCAAGCGCGTAGAAGTCGAAGCTAGCGGCCCTCGCCACAGCCGCCACGGCTCCGTAGCGTCCGGAGTGCTCTCCCAGGCCGTGCAGGACGAGCAAACGTCCACGGGCGTTGTCCACCTCGCGGGCGCGATAGAACAGCCGGGCGCCGCCGATGCCGTCCAGGTATCCGTGAGTATCCTCAGGCATTCGCCCTCTGCAGGTGGCGCCGAAACAGTCCGAGCACCGCCGTGACCGCCTCGCGACGGACCCGGGCCCGATTTCCCGTGAAGCGGTGAAGCTCGGTTCCCGACGTCGGCCCGTCGACTGCGATCCAGACGGTTCCCACCGGCTTCTCCGGACTCCCTCCGGTCGGGCCGGCTACTCCCGTCACGCCGAGGCCCCAATCGGTGCCGGCTACCCTGCGGATTCCCGCTGCCATCCGTGCTGCGACTTCCTCGGACACCGCACCGCAGCGGCGGATCAGATTCTCGTCTATCCCGAGGAGCTGCTGCTTGGCGTGGTCGGCGTACGCGATGGCGCCGCCCCAGAACCGCGAGGAGGCGCCCGGAACTGTTGTCAGCTCCATCCCGAGCCAGCCGCCGGTGCAGCTCTCCGCCACCGACACGGTCTCGCCCGCGGCATCCAGGAGCTCCATCACGACGTGGGGCAGCGGGGTAGAGCTCCGGGGCTCTTCTCCCGTCGCGGTCATGCCTCGTCCGCCCAGAGCAGCCGCCGGAAGGCGACCAGGTACACAACCAGAGAGACCACCGTGAGCGTCAGGGCCACTATGAGGCTCACGGCAGTGAACCAGCCGTGCAGGTCGTTCCAGAATCGATTGAACCCGCCGGACCAGCCGCGCTCCGCGGCAGCCGTGCGGTATGCGAGCCACAGGATCATGGATCCGATGAACACATTTTGAGCCAGAGCCTTCCTCTTTCCCGCCACCCGGGCCGGAACCACCGCCCCTCTGCGCGCCGCCTGGGTTCTGAGGGCCGTGATCAGGAGCTCGCGGCCGAAAAAGACGATCAGGACCCAGAGCGCGATCCGGTTGAACACCGGGAGCCCGGCCAGCTCCGGGTGCCGGAGCGTCAGGACGTAGAACGGAATAAGCGTCGCCACGAGCAAGAGCTTGTCGGCGATGGGATCGACCAGCTTCCCGAAGTCCGTGACCTCGCCCCGGCGCCTCGCCAGCATCCCGTCCAACACGTCCGACAGGGCGGCGACCAGGAATACGACGAACCCCAGCGCGCGCAGGGATGAGCTGGGCTGGAACAGGAGTATCAGAACGACGGGCGCCAGCAGGACCCGGAGCGTCGTGATCGCGTTGGGGAGGTTAACGCTCAGCATCGGCCCCGCGGATCAGCCAAGAGCCGTGATGACCTGCTTCGAGATCGCCGTAAGCGTCTCGAGTACCCCGCGCCCGTTGATCGCCACGGCCTCGTAGGCCGGCAGGCCACCCGGGTTGAGGGCAGCCTCCAACTCGTTAACCGAAAGCGCTCCCGCAAGATCGCGCTTGTTGTACTGCACCACGCAAGGAAGGGCTGAGATATCGACTCCGATTGCCGCCAGGTTCTGTTCCAGGTTGTGGAGCGATTCAGCGTTGGCGTCGAGTCGGTCCGCGCTGCTGTCCGCCACGAAGATGATGCCGTCCACACCGCGCAGCACCACCAGACGGGTATCGTTGGAGCGGACCTGACCCGGTACCGTGAAGAGGTGGAATCGGGTGCGGTACTCCCCCACCATACCCATGTCCACGGCCACGAAGTCGAAGAACAGGGTCTTGTCGCCGTCGGTGGTGGGGGCGATGAGCTCGCTTCGGGTCGCCGGATCCAGGCGGCCGTGCACGTACCTCAGATTGGTCGTCTTCCCGCTCGCCGCAGGGCCGTAGTAAACGACCTTGCAGTCGATCTCGCGGGCGTTGGGTTTCGTGGTGGGCATTCCTACCTACGCGCCCTCGACGCTTTCCGCGGCCGCCAGTTCCTTCTCCATGTGGGCGAGTACGGCCGAAGCGCGCTTCTGGAGCATCGGCCGCTCCTCCCAGGCCAGGTAGTCCCTGAGCAGCAGGACATTGTCCACCGCCGGACGCGACCGCAGATATCCCAGGGCCGCCAGACGCCGGAGCGGATGCGGGCTGAACAGATCCTTCTGATGGCGCGTCATCTGGTCGCGGGCAACGAGCACGCCCAGTCCTCCGAGCGCGGCGACGCCCACAAGTCCGGCCAGGGCGTATCCGACCACGCGCCACCCGATCCTCAAGTCCTCGCGCACTATGATCACTTTTTCCGCCATTCACATCTCCCGCCGCCCCGTAAAGGCTTCGGCTATGGTGACTCCGTCTGCATACTCCAAATCGCCACCTACCGGCAGACCGCGTGCCAGACGCGTTACCTTCAAGCCATCCAGGCCCGCCACGAGCCGGTAAAGATAGGTAGCGGTCGCCTCGCCCTCGACGCTCGGGTTGGTGGCGATGATGAGCTCGTCCACTCCGTCCTCGAGCCTGCGCACGAGTGAAGCGACATTGAGCTCGTCCGGGCCGACCCCGTCCAGCGGTGACAGGCGTCCACCGAGCACATGGTACAGGCCCCGGTACTGGCCTGACTTCTCAATGGCGGCGATGTCCGAGGCCTCTTCTACGACGCAGAGCTGCCGAGGATCGCGCCTCGGATTGATGCAGAACTCGCAGGGATCCTCGCTGCTGAGGTTCCCGCACTGCCGGCACGGTCTCACCTCGTCCACGACCTTTTCGATGGCTCGGGCGAGCCGCCGCGCCTCATCCTGCCGTGACTTGAGCAGGTGATACGTGAGGCGCTGCGCTGTCTTGCGCCCGATTCCCGGCAGCCTGCCGAACTCCGCGACCAGCGTCTCGATAGCCGACACGTTCGATCCGCCGCCCGTGATCAACCGCCGAGAAGGGAGCCGAGGTCGGGAAGAGGCATCCCACCCGTTGCCTGGCGCATCTCCGCCTCCAGCTTCTCGCGGGCTCTGGTCTGGGCCTGGGAGATGGCGGCCAGGATGAGATCCTCCAGCATCTCCACGTCCGACGGATCCACGGCCGTCGGATCGATCCGGAGGCTGCGGACGATTCCCTTCCCGTTCGTCGTTGCCTCCACCAGGCCGCCCCCGGCCGCTGCCGTGTACTCCTCCTCCTCGAGGCGCTTCTGCAGTTCGGCCAGGCGGCTCTGCATCTGCTGTCCCAGCTGGAAGAGCTGCTGGAGCTGGTCTAGGTTCTCCACCCCGTATTACTCCTTCAGCTTCAGGTCCAGTGTTTCTACCGCCTCCCTGAGGCGGGGATCCGCTTCCATGAGGGTCTCCAGTCGCTGGTCGCGAGCTATCTCCCCCGTGATTCGCTGCCTCGGCCCCCGGTCGTCCACCTGAAAGCGCAGGGCCTGGCCGTCCAGTCCGAGCCGTCTCGACAGCTCGAGCCTGAAGGCCGCGGAGCGCCTCAGATCGTCGAGGAACGCCTTGAGATCAAGCGCGAGTCCGGGCGGCACTCGAAGGCTCAGAGTCGTGCCGTCCATCCCTTCGACGGTGACTCCCTTCAGCCCCAGCAGCACTCCCCCAAGACCCTTTCCCTGTGCGGCCGAGATCGCCTCCATCCAGACGGACCGAAGACCAGCCGGGTCCGCCGACCCGGGCTCCTCCCCCGCGGGCCGCCCGGCTTCCGATCCCACGGACCCCGCAGCCTCCGGCGGAGGCCCTTCCGCTCCCAGCCTGGCTTTTCCAGAGCGCACGTCGCGGGATCCCGGTGCGGCCGCCTCGAGGCCGGCTGCGGAGCCCGACTCTCCTGCAGGCCGCCCACCTCCTCCCTGCTGTCGGCGGGCCGGCTCCGTTCCTTCGCCACCGAGGGCGTCCAGCAGTTCGCGGAGCGCCAGGCTGGAGTCCATGCTGGCGAGTCGCAGGAGAAGCACTTCGACCTGGATCCTCGGCTGGTCGCTGCGGCGGAATCTGCCTGCCGCCTCGAAATCCGCAGTCGCCACCAGCATCCGGAGAAGGTCCTCCTCCGGAAAGTCGCCGCCGGCCTCTGCGAAGCTCCTTCGCGAGTCCGCTGCGAGCTCCGAGGCGCCGCCTTCCGGGTCCATTCGCAGGGCCAGCAGCATCCGAAGCGCCTCGCCCAGTCCCCGTACGAACTCGGCCAGGTCGTAGCCTTCGTCCAGCAGCGACTGGACGAACGGGAAGACCGCCGCCCTGTCGCCGCGAGCGAAGATAGCGAAGAGCTCCAGGTACTTCTCGTCCTCGACTAGCCCCAGCATCCGCCGTACGTCCTGTACCGTGACGGCGTCACCGGAGAACGAGAGCACCTGGTCCATGAGTGACAGAGCGTCGCGCACTCCGCCTTCGGCCCGACGGGCAATGGGCAGCAAGGCCGCTTCATCTGTCGTCACTCCCTCCAGGCGGGCCACGTCGTGAAGCCGTGTCATGAGATCGTGGACCGACACACGCCGGAAGTCGAAGCGTTGGACCCGAGAAAGGACCGGAGATGCGCTCTGCCTTATCCGCTGCGGATCGGTTGTGGCAAACACGAAGATCACCCGGGGAGGCGGCTCCTCGAGGATCTTGAGAAGGGCGTTCCACGCCTCCCGCGTCAGCATGTGCGCCTCGTCGACGATGTACACCTTGTAACGGTCTTCGTCCGAGGGCGCGTACATGGCACGCTCTCTGAGGTCGCGGGCGTCGTCCACGCCCCGGTTGCTGGCCGCGTCGATCTCCACCACGTCCAGCGAGGTGCGGCCCGACCAGATGCTCTCACACGAATGGCAGGTGCCGCACGGCTCGCCACCAGAGCGATCCGGGCAGTTCAACGCCATGGCCAGAACACGGGCTGCCGTGGTCTTGCCTATACCTCGCGGTCCGCAGAACAGATAGGCGTGGTGGACCCGCTCGCCTTCGACCGCGGCACAGAGAGTCGTGGCCACAGGCTCCTGTCCGACGATCTCCGAGAACCGGCGAGGGCGATGAGTCCTGGCGAGAGCGGTCCTGTACATGTCGGGCAAGCTACGAGTCGCGAGGTTGGGCCGAAAGCACGAATGAGCGCGCCGCGGATCGTCTCACCTGAAGGCCCCAGGCGGGCCGTGGCGACCATCACCCGCTTACCGCTGCTACCTTCACGGTCCTGACGGGATTCACGCGCTCTGGCCCCACGGGCCTGGGGCGTGAGGAACGTACCATTGGCGCCGGTGAGGGTCAATCGGTTTCCGCGGATCAGGTTCCGTCGGCGTGGAAGGCGTCGGCGATGTGGCGAACGATAGGGTGCGGCCCCCCCTCCAGGACGGTGACAACGTCGAACCTGAACTCGCTACCGTGGCCGGGATGCCCATGGATCCACGCCCGAGCCGCGTGGACGAGCCTGCGGCGCTTGGCCGGGCTCACCGCCTCCGCCGGCGGCTGCAGCCCTGGCCGCCGAGTCTTCACCTCCACGAAGACGACCGTAGGACCGCTGCGAGCCACGATGTCCAGCTCCCACCGTCCCCATCGCCAGTTCCGGGCCAGGATCCTGTAACCGCGCCGGACTAGATGCTCGGCCGCGACCACCTCGCCCGACCGCCCCAAGGTCGCTCGCTCGTCAACCACAATGTCAGGTTCGGCGGCCGCGTCAGGAGAACCTCAAGCGGGGTTCAGCTCCATGGTCCAGCCCTCGCGGGCCAGGGAGACGACGCCCGCGTAACCCGCCGCTCTGACGAGCGCTTCGACGTCGCCCTCGGCTCGAAGCTGCGGGTATATGTGGGTCAGAAGCAGGTGGCCTGGAATAGCCTCGGTCGCCAGGGTGGCGGCGCCCCGGGGCGAGAGGTGGTTGTCTCCGACAAGATCGTCCGGTAGCGAGCATTCGCACACGAACAGCCTCGAGCCGCCAGCGAACTCACCGAGTCCATCATCCGGACCCGTGTCACCGGAGTAAGTAACGGCGCCCGCCCCGGTTTCGAGTCGGATGGCCTGGCTCTCTGCCGTGTGTGGAGTCTTGTGGGTCCTGAGCCGCAGGTAGCCCAGGTCCGTCTCATCTCCCGCCTCGATGTCGTTGACTCGAACCTGAAAGCCGGGATCGAGCACGAAATCGCCGAAGGCCGCGGCCAGCGACTGAAAGAACGTCCGCGTTCCGGGCGGCCCCCAAACGTCCAGTGGCTCGTGGCGGCGTGTGGGGATTCCATGCTTGAGGGCGAAGAAGAGTCCCGGCAGAGCCCCTACATGGTCCGCGTGGAAGTGGGTGAGCACGAGATGAGTGATCCCGTCCCACGGCAGTCTCAGCCGCGACAGGGCCTGCAGAGCACCGGCGCCGCAGTCGAGCAACACCCGAATCCCGCCCGCCTCCAGGTAGTAACAGGAGCAGGCGCGGTCGGGTTCAGGCACGACGGTCCCGCACCCGGCGACGACGAAGCGCACCGCCGGAAGGTTGGCGCTCATGCGACCTGGCCGCGAGGAAGGTCGTGCAGCTCTACCCCCACCAGCGAGCTTACCCCCGGCTCCTGCATCGTCACTCCGTAGATCCAGTCCGCTGCCTCGATCGTCTTGGCGTTGTGCGTGATGACGATGAACTGCGTCTCCGCCTTGAATTTCTCGAGCATCGCGGTGAAGCGTCCGATGTTGGACTCGTCCAGGGGAGCATCCACCTCATCCATCACGCAGAACGGGCTTGGCTTCGCCAGGTAGATGGCGAACAGCAGCGCGAGGGCGGTAAGCGCCCGCTCCCCTCCCGACAACAGGTGAATCCTCTGGGTTCTCTTGCCACGCGGGCTGGCGGAGATCTCGATCGGTGAGTCCAGCGGATCGCCAGGATCCGCCAGCCACACATCGCACTCGCCTCCTTCGAACAGGGTGATGAAGATGCGATGGAAATTATCGCGCACCTGCTCGAAGACCTTCGTGAACGAGGCCGATGCCGCCTCGTTGATGCGATGGATCGAGTCGTGCAGGTCCTGTTTTGCCCGCTCCAGGTCGCGCTTCTGATCATCCAGGAAGTCCAGTCGCTCCCTCTCGTCCTCGTATTCCTGGGCAGCCAGCAGGTTCACCGGTCCGATACCCGCAAGCCGGACTCGCACCGCCTCCAGCTCTTGTTCCCAAGCTTGCTCGTCGCCCTCCTCGGGCGGCTCGACGCTCTCCTCAAGGTGCTCAAAGCCGGTCTCCCATTCCGCCTCAAGCCGCTCGCGAATCGTCGCTCGCTGGCCACGCAGCTGTGCCATCTCAAGCTCCAGCGCGTGACGCCCCTCGGATTCCTCACGCTCTGCCTGGCGAGCAGCCCTCAGCTCCGTTTCCCGCTCCTCCAGATCGCGGCGCTGGCCGTCCAGGCTTTCCTGAAGCTGCCGAAGCTCGTCCTGCAAGTCCCGGCGGTTGTCCAGAAGGCCGACGAGCTCTTCTTCGCTGCCGGCCATCGTGGCGCGGCCCGACTCGATGGCGGAGTGTTGCTCGGCAAGCTCTTCGCCAAGCCGGGAGGCTCGCTCCTCTAGCTCGTGGGCTGTAGCGGCGGACCGGCGCCGGTTTTCCTCCTCGCCGGCCAAGGCCGCCTCGCTTCGCGCCACGCCGAGCCTGAGCTCCTGGAGAGCGGCATGCTCGCGCTCCCATTCCGCGGCGGCCGCGACGGCGGCAGTGCGCTCCTCTGCCAACTGGGACTCCGCCAACGTCCGCTGCTTCTTGAGCTGCCCGAGCTTCTCTTCATCGGAGCCCGCGCCGGCTTCCGCCTCGCCGAGGTGCCGTTCCAACTGGGTCGCCCGTTCCTCAAGTTGTCCCAAAGAGGCGCGGGCGCGCTCCAGCTTCTCGCCAACGCCCTCTCTCTCCGCGAACGCGCGCCGGTGGCGCTCCAGCGCCGCCTCGTACTCGGCCTCTATGGCACGGCGCTCCTGACTTAGCGACCCCAACTCCCTCTCCCGCCGCTCCAGGTCTTTCACGCCCGCCGACCGCTCTTTCTCAAGCTCGGCCACCTGCTGCGTGAGCTCGGCCAGCCGAGCCCGGCGGACAAGGAAACCTCCGCCGCCGGGCCGACCCAGGCGGACGATGCCCATCCGGTCCTGACCGCTGCCATCCGAGGCCACCCACGGGCCGTCGCGCGGCTCGAACTCGTCATCTCCGTCGGACACGATTCCGGCCAGGAGAGCCCTGGCCCAGGTCGCCCCCGCGCCCCGGAAAGAGACCCGGTCCAGCAGCCCGCCCCCAGCCTGCACCGGGCCGCGGGGTCCAGGGATCACGGGAAGCAGAATCAACGCGTCTTCTTCCTTGCGGCCGGACCGCCAGTAGCGAACCGAGAGCACAGCGTTCCAGTCTCGAACGACAACGGCATGTAGCAGAGATCCGAGACAGGCCTCCACGGCCTGTGTATCGCTCGGCGGAACATCCACAAACTCCGTCAGTGGACCGAGCACGCCTTCCGACGGCCCCAGCTCCTTCAGCAGCGACACAACGGCAGGCGGCAGATCGCGACCTGCGGAGACGAGTCCGGCCAGCCCCTTACGGCGCTCGTCAGCCGCGGTCAGTGCGCCTTCGAGCGCCGCCAGCCGGTCGCGGACCTCCCGCAGCTCCTCCCGATGCCTGCCCTCGGCTTCCCTAGCCTCGTCGAGCCGCGCCTGTGCCTCCTCGCACTGCCGGCCGTGTTCCCGTTCCGTCGAGATGGCTTCGCCCGCGACCTGCTCCAGCTCCTCGACTCGCCTGGCCGCTTCTTCTCTCTCCGCAAGCCTGGCTTCCAGCTCTTCCCGCCGCGCCCGGTTGCGCACTCGGCGCACCTCGCCCTCCGCCCGAACCGTGCCCAGCTCACGGATCACATCCGCGAGAGCCGCCAGGGCCGACTGCTCGCGCTCCTCACACTGCTGGCGCTGGACCCGCAGGCTCTCCACCCCGGTGTCGAGGGCTGAGCTTTGCGCCCGAAGGCCGTCCAGCCTTCCCTTGGCGCTCTGGATCGAAGCCGCGAGCTCGTCGAGATCGGCCCCCAATCCCGTCCGGCGTTCCTCGATGGCGGCCTGCTCGGCGCGAATCGTGTGGGTGCGCGCCTGTGCGGAAGAGACTCTCTCGCTCGTGATGAGCCTCTCGCGCTCCAGCTCCTCCAGACGACCGCGCACCTCCTCGAGCCGCGCGGCGAGGCGGGCGCGCTGCTGGTCCCGTTCGAGGAGCTTGAGCCGAATAGCCTCGGCCTCCGTCTCCCGGCTCTGGAGGCGCGCCTCCACCTCGGGGCGGCGCTTCTGGTGTTTCGCCAGCTCCCGGTCCACCTGGTCCAGCCGCTCCTCCAGGCTGAGCAGGCGTGCTCGTGCGACCGCCACCTCCAGCTGAAGCCTTCTTTCGCGCAGGTCCGCATAGGAGCGCGCTTTGCCCCGCTGACGGGCCAGGGAGCGGACCTTCGAGCGGACCTCGCCGAGGACGTCCTCGAGTCGCTTCAGGTCCAGCTCGGCCTGATCGAGGCGGCGGAGCGCGGTCCGCCGCCGGTCCTTGTAACGTCCCACCTCCGCGGCTTCCTCGAACAGGGCCCGGCGCTCCTCGGCGCGGTCGGAGAGAATCGCATCGACCATGCGCCCCTCGATAATGGAGTAGGCATTGGCGCCCAGACCCGTGTCGCGGCACAAGTCCTGAATGTCTCTCAGCCGGCAAGGCCTGCCGTTGAGTGTGTAGACGCTATCGCCGCCGCGCAGCACGGTTCGGCCGATGACGACCTCGTTGTAGGGGACAGGCAGGATGCCGTCCTCGTTGGCGAGCGTCAGGGTGACTTCGGCACGGTGGATCGGTTTGCGTTGCGCGGTTCCCTGGAAAATCGCCTCTTCCATGCGGCTGCCCCGAATCACGGTGGGCCGTTGCTCCCCGAGCACCCAGCGAAGAGCGTCAGAGATGTTCGACTTGCCGCATCCGTTAGGCCCCACGATGGCGGTCATGCCCTCGTGGAAGTCGATTTCGGTCCTGTCCGCGAAGGACTTGAAGCCATGGAGCGAGATGGACTTGATCTTCACGGTGTTTCGCCTCGCCTCGACACGAGTTGCGCCGCGTAGCCCGAGTCCCTGAGCAGGCTGTCGAGAGCGGCTGCTGCCTCAGCCGATTCGAACGCGCCAGCATAGACCCTGTACGCCGGATTCGGACTGCCTCCGTCGGAAAGCACATAACCCGGCAGTCCGCGTTCGTGCAACAGGTCCCGGATGGAGTCCGCCTCGCCGGCCGAGGCGAAGGTGCCGAGATCGAAGGCCAGCGCCACCGGTCGCATGTCCCACTCCCGCTTCTGCTCCTTCAGGCCTGCCGCCACCAGATCGTCCATCAGCCGCGCGGCCTGGATCCGGTCACGGACGGCCCCGGAGAGAACTCGGTAATAGAGGCGGCCCCGGATGAGTGTTGGGGATACGAGAAACAGCTCGCCCTCGCGGTCCAGCGCCCGTCGCTGCTCGTCCGCATCCTCCCAGTTGACGTAGCTGGCTATGAGGACGGAGTACGGCAGGTCCGTTCCGGCGAAGGTCGGCGGCGGGGCGGCGGCCGACGTCGATGGCTCGGCTGCCTCGCCGGCGCGGGCCTGCTCCTCGCTACTCTCCGAAGCACTGTCGGCCGCGGGCGTCGCTGTCGGAGCGTCGATCATGCCGGGCGAGTCGGGCACGGGGTCCTCGAACACGGGCCAGCCCGAAAGGGTCTGCCACACGATCCAAACGGCGGCCACCGCGAGGCCCCATACTATGGCGATTGCCTGGATCCGCTGCAGGCCCGGCTTACCTCTTCTCTGCCAGAGCCGCGTGGCCGCGGGTAATGGTCCCGCGCGTGTGCGGAGTTGCGAGGCCTTGTCCGCTTCCCTCGTCACGTTAGCGGAGCCGTCGGCGGGCTCCGGCGATGCGAGACGTAAGCCGGTACCGGGCTGCTCCCCTGTTCCCCCGGTGCCGGGTCGCTCCACCCGCGCCAGCAGTCGCCATCCCATCGCGCGCGTTGCCGTCTCGTCGACCGGGCCCAGCAAGACACAGCCGTCCACCGACGGCGGTTCGTGCGCGCTGTAGAGGCTCGTCTCCGCTTCCGCCGGGTGGCTCTCTGCCAGGTAGAGCAGAAGCGTTCCCTTACCTCGGGGAACCTGATGGAGTAGGTGACGGAAGCCGCCCGTCTCACTGAGCCTCGGGAAAGACAGGGCGGGCCAACCCGCCGGGATGTAGGTGAAGGCACATCCGGCCGGAGTGATGGCGACATCGGCCATGCCCGATGTCCCCGCGAGAGCAGCGGTTAGGCCTGGGCGCCCCTCGGCCTCCAGGAGTGCATCGGGGCCCCTGGGGCCAGCGACCGTGTTGGCTAGCAGTGTGCGGTCTCTGTACCTCCCGACGAGGTTGGCCAGCTCGACGGCCACGGCCGGCGCCCACTCCGTCCCGGCGGCCCCGACGAGGACGATTACCCTCGCCTCACGCGGTAGCCACTCCGCCGGTCCGGAACCCGTGTGCTCGGTAAAGGAGTGCGTCAAGGACCTACCTCAGCGGCCGATCCACGCGATCCGGCTCACCAATCTCGGCCACCCAGGCCTGGAGCCGACGCTCACGAAGAAGCTGTCTGGCCGCGGCTTCCGCCCGATTCCTGGCAGCGAAGGGGCCTACCAGACCTCGGTACCACAGTCTCCCGGCGTCGTCCGGGTATCGCTGGATTACCGCGGGATAGCCGGCACTCGTCAGCGACTCTACAAGGTCCGCGATTCCCGCCTCCTGCCGGGCCGAGCCGACGATCGCGTAGAACCCTGGAGCCGGACCGCCTGGAGTGCGGTCCGTCGCGACGCCAGAGTCGGGAGGCGCAACCCTTGGTGCACGGAGATCTTCAGGCGGAAGGGGTCCGGCCACCGGCGCGCCTTCCGTCATAGGGAGCGCAGCCGCATCGATCAGCGGCTCACCGTCTACTCTGTCCGCTACGACCCTCGCCGTCGCCGGGTTCCACCGGATCGCCAGCCACCAGCGATCGGACGACGAGTTCAGCAGGGTCTCTCTGAACGATGGGTCCGTTTCGACCAACAGCATGGCCTCGCCGCGCGCTCCCAGGACCCGACCGCCAGGCAGGCCGATCGGCACATCGGCGCGCCAGTCCATTTCCAGCTCGCGGGCGTCACCGCCCGCCACCGGTATGCGGTGGACCCGGCGACCATCGCCTACCAGCAGGGACTCACCGAACAGACTGGAGCGAAGGGCGTCTGCGCGCCGCGGCAGATGCGCCAACTCGCGGCTGGTGAGGTTGAAGCGATTGGCGGCCGCCACTCTCGGCGGACCGTCCAGCGAGACGTAGATCTCATGGGAGGATGGCGACGAGGCAAGCGCCACGACCGAGGCTCCTAGATCGATGCGACCGGCCGGCTCGATGGGCTCGACGGTGAAGACCAGCAAAGCGTTGTCTTCCGAGTCGACCAGCACCGCACGCCTACCCCAAGCGGTCACCAGGCCGGGTGGGGCAACTTCCGCCTGGCTGCGGTCCGCTGGCTGTTCCTCGCCATGTCGCAGAAGCCACAAGCCCGATCGGCCTTCGTGTGAGGCCAGCAGCGCGAGAGCGCCGCCCTCCGCAGGCGACGCCCAGCGAACAGGATCTGTGACCCGGTACTTCCAAGAGCCGGCACGGGAGATCTCGAGAATTTCGCTGCCCTCCGCCTCGTAGAAGAGGCCGGCGGCTCCGTTCGCGACCCACGTCGCCGTCTCTCCGACGTCTCCGATCCGTACGCTTTCATCCGTCGGCGCATCGAACGTATAGACGGCGCCGTCTTCTCCCCGCAGGACCACGAGACCGTCGTCGAGTACGTGGGCCTCCACGGCGGCTGGAAGGTCTATCCCTCCGGTCCACACAGTGGAATCGGGACTTGAGAGCACGCGGAGATCCGCCTGGCCGCCGCCTCGCGGCACCGTCAGAAGCGCCCACTCCTCGCCGGCCGTGCCTACCACAAGCTCGGCACCCGTAAGTGGGCGTTCCGGCCCCGGATCGGGACGCTCCGGTTGGCCGTCGCACGAGACCGGGCCCAGCGAACCCAGAGCCCAGACTGCGGCGGTCAAAGCTGTCCGGCGAAACCGCCTCAAGACGGACCTCTCCGGCTGGTTCTCCAGCAGATCGAGTCGGATCCAACAGGGTCGCCCGCAACTTAGGCGACGCTTCGAATGCGAGGCAAGAAAGGGCGCAACGGCAGGTGCCGCCGCGGGTCAGAACATGTCGCCGAAGGCGAGCGACCAGATCCCGGTCCCGAAGGTATGCCCCCGTGATGGAGCCACGGAGTAATCGAGGCGGAGGACGGCAAAGTAAAGGTTCATGCGGAGGCTCCAGCCGTAGCTGGTGAGCGGCTTGCGGTAGAGGACGATGTCCTGGCCCGCCTCTCGATCCCAAACCAGCTTCGTAACGCCCGGCGTGAAGGCCACTCCAACGTCGAAGAAGAAGGCCGCATCGAGGGGCGGGAAGTTGAGCGGCAGCCATGCGTCCTTGAGCGGGTTGAGAAGCGGCACCCGCAGCTCGGAGTTCAGCAGCAGCACACTCGTGCCGATGAGCTCCTGCTGAGCCGGACAGAACAGAGTCGACTGACTCGCGTCCCTCGAGGCCGCGCACTCCAACGGACCGTATGACCCAAGGTCGTAACCTCTCAGGAAGTATGGGCCTCCCCAGGCGAGGTCGAACTCCTCGGCATCGTTTGAGTCGGTCAGGCTGAAACGCGTGAACGACAGCAGGCGCTGTCCTAGAGAGACACCTACCGGCAGGGGGATGTAGTTCCTGCCGTCGAAGAGAATGTCGGCCATGTTCAGGTCACCGACGTTGGGAGCCACTGTGAAGCGCAGGCGGCGGCCCGCCATGGGCCCGGTGAACCCGGGCAGCGAGTTGTCGAACGTGTAGCCCACATACGGCTTCACGAAGGCTCGGGTGGGACCGTCCAGGGTGATGGAGAAGCTCTCCAGGCTCTCCCGCGAGACCCCCTGGAAGATGAGGTCGCGCTGAATGCTGGAAGCGGCGAGGCCGAAATCGAACCGTGCGAACGGGCTCAAGGGATACTGGGCGTCGGCCGAGACTGACCGGAACTGGTCTCGCTGGAAGAGGTTAAACTCGCCCAGCTCGCCGTCTCGAGTCGGGATCTCGCCAAACCTGGTTCCGAGGAACCGGAAGAACGGGTACTGCTGCGCCGACACACCGAAGTTCAGGCGGTTCTTTAGGTAGGTGTACGACACGAACACCCTGGCGTTGTCGAACGACCCCTGGACATCACCGGCGATCAGCATGTTGTGGTTGCCCAGCATGTCGGTCAGAGTGATGAAGGAGCCGCCATACACTCCGTTGCCGAAGAAGCCACCTACGCTCGCGCCGATGGTCGGCCGGCCCACGATGTCCGGGGTCAGGCTCACTTTGTAGTCGCGGTACGCCAGCGCCGCCGTGTCGGGAAGGGCCAGTGTCACGCTGTCCAGCAGCGCGGCTATGGAGAGGTCGCCCAGAGCCGCCCGGCCCGGGTCGTCGACGACGAGCGCGTCCGGGCCGAAGTCCGACCGCCGGAAGCCATCGTCCGTTAGGTAGAAGGAGGCCGGCATCTCATCGCGCGGTCTCTCTACCTCTGTGGTCCGATCGGGGCTCTCCACCATGCGGGGGCGCCCGATCTGGCTCGCCGCGGTCTGCGCCTCTTCCGTGGGAGCGGGCGGAGTGGCCAGCTGCCGGGGCGAATCGATGGTATAGATGTTGAAGCCGGCCTCCTCGAAGTACGAGAAGGCGATCCGATCGGCGCGCCGCGCCCAGGTCAGCCCGGGACTTGTGAGAAGGGCTCCCTGCCCGAACGTCCCTGTCAACACGTCCGTCACCTGGTAGACTTCATCCTCCTCCAGATCGTACAGGAAGACGTTGAAGACACCCGTTCGGGTCGAGAGGAAGGCCAGTGACCGGCCATCCGGAGACCACACGGGATTGATGTTGAACCCTTCCCCGCCCTCCTCCAGGACCCGGATCTTGCCGCTCTCGACCTCGTAGAGACCTAGGCGAAGCTCGTCGAACACGAGGCGGTCGAAATCGGTCTCCGGCGACTCGTCCGTCGCGAACGCGATCGTCCGACCGTCCGGCGACCATGAGGGATGGAGGCGAGCGTGCTTGTCGGAGGTCAACGCTTCCATCTCGTTCGTGGCGAGATACCAGACGTAGAGGTTGCTGATCCCGCCGAGTAGGCCGGTGAACACGATGCGCCGGCCGTCGGGAGACCACGACGGGCTCTGAACGCCGTTCATCTCCGGCACCCACTTCCTCTCAATACGGCCGGTCCGTGCGTTGATAACGTAGATCGCGTCCCGGCCTCCCGACTTCGCCACGAAAGCCACACGGTCTCCACCCGGCGAGAACTCGGCGGAGGAGGTCAGGTAGCGCAGGCTCTCGAAGCCACCCCCGCGGGCCGACTTCACCAGGGTCCTCTTCGGGTCACCCGTGACGGCGTCGGCCACGTAAAGGTCGTAGAAGCTGTACAGGTCGTGGGCCCGATCGGAAAGGTAGGCCAGCTCGGTACCGTCGGGAGAAAGAGCCGGAGCGATGTACGAGGCCCCCTTCTGGCGACCCTTGGGGAACTCATGGTCGGTAACGCGCCTGGCCACGCTGTGCACCGCGTCCGCCTGAAGAATCTTGGGCAGGTGGGTGGCGCGTACCGCCTCGTGCCACTCCTCCGACAGCTCCTTCAGAGAGACTCCCAGAGTTCGCTCAAACGCCCGGGCCGCGCCGAGACTGGGAGCCCGTTTCAACAGGAGTCCGATGGTCTCGTCACCCCATTTCGTCCCGATGTAGTTCCACAGCGACTGCCCGAAGCGGTAGCTCAGGAAGTCGTTGAAGCGATCCATCTCCTCTATGGT
>JBDGYE010000052.1:0-30381 GCA_039584255.1 Gemmatimonadota bacterium
AGCAGCCGTCCGTCCGCCAGTGCGCTGGCCGTCCAGCAGTCCAACGGCCCACCACCCGGCGCTCGAATGGACAGGGGATCGTCCGGCCCCCGGTCGAAGCGGCGGACCGCAGGGTCGAAACGGAGGACATCGATCGCCACGAAGTCGGCCGTCGACGTCACGTACACCATGCCGTCGAGTCCCAACTCCAGTCCGATCCCGTTCCCTTGGAGAGGAAAGGCCTCCACAACCGTTGCGCTTCCGACGTCTGCCAGCACCAGCGCACCGTCTCCACGGGGAGCGAACGTCTCGGGATCCAGCGTTCCCCCGGCGAGCACGATGACCTGGGTGCCTACTAACACCGCGTCGCGAGCGTTTGGGGCGTCCTCCGGCAGGGTGATGGTGCGGAGAGTCTGGCCGGTCCGGCTGAGAACCACGATCCGGCTAGCGCCCCGCGGCTGAAACGTTAGGCCGTCATCGTCCAGGTTGGCATCGATCGCCCACAGCTCCTCCCCGACGGGAAGAACCCGCTCGATGAAGGTTCCGACGCGCTCGGCGAGACGCGTGGCCGATGATTCGCCCGGAACCACTCGGTAGACGGCGTCGCTCCCCCGGCCTGCCACCCACACCGTTCCAGTCTCATCGAAGGTCGGCCTGGACGGGTTCGCCAGATCGCCCTCCGGCACCGGGAAACCGGCTGTCTGAGTGCTTCTCTCGCCCAAGTCGACGAACACGACGCGGCTGCCGCCGAAGCTGCTGACCGTGGAGACGGCGGTCCCCGCCCACACGTCCAAGGCATCCCCGTCGAAGCTCGCCCCCAGATCGACGGGAGCAAAGGCCACGCTCAGGCTCTCCGCCACCGTAAACGCTGCGAGGCTCTGTCCGGTGGAGTTCAGAACGAGAAGATCGGACTGGGCGGCGGGGGCAGGCCCAGTCGGATCGTCTCCGCATCCCATCGTGAGCGCCGCCACCAGTACCGCGGCCCAAAGCCGCTCGATTCCGCGCTGTCCTCGTTTCACGTATGTGTCTTCTCTCTTCTGCGTCAGCCGGTCTGCAGGCAAAGCTCCAGGCGCCGTGCCGGTTCGGGAAAGAGCTCCACCACCTCGTAGCGCTCGCCGAAGAGGTTCTCGATCCGTAGCAGAACCTCCAGCGGAAGTGCACCAAGCGGCAGCCGCTGAGCCAGCGTCAGGTCCAACACGGTGAAGGCCGGAAGCCGCCTCGTTTTCGCCACGCTCGTCGTCCTCGCGCCCGTGAACGTGACGTCCAGTCGGAGACTCCGGGACGCCCCCCAGCGTTCCGCGGTCAGGACTGCCGAGGCCCCCGGCTGATAGGGCATCGGATTCCGGTTGCGCCCAAACCCCAGGCGGCTACGGTCCAGGGAACCTCCTAGCCGCAGCCTCCAGCCAGTCTGCCGCCCGCCCGGCGTCGAGACGGTCAGATCGGCCTCGAGTCCCCATGCCCGGAGCAGCTCCAGGTTGTGCGGGCTCCACACCGCAGCCGTGCTCGCGAGCCAGACGATGGGATCCTCCGTGCGCCGGTAGTACGCTGCCAGCGACACCGATGTCTCCCAGGCTCCACTCCTGGTGCGCCCTCCGGCTCCGAGTTCGGCGTCGAGAGCAAAGGTCTCGGGTCTGAGGTGCGGATTCGGCCGCACGCCGTACGACGAGGCGAAGTAGAGATCGGCGAAGGTGGGCAGGCGGAATCCCCGTCCCGCGCGCGCCCACAGGTGGACGGAGGCAGACGGGCCGTACCCCAGCGCCAACTCGGGACTCACGGCTGTGGCTCCGGAGGTAGCGTCGACTGCCACCAGGGGCTCGATCGTCAGTCCACCGATCGTCGTGGGTCGTCCTACGGCGAGTCCGGCCACCGTTCGGGGCAGCGCTCCGTCAAGATTGTCGCCCGAGACCGACTCGTGCGACAGGCGACCTGCCACGGAGAGCCCCAGCTCGGCTCCGACCCCGGCACCGCCTCCAAGGCGCCATTCCGTGGTGCGGTCGGTGGATTCGCCGATCGCGGGTCCGGCCGCGTACGTGAGCCTCCGCGCGCGAACAGCGAGTGTCGCGGATCGTCTCGCATCACCCAGACCTACGGAACCTGTCCATCCGGCGTCGGACCATCTAGCCTCGTCGAAGACGCTCGTTCCCATCCGACCCGGTACGCCGCGCTCCACGCCGTCGACGCGGAGGCTGGCATGAAGGTCGCCGCTCGTCCCCGAAACTGCCGCGCTCACGGAGCGCATATCGGCATTGTCCCGACGCTCCACGGGAGCCCCAGGGAGCATACGGTTCCGGAAGCTGAAGTCGTTCTCGGCCCTCGCCATCGCGACCGCTACGGACAGGCGTCCCCGGCGGCCCGATAGGGAGACATGCCCGTCCGCCGACACCCCACCGAACGAGGAAAACCGCAGCCCGATTCCCCCGCTGCCCTTGCGCGGGGCCTTCGAGGTGAGCAGCAGGACTCCGGCTCCGGCCCCCGAACCGAACCGTGCGGATGCCGTTCCCTTGATCAGCGTAGCCGTCTCAAGTGTCGCCGGAGGAATGAAACTCAGGTCGGCTCGTCCGGTCATCGGATCGTTGACGGGCGCCCCGTCGAGGAGAACGAGCACGCCCTCCGGGCGGCTGCCGCGAAGCGAGATCATCTGCCGACCTCCAGGCCCTCCGCCACGGACCGTCACGCCAAGCTGCAGATCGAGCCAGTCTCCCAGTGAGGCGTACGTCAAGGCCTGATCCTCGAAGCGAATACGCCGGACGGAGCGCCCGGCAGTCCCCGTACCCAGTCGCGGCGCCGAGGCCCGAATCTCGGGGAGAACAAAGGGATCCAGGGACAGTGTCAGCAACATGTACAGTCCGTTGGCCGCCGGCTCGACAAGTCGCTCCAGAGTCTCGTGCCCCGGAGCTTCTGCTATCAGGACGTAGGGGCTGTCTGCCAAGACACTCCCGACGAAGCGGTTCGCCACGAGGACGAACGCACGTCGCTCAGGATTGGACGCGCCGGCCGGCGCACCGTCCGGGCCGGAATCGGTGAGCGTTCTCGGCGCGGCAGACACGGTAGCGGCGGTCAGCAAGTCGCCGGTTTCCGAGCGCACCTCTACCGAGACGACCACCGAGTCCGAACGTACCGCTTTCACGACTGCCTCCTCCTGCGGCGTCGGCGTGGCATGGCCCGCGACCGGAGCCAGGAGCGCCAGCGCGATCATGCCTCCGGTCGGCCAGCCCGAGCTCACGCGCACGCGCCTCCGGCCGCCGACCAAGAAAGCGTATCGAACGGACGGGAGCGGGCAGGACCGTGTCACGATGGCTCTCGTCGCGCGGGGGCATCCAGGGGTACGGCATGCAGGCCTAGACCGTCCAACTCTCGCACCGCGATCGGCCATCCGAACGCGGCTTCCAGGTTCTCCGCGTTGAACACCTCACCGGGAGCGCCGTGCGCCACAACCTCCCCCTCGCTCAGCAACAGAAGACGATCGGCAAAGCGACTCGCGAGGTTGATGTTATGGGTTACCGTAATGACCGTAACAGACTGCTGCACAACTAGGTGTGACACCAGCTGAAATATCTCCATCTCATGCCGGACGTCGAGATGGGCTGTCGGTTCATCCAGGAGCAGATACTCGGGCCTTTGAGCCAACGCCCTAGCGAGCCGCGCCCTCTGAAGCTCTCCACCCGAGAGGTGCGAGATCTCTCGATCCTCGAACCCCGCCAAGTCGGCCAAGCGCAACGACTCCGCTACGATCGTCCGGTCGCGGGATCCCAGAGAGGACCAGGGGCGCAGATAGGGATGACGACCCATCTCCACGAGCTCCCGCACCCTGAGGGGCACCAGCGAGCCCGCATCCTGCAAGACGACGCCGACTCGTCTGGCCAGCTCGCGCCGGGACCAGCGGGCCGACAGCCGCCCGTCGAACGTCGCGGATCCTCGATCCGGCGACGCCCGGCCGAGGAGGATTCGAAGCATCGTGCTCTTACCGGCCCCGTTGGGGCCGACGATGGCGGTGTGGAGACCCTGCGGGAACGATGCGGTGACGTCACAGAGCGCGTGCCTTTCCTGCCCCGAGTATCTGTACCACGCACCTGCCACGTGGAAGCTCATCTACCGTACCTCCGGCGCAGCAGCGCCAGGAAGAAAGGAACCCCGAGAAAGGCGGTTACGACCCCGACCGGTATCTCCTGCGGGCTCGCCGCCGTACGCGCCACGGCATCGGTCAGAACGAGCACCGAGCCGCCGGCGAGAAAGGCGAGAGGGATAAGGACCCTATGGTCCGCTCCCCAGACCAGTCGCACTGCGTGCGGTACGACCAGTCCTACAAAGCCGATAACGCCGGCCACGGCCACTGTTGCGGCAGCGAGCAACGACGCCAGCAGGTAGGCCACCGTCTTGGTGCGCTCGACCTCGGTCCCGAGCGAGGCGGCCGTTTCCTCGCCCAGGGCCAGCGCGTTCAAGTGGCGGCTCATCGCGAACACCGCCACCGCAGCCGGGACCACATAGCCCGCAAGGACTGCGGTCACCGGCCACGAGGCTCCGGAAAGGCTGCCCAGCGTCCAGAAGATGGCCGATCTCAGCATCTGCGGACTCGCGAACGTGAGGATCAGGAGGACGCATGCTCCGAAGAAGGCGCTGGTGACCACACCGGCCAGGAGGAGTATTCGTGTGTCGAGGCGGTCGATGACCCATGCCACACGGAAGACGATCGCTATAGCCATCAGGGATCCAGCCAGTGCCGCTACCGGAAGAGCCGCACTGCCTGTCGAGGCCAATCCGAGTCCCATCGCACCGACCGCGCCAAAGGCAGCTCCCGCCGAGACTCCGAGCAGATACGGCTCCGCCAGAGGGTTCCTGAGCAGGGCTTGGAAGACAGCACCGGAAACCGCGAGGCCCGCCCCGGCCAAGGCAGCCGCCAGGGCACGCGGCAGGCGCAGGGAAAGGAGGATCGTCCTGGCCGGCCCCTCACCTCCCCTCAGAGCCGACCACACCTCCGACGGAGAGAGCCCCGCCGGACCCACGGCGATCCCGACGACCAGACTTCCGATCAGCACCGTCAGAGCCAGCGGAAACGCGACCGCACGTCTCATCGCAAACGCTCTTCCGCAGCATCGGGGAACGCGTCCGGGTGCAGGGCTCGAGCCAGTTCCAGCGCCGCCTTACCCACCCGTGGACCGAGGCGGTGAACGAGGTCACCGTTAACGGTGACAATGGCGCCGTCTGCCACGGCGCGGACCACATGCCATCCTGGACGACGGCTTGGCGGTAACGTGGCAGCCGACGTCGTTGCGAGAGGGTGCACGATGATGTCCGGGTCGCGCGCGGCGAGAACTTCGAGGCTTACCTGGGGCGACGGAGCTGCCAATTCGCCAAACACGTTGCTGCCACCGGCAATGGAGATAAGCGTGTCCAGATAGCTTCCCCCTCCGATCGTGATGATCGGAGGGTAGGCTACGTCGTAGTAGACGGACCGGCGGGGGAGCTCACGCACCCGCGATGCCACTTCTTCCAGCTCCTGCTGGATCTCGCTCCAGAGGTGTCTGGCCTCCGCTTCCTTGCCCGAGACTGCGCCCAGGCGCAGCATGTTGCGCCTCAGGTCTGGCAGCGTGTTGATGACCACCGCCAGCGTCACGACGCCCAGCCTCTCCAGCTCCTCCACCGCTGCCGAGTTGTCCGATCCGGCTACGAGGACCACCAGATCCGGCTCACGCTGAACGAGGAGCTCGGCCGAGGGGCGGATCGCGTCGCCGACGCTCGGTAAGACGGTGACCTCGGGCGGGTAGTCATCGTAGGCGCTGCGACCGACCAGCAGGTCCTCCGCTTCGAGGGCGAACAGGATTTCGGTGACGACAGGCACGAGGGAGACAACGCGGCCCGGAGGGGCCGAGAACTCCAGCTCTCTCCCCAGATCGTCGACGACCCGGAGAGGAGGACTTTGAGCCGACACCGGCGAGACGCCGGCCATGACGATCGTCAGGCAGGCCAGACCGGCGCCCGACCGGTGGTGAAGCCGCAAGAAAACCCGTCCTTTCCGCGAAAGGGCGGGCATGACCGAGTCAGCGGGCTTTCCCTGGCTCGCCCACACCCTTCCCGCGAAGAGTCTCCAGTGGGCAAGGACGAGTCACGTCTCCTGGCTCGAGGCCCCGCTGCCGCCTTCCCGGATCCGATCCAGTGGCAATACAGGCAGCGAGCAGATCCTGACGGATCCTCTACCTCTCACAGTGGCGGGGCCGCGTCGGACTCTCACCGACTTCCGTGCGCCCATCCCTGTACCTCGATGAGCAGTGTATTGGGGGGCAGTCTCGGGACGCAAGGCGCGCCGGCAGAGGCCGAGCTCAGGAGGCCCGACTCGATGCTCTTCGTGTCGTGATCGAGACGACTCCGGCTGCTGCCGCCAGGATAGCGGCCGTGGCGAACCAGGCCCACGCCCAGAGCCTGCTGCGCGGACCGACGGACAGATACACTGCGATCCGCGATCCGGCTGCCATGTCGGAGCCCGCGTACCGCTGGATGGACCGGTCCACCGGCAGGCCCGTCTGCGCCTCCGAGAGACCCTCCGCACGGGTGTCCACTCCCGGACCGGACACGATGACTTCCAACCGTCCCGTCCGGCGGGAGAGGCTGAGCTCGTAGCTCTCTCCCGGAAGCACGTATTTAAGCACGATCCGAAGACCGGCGGGGCCGACCCAGGACATCACACCGACCTCTCCGCTGGCGAACGAGAGCGCCTCCCGCGGCAGTCCTCCCGCAGGAACGGTTATCCCGTGGGCGTCGGCCGGAAGGCTCATCTTCCACACCGCCGTCCGTTCGTCCACCGCCACCAGCGTGCGGTCCGGCAGGCCGGCCACATCGATGATCTCGTCGACCTGCAACCCTCCGTCGAGCCGGGTGAGAACGACGTGCCGGATCGCCACGTCCAGGTCGGCCGGGTCAGATACGAGTGCGGTGTCGTAGACGACCACGTTGTAGGGATCCGGCACTTGCATGCCCGGGTGCATCGGCGAAGCGAAGTAGGAGATACCGCTGTGACGCGCCGACGCGAGGAAGATGACTCCCGCTTCCTCCCCTGTACGGAGCGAGAACCGGAACCGTCCCGTTGGGTCCGCGGCTGCGGAGTCGACTACCATTCCCGAATCTCGAGTCACGCGATGCAGCTGGACGAGGGCGCCCGGCACCGCCGAAGAGTCTGAGGCCCGTATGACTCGACCCTCGAGCTCCTGCGCGGAAGCCGGAACCGTCCCCTGGAGAGACACGAACAGAAGGAGAATGGTCGCTGATGGACTCCGCCTGCGAGACAGGGGCGCCGGCACTGCCTCCGGAGGCGCCGCCCGGCCGCGGATCACGGAATGAACCGGCCGAAATCCTCCGGGTCCAGCCGCTTCAGGTAATCTCGGAGACGTTCGGCGGGCTCGGTGTTCGGTTCGGAATCCTCCGACGCCTCCTCGGCGGCCCACTCCTCAGCGGATGGGCCGCTCTCGAATCCCGCCTCCTCGATCTCCACGGCCGAGCGCTCCAGCAGCTCGTCGTCGGCGAAGATGGGCGCCGACGCACGCAGTGCCAGCGCCACGCTGTCGCTCGGTCGCGAATCGATGGAGATGACCTCACCGTTGCGCTGAAATATCAGCGAGGCGTAGTAGGTATTATCCACGACCTTCGTGATCAACACCCGCACGAGCTCGCTTCCCAGACCGCGCACGATCGTGTTTAGAAGATCGTGTGTCAGCGGCCGCGAGAACTTGATCCCAGCAAGCTCCATCGCTATGGCACTCGCCTCGCCGGGGCCGATCCAGATGGGGAGCAGACGCTCGCCCTCCACCTCCCGCAGAATCACCACTGGGGTGTTGGATGCCTTGTCCAGGCCGAGGCTCGCCACTTCAACTTCAATCATTCCGCCTCCACACGGCGATCGCTCATCACCCGGGCCGGTTCACGTACCCAGGTCCCAGGATGCCAGATAGTGCTCCTGCTCCTCAGTCAGAGCATCCACCCTCACGCCCAGCGATTCCAGCTTCAGGCGTGCGATCTCCCGATCGATGTGCGCAGGCACCCTGTGAACCTGCCGCGACAGCTTCCGTCCCTCAGCGCTCAGGAGATACTCCGCTGCCAGAGCCTGGTTCGCAAACGACATGTCCATGACCGCCGCAGGATGGCCTTCGGCCGCCGCGAGGTTAATGAGCCGGCCCTGGGCAAGCAGAGCGACCCTCTTGCCGTCCACGACGTACTCGTCGACCAGCGGTCGCACTTCCGCGGCGGGGGTCTCCGAGATCTCCTCCAGACGTCGAACGTCGATCTCGACGTCGAAGTGGCCGGAGTTCGCCACGATGGCGCCATCCTTCATCAGGCGGAAGTGCTCCTCGCGGATCACGTGAGTATTACCGGTCAGTGTCAGGAACAAGTCCCCCTGCGGCGCGGCTTCGGCCATCGGCAGCACCTCGAAGCCATCCATAGTGGCCTCCAGCGCGGCGACGGGTTCAACTTCGGTCACGATGACTCGGGCGCCTGCCCCGCGGGCCCGAAACGCCACACCGCGACCGCACCAACCGTAGCCCGCAACAACGACGGTGGAGCCTGCGAGAAGGATGTTCGTCGCTCTCAGTACCCCGTCCAGGGTCGACTGGCCGGTGCCATACCGGTTGTCGAACATGTGCTTCGTGAGGCTGTCATTGACCGCCATAACAGGAAACTGCAAGACCCGGTCGGCGGCCATCGCGCGTAGCCGTATAATCCCCGTCGTGGTCTCCTCGGTAGAGCCGATCACGCCATCGACAACCGACTGCCGTTCCTCTGACGAAAGGCCGCCGACCCATTCCCGTAGCGGAGTTGCCAGGTCGTCGTAGCGTTCGAGAGCGATCATGTGAACGGCGCCCACGAGGTCGGCCCCGTCATCCATCGTAATCGCGGGCCGTGTCTCCAGAGCCGAGCGGATGTGGTCGTAATACCTGTCGTTGTCCTCACCCCGCACCGCGAACACCGCCACCCCGCACTCCTCCACCAGATAGGCCGCCACGTCATCCTGCGTCGACAGGGGGTTGGAGGCACACAACGTCACCTCCGCACCGCCCGCCTCGAGGGTCTTCACCAGGTTGGCTGTCTCGGTGGTCACGTGCAGGCAGGCAGAGAGGTTCACGCCCGCCAGCGGCCGTTCGTCGGCGAACCGCTCGCGAATCAGCCGCAGGACAGGCATGTATCGCTCGGCCCACTCGACGCGCCGGCGCCCGGCCTCGGCCAGTGAAAGGTCTGCCACGTCCGCTCGCGCAGCCGTCCTCGTCTGATCGCTCATATGGCCTGCCCTCACCTCTCCTGTCTTCTTACCGAACTCGTTCCGCTACCGTCCGCCTGCCACGTCACACGGCCGAGCGCAATTCGTCCATCCGGTCGAGCCGCTCCCAGCTGAAGCCCCCGTCCTCCTCCGGCTCGCGCCCGAAGTGTCCGTAGGCGGCCGTACGACGGTAGATCGGCCGTCTGAGGTCCAGGGCCTCCATTATGGCCCTGGGCCGGAGGTCGAACACGCGGGTAACGGCCTCGACCAGATCCTGGTCCGGAATCTCCCCGGTGTCGAAAGTATTCACCATCACGGAGACGGGCTCCGCGACGCCTATTGCGTACGCCAGCTGAATCTCGACTTCGCGTGCCAGACCCGAGCCCACAAGGTTCTTGGCGACCCATCTCGCGGCATAGCTTGCCGAGCGGTCGACCTTCGAGGGGTCTTTTCCGCTGAAGGCTCCGCCGCCATGGCTTCCAACACCCCCGTAGGTGTCCACGATGATCTTCCGCCCGGTAATCCCAGCGTCACCCTGAGGACCTCCCGTTACGAACCGACCCGTAGGGTTGACGAGCACTTCGATAGAGGACGCGTCGTAGAGCTCCGAGGGAAGCACGAATCGAATCACTCGCTCCCTCAGCTCGCGGGCGATCTCCTCACCATCCACGTCTTCCGAATGCTGCGCCGAGATGACCACCGTCCTCACGGCGAGGGGTTTGCCGTCGTCGTACTCCACCGTCACCTGAGACTTGCCGTCCGGGCGAAGCCAGCTCAGCTCTCCCGACTTGCGCACCTCCGCCATGCGTCGAGTGAGTCCGTGAGCCAGGGAAATGGGAAGCGGCATCAGGTTGGGAGTTTCCGCCGAGGCGTAGCCGAACATCATTCCCTGGTCCCCTGCCCCACCCGTGTCCACACCGCGCCTAATGTCGGGCGACTGCTCGTCGATCGAGGTCAAGATTGCGCAGGTGCGATGGCTGAAGCCGTACTCCTCGTTGTCGTACCCGATCTCGGCCACGGTCCGCCGCACGATCTCAGGGTACTTTACCTGCGCAGACGTAGTGATCTCTCCGGCCAGAACCACCAGCCCCGTGGTAACCAGGGTCTCACAGGCCACCCTGGCCTCCGGGTCCTGCGCTATGATGGCATCCAGAATCGCGTCTGAGATCTGGTCCGCGATCTTGTCGGGATGGCCCTCGGTCACCGATTCCGAGGTGAACAGATGATGGCTTCTGGCTCCCACTCCCGAATCCTGTCTGGAGTACAATGTGCCGGGCGGCGCCAAGCTACCCGAGCCCCGACGTATTCACAACGGTCACGTCTCGGCGAGCTCTTCTCCGCCGTTGGCTAGAGCACCGCACTCTTCCAGATACCGCCGAATCGGAGCCCTGACCTCCGCACCGTTCTCCGCCCTGTACGTCTCTCGACATACGTCGCTGAGGTCGGCGGCGGACACGTTCCGCATCAGCTCACGAATCTCCGGCAGGGTCGAAAGGGAGACGCTGAACTTGCGGTAACCGAGCCCCAGGAGAACCGAGACGCCTACCGGATCACTGGCCAATTCTCCGCACACTGACAGATCCAGCTCGTGACGGGCGCAGTCGCGCTCCAGCCGAGCGTACATCCGAATCAAAGCCGGATGCAGCGGATCGTAGAGTCGCGCCAGCTTGGCATTCCCCCGATCCGCCGCCAGCACGTACATCGTGAGATCGTTCGTACCGAGGCTGACGAAGTCGACGTACGGCGCCAGTAGATCCAGAGTTTCCACGGCAGCCGGAATCTCGACCATCACGCCAAGCGGGATCCGTGTCCCCCTCTCCATCAGGCCCAGCGCGCCGTAGATATCGTGCAGAATCTCCCTGGTCCGTCTTACCTCCTCGACCGAAGTGACGAAGGGCACCAGCACGCGAAGGCCGCCCGCTCCTGCCGCCCGGACGGCTGCCCGAAGCTGGTTGCCGAAGAGCTCCGGGAGATCCAGGCACACCCGAATCGCTCTCCAGCCGAGATACGGGTTTTCCTCCGGAGGCATCGAGAGAAAGATCGGGAATTTGTCGCCTCCGATATCGAACGTTCGGAGAGTCACTTCGCGACCGGAAAAGGCATCCACGACTCTTCGATACGCCTGGTACTGCTCCTCTTCGTCCGGGATCTCCCTGCGCCCGATCACGAGGAACTCCGAGCGGAACAGGCCCACGCCGTCCGCCCCGAGGCGAACCGCTTCTTCCGCTTCGTGCGGAAGGTCCAGGTTGGCCTGTACCACCACGTGGACACCGTCCGTCGTCTCGGTCGGCTTCCCGGAGAGGCCTCTCAACATCTCACGGCGCCGAGTGGCCTGCGCGACGGCCCTGTGGAACCCCTCGACCTCGGGCGGCGAGGGATCGAGGCGCAACTCTCCCGTCCGGCCATCCATCAGAATCAGGCCACCGTCCTCGAGATCGGCAATCTCGGGACCCACGCCCACTACGGCCGGGATCCCCATGGCGCGCGCGAGCAAGACGCTGTGAGAGCCACGCGAGCCGCCCGAGGTGACGATTCCCTGAACGACCTCGGGGTCCAACTGTGCGGCGAGGCTCGGCGCCAGGTCGGTCGCTACGAGAATCGCCGGCTCGTCTTCGCCGACCACGGCCTCTGCGGGATCGGTGCGGCCCAACAGGTGGCAGAGTACCCGGACGCGGATGTCGCGCAGGTCCGCCAGCCGATCGATGACCATGGCGTGGGCCGAATCCAGCATTCGAACCCGCATCTCCAGAATCTGCCAGTCGAAAGCCCGCTCAGCACTGATGTAGTTGTCCCGGATATAGGCCAAGGTTCCGGCGACCAGCTCCGGGTCCTGGATCATCATGGCCTGCGACTCGAAGACCTTCCCTTCGAAGGGACCGAGGCGCTGGGTCGTGACCTCCTGCAGCTCCGCCACCCTCTCCAAGGCCCAGTCGCGAGCCTCGCTGAAGCGCTCGATCTCCTCCTCGACTTCGCCAGGAGCTATGGTACGGTGCGCTACGAGCGGAATGTCCCAATGCAACCAGCGGACGACCCCCAGCGCGCGTCCTCCTGAGGCTCCGACGCCTTCCAGTATACCGCTCATACGCCATCCACCTCCGAGTCCGGGAGCTCGTAGTCAATCTCGTTCTCGCCGAACTCGTTCATCACCAGAGCGCAGAGTGCCTCAACGGCCTCCCGGCTGTCGCGGCCAACCGCACGGATAGTGATCGTCGAGCCGTACTCGGCGGCCAGCATCATGACGCCCATTATGCTTTTGCCGTTCACCTCGAGTCCATCCTTCTCGACTATCACCCGAGACTTGAAACGCGATGACAGCTTCACGAACTCCGCCGCCGGCCTCGCGTGCAACCCGTGTCGGTTCCGGATCGTGACGGTGCGCCTGAACTCGGCGCTGCTTGCCTCGCCGAACATCACCTGACGATTCCAAGGCTAATCAGGACCCAGACGATCGGCACGGATACCAGCAGGAGCACGGCCAGGCTTCCGCCGCGACGCGGCCAGCGGAACGCCAACAGCGCGAGCACGATTCCGACACCCAGCACGAACCACGGAATTCCGGTCGCCCCGGCCCGTTCGAGCACCGAGCGACCGACGAGCACGCTCGCGGCGCCCAGCAAGACCATGTTCGCCGGCCACAGACGCCCGGTGGCACGGTCCAGCCACGATTCCCGAAGCACGCGTCCCACGTCGAGCCCAGCTTCCCAACCGCTCCGGAACGCCCACCCCCGCAGATAAAGATGGCCAACGTTGTAGAGAGCCAGGAACAGGGCCGTGCTGAAGAAAGGACCGAGGCCTAGGCTGTAGGCCACGATCGCGACGAGCAGACAGAAGGGCCTCCATTCCACCCAAATGATGCGATCGCCCAGCGTTCCGAGCGGGCCCCGCAAGGCGGTCCGGAATCTCTCCAGACGCTGGACATCCACTCCGTCATACTCGAGACGCGCCAGCGCGCCCACGGCCATCGCGCAAAGATACGGGTGCCCATTGAACGAGCGCATGTTGCGCTCGACCGAGTCGCGAAGCCGAACCGGGTCTCCCGCGTGTATCCGTCGCAGCAGCGGAAGCATGCCATAGGCGATACCGCAGCCCACGAGTGAACGGTAGTTCCAGGATCCCTGGACGGCGAACGTCCTCCACCAGGAGGTCAGACGATCCGAGCGCTGGGGCTTCATGTTGCCACGACCAGCACCAGAAGGGCCGCCCCGGCCCCGGCCAGCAGCAGGGGCCAGCCGCGCAGCCCGAACGCCGTCATCCGCGCCGAGGCACCGGTCGTCGTGGCGATTCCCAGAAGCAGTGCCGCGCCAGCATACCCTAGAAGGACCGGACCGACGGGCTTGCCGGCCGCGAATCCGGTGAGCGCTGCTGTCGGGACGAGGAATGCTGCTACGAGGAACGCGCCGCGAAACACGTCCATCCATATCGCTAGGCGGTGACGTCGCTCCAGCAAATCCGGACGGGCGGCGAGCTCCGCGACCGGAGTGACCAGGCGTTCGTTGACACGCCTCCTGGCGTAGACGGAAGCGGTCCCTATCCAACCGAGCGCCCAACCTCCGAGAAGAGCCGCGACCAGCGCGAGGATGGCCGAGCCACCGGCCGCTGCGAAGCTCGCACCGGCCACCAGTCCCGCTGGCCCGGTGTCCGGATAGCGGGCGGCTCCCAACGGTGGGTGGCGCATCGAGAACAATTCGAGAATCGCTCCCACCAAGAGCCCGGCACTCGCATCGCCCAGAAGCGCACCGCCCACGGTGGCGGAGACCAGCGGGCGCGAGATCATCACCTGGGGCCAAGAGACCGCGTCTACTGCAACCAGACCGCCCACGACGACGTAGACGAGCCACAAGCCGTGAGTGAAAGGCAGCTCACTTAGCGGCATCCAAAAACTCCTTCATATCCACTTCACGCGAGCCCGGAAGATCGCGAGCGCTCATGCCCCGGGTACACTCTTCGATCGCTCGGAGGTCGTCCATTTCGTCCTCGCGCAAGTAGACGTAGCTGGCCGCCCGTCGTCTTCCCTCCGCGGCGTGCAGCCCGCCGACGTTCACCCGCTGATCTCTCAATAGACCCGCCTCCGCCAGGGCGCGCATCTCTCGAGTGCCCCGAGTCAACAGCGCCCCTCGGCCGCGGAGCCGGTCTATCTCCTCGAAGCGCTTCGTCGTCTCCGCCGTCGTCAGGAAGAGAGCCGGAGTGCCCTGCGGCAGACCGGCCGAGTAGAGATCCTGCTCCCACTCGCTGTCGGCAAGATCATCGTCGACCACCACATAGTAGTCGAGGCGGAGCCTCATCCCCCACCCTACGATCACCTGGCCGTGCAGGAGGCGCTCGTCAATCCGGAACAGTACGAGAGGCATCGCCTCTGGAGTCGGAGAGAAAGGCCCGGGTTCCCTCATGGCCCTTCTCGACGAGGCGGTGCGCCAGATCCGTGAGGGGCATGTCCCGGTGGAAGACGAAGTCCAGGAGCACGGGAAGGCTCACGCCTGTGATTACGGCCACGGCGTCCCGGTCGGCTCCCACGGAGCGACTGGCGAAGGCGCAGCTCCCGCTGCAGAGGTCCACGAAGATGATCGAAGGTCCGGCGCCGACGGCCTCCTCGATCCGGGCCGTCAGGTCCTCGGGCGAGCATGTCTCGTTGGAGATCGGGCTGAGGACCCCCCTCACCCCCGAGATCTGCTCCGTTACTCGAACCAGGGAGTCGGCCAGGTCGCCGTGCGCGACGATGACACCCCCCACCTCACTCATAGTCCTCTTCGAGGTAGTCGCGTACCGGCTGCATCAGCTCACGAAGGTTCTGGTTGAACAGCCTCGCACTGTCGACGCCGGCATAACGCAGGAGGTGGTTCATGGCCACGACCTCACTGATCACGGTGATGTTCTTGCCGGGGTTCAGGGGGATCACGACCCGGGGGAGCTCCACCCCGAGTATCTCGGTGGTCTCTCGCACGAGGCCCGTGCGGTCGTACGAGGCCGAGTCGCTCCAGTGTTCCAACTGCACCGCGACCTCGATCCTCTTCTGTTGCCTCACGGCCCGGATTCCGAAAAGGGCGCGGACGTCTATGATGCCGATGCCTCTGATCTCCATGTGATGCTGCTGGTGTTCATGTGCCCGTCCAATGAGCACATCGAGCCCGCGCCTCCGCACCTGCACGACGTCGTCTCCGACCAGCCTGTGTCCTCGCTCAACCAGATCGAGCACACACTCGCTCTTACCGATTCCGCTCGCTCCCACGAACAGGAGGCCGACACCGTACACGTCGGCCAGTGAACCGTGGATCGCCGTGGAAGGGGCGAACTCATCCTCCAGGAATGGCTTTATTCGGCGGTAAAACTCGCCGGTCTTGAGGCTCGACCGTAACAGGGGCAGGCCCCTCTCGTCTGCCAGCGTTACCAGCTCTGCCGGAGGATCCATGCCCTTGGTCACGAACACGCACGGGACGTCGAAATCGAGAAACTTCTCCAGAACCCGCTTCCGGTGCGCCGACTCGAGCGACGCCAGGTACATGACCTCGGTCTCGCCCAGCACCTGCATTCGCCCCCGGGGGAACCTCTCGGTAAAGCCGGCGAGCACCAGCCCGGGGCTCGATATGTCAGCGCCGGTCACTTCTCTCTCGAGACCGGCTGCGCCGGACACCAGACTCAAGTCCAGCGTCTTGCGCCGGAGGTCGAGGATATCTGCTACGGTGACCACGCTCAGGCCTCGGGCTCTTCCGCCGCTACCATCTGATCAGGGCCCCCGGCCTTGTGCACGCGCCGCCGGGACCGGCGCTTCTTGAGCTGACGCGACATCTTGTCGGCGAGCCTATCGATGGCTGACCGGAAGTCGGCCGCCTCGGCCCGCCCGTGCACCGGCGCCTCGCGGTCAACGCTGAGGTTCGCTTCCGCGACACACCGGTTCTTTTCCTCCGTGAGAGTCACCTCGAGACGGGAGATGCGCCCGTCGAACCTCGCCAGACGCTCGAATTGCTCCTCCACGTGCTGACGCAGGTTGTCTGCGATACTCACGTGTCTCGCCGAAATGATGATCTGCATTACTCCCCTCCTTCTGGAAGGTCGATAGGGAGCTACAGCGTACCTCCTTACCGTTCCAAAGCTGACAGCAAGATACTCTCCGTCTCCCGAGCCGTCGCCTCCCAGGTGAAGCACGACGCGTGCCGGATTCCTCCGGTACCCATGCGTTCGCGCAGCTCCCTGTCGCTGCAGATGCGGCCAATCCGGTCGGCCCAGGCGCCCTCGTCACCGTGGGGCACAAGGAAGCCGCTAACACCGTTATCCACGGACTCTCGGAGGCCGGGCGAGTCGCTGGCCACTGTCGGCGTGCCACAGGCCGCAGCCTCCACGTTCGCGATCCCCCAGCCCTCCTTGGGCGACGGATAGACGTTGCACCAGCAGCACTGCAGGATGGAGATCTTCTCCGCCTCAGACACGAAGCCCCGAAACTCCACCTGCTCGCTCAGTCCCAACCGCTCCGAATAGCTCCTGAGCCGGTCGTGATCGTCGCCACGGCCCACGATCAGGAAGCGGACGAAACGGCCTTCCGTCTTCAACAGCGCCAGGGCCCGAAGGACGACATCGATCCCCTTGTACTTTCGCAACCGGCCAACATAGGCGATCGTCGGCTCCGAGTATCGCTCTCCGTTGTCGGCCGGCCGGAACGTCTCGTGATCCAGCCCGGGGTAGCTCACTCGGATGCGGCCGGCGTCGAAGCCTCTGGATACCATGTCGGCGGCGGTGCTGTGCGAGATGACTTCGAACGGAACGTCTCGATACGCCCTCGGCATGAGTCGCTCGGCCACCCAAACCATGGCGGCCACAGGCCAGGACTCCTGGAGAAACGCTGTCGTGCCGAACAGGTGAGGTACAATGCACACCACTGGCAGATCGGACCAGAAGGTCGTGAAGAGCGGCAGCTTGTTGATGTCCTCCACAACGAGATCGATGCTCTCCGTCCCAATCACCTTGTCGAAGGCGCGGCGAGCGAACAGCGGGAACGTGTACCGGCTGCCTGTCCGCACGACTCGCATTCCGTCCACGAGCTCCCGCGTCGGCGCTCCTGGCCAACTCGACACCAGTAGCGAGACGTCGTGGCCCCGATCGACCAGACGCCCGAAGATCTCGTGGAGATGGATCTACGCTCCCCCAGCCCAGGGATTCAATCGATCCTGCCAGTTCACAACGAGAAGTCGCACGTGCTGTCGACGCCTCGCTCAACCCGCCACCGGGGTGTTGCGGCTCACCGCGTCCAGAACGCCGTTCACGAATCGGGGACTGTCGTCGCTCCCGTAGCGCTCGGCCAGGCGGATCGCCTCGTGTATGGCCACCTTGTGCGGCACGTCGGAGAACTTCAGGATCTCGATGGCACCGATCCGTAGGATGCCTCTGTCAATTGCCGACAGGCGCTCGATGCGCCAGTTGGCCAGCGTCTCCTCGAGCCTGGCGTCCACCTCGGGCAGGTGACGGTCAAGGCCTCCCAGCAGTCGGTCCACGTAGGGGCGATACCGATCCGCGATCCGCCGCTGGGCCAGTGCGGACTCCCCGTACTCCAGGAGAGGGCCATCGCCGGCCAGCTCCCACGCATAGAGAATCTGGAGAACCCAGCTGCGCGCTCTGGACCTAGGACTCCGGGCTTTCATCCCAGCTGATCGGCGAGGCCGCACATCTCCAGCGTTGCCAGTGCCGCCTCCTCGCCCTTGTTGCCCTTGGTGCCCCCGGCACGCTGAAGGGCCTGCTCGCCGCTGTCGGTGGTTAGCAGTCCGAAGCCAACCGGGACCTTGCAGTCCCTCGCCACCTGCTGCAGCCCCACGGTGGCGCCGAGGGAAACGTATTCAAAGTGGGGAGTCTCGCCCCGGATCACGCAGCCGAGGGCAACGATCCCGTCGTAGGCCCCGTGAGAGATCGCGAGACGGACCCCATGGGGAAGCTCCCAGGCGCCGGGCACCCGCACGACATCAATGTGCTCCGTGCTTACGCCATTCTCCTGGAGGCAGCGGCGAGCCCCATCCTCCAGCGCGCCTGTAACCCTGGAATTGAACCGGCTCACGACGAGGCAGATTCGCCTTCCTTCGCCGCTTGCCTCCGCCTCGAAGACGCTCATTAAGATCCCAGAAGATGTCCCAGCTTGTCGCGCTTGGTCTCGAGGTACTCCTGGTTGGTACGCGTCGCCTCGACTTCCAGCGGCACGCGGCCCGTGATGGTGAGCCCGAAGCCCTCCAGCCCGGTCAACTTCTTGGGATTGTTCGTCATCGCCCGGATCGTGGTCAGGCCGAGATCGAGCAGGATCTGGGCGCCGATGCCGTAGTTCCGCAGGTCCGGCGGGAAGCCGAGGATCTCGTTGGCTTCGACCGTGTCATGCCCGTGGTCCTGGAGCTCGTAGGCCCGCAGCTTGTTGAGCAGGCCTATTCCTCTTCCCTCCTGGTCCAGGTAGACCACCACACCCCGGCCTTCCTGTGCCACCATCCGCAGAGCGGCGTGCAGCTGCGGGCCGCAGTCGCAGCGGGCGGAGTTGAACACGTCGCCCGTGAGACACTTGGAGTGGACCCTCACCAGGACGTCCTCCGCACCGTCCAACTCGCCGTACGCCAGGGCGACATGCTCCCGGTTGTCGACCGCGTTGTTGTATCCGACGATGCGGAACTCCCCCCACGGGGTCGGAAGGCGCGCTTCCGCGATACGGCGCACCAGGCGCTCGTGCTTGAGCCGGTACGAGATGATCTGAGCCACGGTTATGAAGGGGAGGCCATGCGTGCGCGAAAACACCTCCAATTGTGGCCGCCGCGCCATCGTCCCATCCGAATTCAGGATCTCGCAGATCACACCCGCCGGTGCCACACCGGCCAGCCTGGCGAGATCCACCGACGCCTCGGTCTGCCCAACCCGCTGCAGCACTCCGCCGGGCTTCGCTCGCAGTGGAAAGATGTGGCCTGGCCGAATGAGGTCTCCAGGCGTACTGCCGGGGTCCACGGCTACCTGAATCGTGCGCGCCCGATCTGCGGCGCTGATGCCCGTCGCGTCGACACACCGAGATCGTTATGGGCGTCGATGGACACCGTAAACGCCGTCGAGTTCGGATCACGGCCGCGGCCGTCAGTCATGAGGGGAAGATCCAACCGGTCCGCGATCTCCGGTGCCAACGTGAGGCACACGAGACCCCTCCCGTGCGTAGCCATGAAGTTGATCTTCTCCGCCGTGACCTTCTCGGCGGCGCACACGAGGTCTCCCTCGTTCTCCCGGTCCTCATCGTCCGCCACAATGACCAGGCCTCCGTCGCGGATGACGGCGATGGCTTCCTCTACCTTCTTGTCGTCCTGAGACAGCACGTCAGCGTACCTCTCGTCCAATGATGTTCTCTTCCGTGCGCTCATGTCGGATCGGGACCCGCGCGCCGGTACGGCTCGAGGAGACGATCGACATACTTGCCTACCATATCCGCCTCGAGGTTAACCCGTGCGCCGGGACCGAGCCGGTCGACGTTCGTATGACTCCATGTATACGGGATGATCGCCACTTCCGCGATGTCCTGAAAGAGCCGGTTTACCGTGAGGCTGATTCCGTCCATGGCGATGGAGCCGTACAGGACCGTGAGACGGGCCACCTCCTCCGGCATGCGGAGGCGCAGAAACACGGTCTCTCCGGCATGCTCAACCTCTACCATCTCTCCTACCCCGTCCACGTGCCCCTGTACCAGGTGTCCCCCCATGGGTTGGCCGGGACGCACGGCGCGCTCGAGGTTGATCCGACGACCGGACTCGAACTCTCCGAGTGTCGTCCGCGAGAGCGTCGTGCGAATCGACTCGAAGGTGAACTCGATTCCATCCACGTCGAAGATCGTGTGGCATACCCCGTCGATTGCGAGACTGTCCCCCTCTCCGAGGTTTCCCTCAAGATCCGGCGCCCGCGCGCGGAAGCGGATACCCTTCTCGAACGGGCTCCGATCCACGATCTCGCCGACCGTTTCCACCAGCCCCGTGAACATCTCACGCATCCTCCCGGAGACGCGCCAGCATCTCCGCGTTGTCGAACTCGAGGAGAGTGTCCTCGCCCAGTCCGCTCCGCTCCACCACCGACCACTTGCGCGCCGCCCCCGGAAGCAGGCCCGGAAAGGCTTCCGGTCCATTGCCACCGAGAAACGTGGGTGCCAGCAGGATATGCAGTCGCTGAACCAGGCCTGCATTCAGCAGCGCTGCAGCCACCCGGCCGCCGCCTTCTACGAGCACGGACCCCGCGCCCCGCATGCCCAGGACCGCCAGTAGGGCCTCCAGGTCCACCCCACCTCCGCCGGCTCTTGGAAGTCTCAAGACCTCGACCCCGACGCTTTGCAGCGCCTCGACGGCCGACGATGCGGCATCCTCAATGGCCGCTACAAGGACGGGTGCTTCGTGTGCGGATCGGGCGAGCTCCGAGTCGACCGACAGCGCGGCCCGACTATCGAGAATTACCCGGAGCGGCTGCTTCCGGGGTTTGAGCGACCCCCGAACCGTGAGCAAGGGGTCGTCGGCGGCCACGGTTCCGCTACCCACGACGATCGCGTCGTGTCCCGCCCTCAGGCGGTGCACGTAGTCCCAGGCGGCATCCCCGGTCACCCGGCTTCGAATACCCGGGGCGCTGCCGAGCCGGCCATCCAGTGAAACGGCTAGCTTGAGCGCGACGAAGGGTCGTCCCGTAGCATGCCTCCACAGGAAGGGAGCGTTCAACCGCAGTGCTTGCTCAGAAAGCACGCCTTCGCCTACTTCCACTCCCTCCTGAGCCAGAATTTCAAGGCCGCCTCTGGCTTCGGGATTCGGATCGCGAGCGCCGATGACCACACGCCGGATCCCGGCCTTCAGAATGGCCTCGGTGCACGCCGGCGTCTTACCGCCGTGCGAGCAGGGCTCCAGGTTCACGAACAGGACGGCACCACTCGCCCGGCTTCCGGCTTCGCGGAGTGCGGCGATCTCGGCATGCTCGTCCCCGAACTCGGCATGATGTCCTTCGCCGACGACCTCGCCTTGTCGGACCACTACCGCGCCCACCATTGGATTCGGAGCGACCCGGCCCCAGCCCAACAGGGCGAGTTCCAGACACCTCGCCATCACCGCTCGCTCCGGCAATCGAGGCCCCGCGGGATCGGTGGTGACGGCCGGCCGGGACGAGGTCATGCGCGACCTTGCAGGCGCACCGTGCCTCGCCCGACCGTAATCTCGCCGCACGACCATGACTCGCAGCCCCCGGCGCGAAGGCTCTCGAGGACTCGATCTTCCTCGTCGGGAGATACGACAGCGATCATACCGACGCCCATGTTCAGCGTCTCGTACAGGTCGGCGGAATCCAGACCGCTCTCGGCCGCCAGAAGCCGGAATTCCACGGGAGGCTTCCAGGAAGAGAGGTCGACCACGGCGTCCGCGCCGGAAGGGAGTACCCGACGCAGGTTCCCCGGGATTCCTCCGCCAGTGATGTGGGCCAAAGCACGCACGCGCCCCTCCGCGCAGGATGGACGCAGCGGCGGCAGATAGGAGCGGTGGACCCGCAGCAGCACCTCCCCGACCGTCGCAGAGGTTCCGGGAAAGGCATCGTCCACCTCCAGCCCCAGGCGCTCGAACAGGAGCGCCCGCGCGAGGCTGTACCCGTTGGTATGGAGCCCGCTGGACGCGAGAGCGATCAATCTGTTCCCCTGCTCCACCGCCCCGCGCCCCGGGATGTCGAAGGTTACTCTACCCACAATGAAACCGGCGAGGTCGAACTCGCCCGGAGGGTACAGGCCGGGCATCTCCGCCGTTTCACCGCCCAGGAGGGCGCAGCCGTTGCGGGCACAGCCCCTGGCGATTCCCTCGACGACCGCCGCGGCCACGTCCGGGTCGAGCCTTCCGCAGGCGAAGTAGTCCATGAAGAACAAGGGCTCCGCCCCTTCCGTGAGGATGTCGTTCACGCAGTGGTTGACGAGGTCCTCGCCCACCGTGTCATGGACGCCCGCCCGTGCGGCTACCATCACCTTGGTGCCGACACCGTCGGCGCTGGACACGAGCACCGGATCGCCCCGCGCGTGAAAGCGCGCCCCGAAGGCCCCGAACGCACCTTCCACCGAGCCCGTACGTGTGGACTCCGCCAGCTCCTTCAGCCTGGTCGTGAGGTCCTCGGCAACCCGCAGATCTACTCCAGCGTCCCGATAGCTGAAGGCGCCGCGCCGATTCACGACTCCTCCTCGCGCACCATCTTCGTCGGAGCCGAAAGGCCTAGCAGCGTAAGGCCGTTCCTCAGCGTTACCTGGACGGCCCGGGCGAGCGCGAGGCGAGCGGGCCTGGCCGGTGCGTCAGCCAGGATACGGCGATCCGCATCCAGATTGCCCTCGTGGTACCACGCATTTACGGCGCCTGCCAGCTCCTCGAGGTATTGGCATATCTGGTAGGGAGCCCTGGCCTCGGCGGCCGCTGCCACGCGCTCCGGGAACCTCAGCAGACCCTTCGCGACCTGGCGCTCCGACCCATTCAGCAGTGCCAGCTCCGACTCGGTAGCCTGGATGCCCGCCGCATCGATGCCGCCCCTCTCGAACACACTGCACATTCGGGCGTGGGCGTACTGCACCTTGTAGACGGGGTTGGCCTCCGAAGTATCCAGCGCCAGGTCCAGGTCGAAGGCCATCGGAACCTCTGCCCGGCGCATCAGGAAGAAGTATCGGGCCACGTCCACGCCCGTCTCCTCGAACAGCTCACGGAGTGACACGAAGCGGCCGGCCCTCTTGCTCATCCGCACCTCCGCGCCTCCGCGCATCACGGTCACCAGCTGGATCAGCAGCACCTCGAGGAGACTCGGGTACCCGAGAGCGGAGAGCGCTGCCTCCATCCGCGAAACGTAGCCGTGGTGATCGGCGCCCCACACGTCGATCGTGCGGCTGAAACCGCGGACCGCCTTGTCGAGGTGGTAGGCGATGTCGGTCATGAAGTACGTGTGTGAACCGTCGCTCTTCAGGAGAACGCGGTCTTTCTCGTCGCCGAAGTCAGTGGTGCGCAGCCACAGCGCTCCGCCCTCCCGGTAGCTGTGTCCCGAGCCCTCGAGACCTCCGAGCAGCTCTTCGACATCGCGGCGTTCGAACAGAGCGCTCTCCCGGAAGAAGGTATCCATCCGGACGCCGAAGTCCTCGAGGTCCCGGGTCTGCTCTTTGAGGAGCACCTCGCTGGCACTCCGTGCGAACATCCGGCACCGTTGCTCCGAGTCCAGCTCTCGAATCGACTCCGCACCCGACTCCGCGGCGATATGTTCCGCGACCTCGGCAACGTACACGCCCTGGTAGCCGCCCTCCGGCAGCTCCGCATGTTCACCGAGGGATTGCCGGAAGCGGGCCTCAATCGACTCTCCCAGCAGCTCGATCTGGTGGCCGGCATCGTTGACGTAGTACTCGCGGGACACTTCATGACCGGTCCACTCCAGGAGAGAGGCGGTCGCGTCCCCGATGGCGGCGCCACGGCCGTGGGCCACGTGCAGCGGGCCGGTCGGATTCGCCGAAACAAACTCTACGTTGATGCGTTCCGGTGCGTGCGTCGCCGACCGGCCCCACTCCTGCGGGATCGATAGGATCCGGACCAGACCGCGCCATAGTACCGTGTCGTCCAGCCTGAAGTTCAGGAATCCCGGACCTGCGACCTCCACGCTCTCCACCATCGCGGCTGCGGTGTCTATCCGCGACGCGATCTCGTCCGCCAGGTCGCGGGGAGGGCGCCGCAGCCTACCTGCCAGGACCAGAGCCGCGTTTGAGGCGTAGTCGCCATGCTCGGGATCCGCAGGACGCTCGAGCTGTGGCCGAAAGTCGTCGGGAGCCCCAACCGCCGCGGTGGCCTTCCGCAACTCGGCCTGCAGCTCCGCAGTCGCGGCCGGCGGAGCCTCAGTCCCCTCCATCTCCACTTCCCTTCTTCGACTCGTCGCCTTTGGAACTCCCCGAAGACGACTCCTTCTTCTCTTGCTTCTCCGTGGGGCGAGGCCCGCGCCGGTAGTCGGTGGCGTAGAATCCCGGTCCCTTGAAGACGAGTCCGCCGCCTGTCGAGATCAGTCGCCGTACCCGACCCTCGCACTCGGGACAGGTTCGGATCGGATCGTCGTTGATGCTTTGGAAGCGCTCGAAGGCGTGACCGCACTCCTTGCACTCGTATTCGTATGTGGGCATGGGCTTCCTTTACGGCTCGCGGGCCGGACCGCGGCCCGCCCGACTCTACGTCTCGTAACTACCCCACCGTTGCTGCAGCCGACCGCTGATCTCGCCGAGGGTCGCGCGCACCTTTACGGCCTCGATCAGTGGGGGTAGGAGATTGTCGCCCGACACCGCCGCCTCGTCTACTCGCCCCAGCGCCCGCTCGACGACTCCGTTGTCGCGGCGGGTCTTCGTTTCGGCCAGCCGGCTGCGTTGCGCCGCCTGGAGCCCCTCGTAGTCGGGCATCTCGATCTCCGGCTGATCCTGGCCTTCGCTGTACACGTTCACTCCGACGACATCCGCGTCGCCGCGCTCCAGGGCCAGCTGATGTCGGTACGCCGCCTGATGGATCTCCTCGACCATGAAGGGAATCGCGGCCGACGCGCCGCCGAGCTCTTCCAGTCGCTCCATGTAGGCGGCAGCCCTTTGCTCTAGCTGTGCGGTCAAATTCTCGACGAAGTAGGATCCCCCGATAGGGTCGACCGTATCAACCACTCCCGACTCCAAGCCAAGGATCTGCTGCGTCCTGAGGGCGAGGCGCGCCGCCTCGGCGCCGGGGAGAGCCAGGGCCTCGTCGTAGCTGTTGGTGTGCAGCGACTGCGTGCCTCCGAGCACCGCGGCCAGCGCCTGTATCGCGACCCGGACTACGTTGTTGAGGGGCTGCTGCGCCGTAAGCGTGGATCCCGCCGTCTGCGTATGGAAGCGGAGCCGGCAGCTTCGATCCGAGGCTTCGAACTCCGTCCGCATCAGGCGGGCCCACAGGCGTCGAGCCGCCCGAAACTTGGCTATCTCCTCGAACAGATTGTTATGGGCCGAGAAGAAGAAGCTGAGCCTGGGCGCGAAATGCTCGAGCTCGAGCCCGGTTTGGAGAGCACGTCTGACATACTCGCGAGCGTTCGCGAGCGTAAACGCGATCTCCTGTGCCGCCGTGGCCCCGGCTTCGCGCATATGGTAGCCGCTTACGGAGATGCTGTTCCAGCGCGGGAGATCCGTGGCACAGAAGGCGAAGATGTCGGTTACCAGTCGCAGGCTCGGCTCGACGGGATAGATATAGGTTCCCCGGGCGATGAACTCCTTCAGGATGTCGTTCTGAACGGTGCCGCCGAGGCTCTCGCGTGGCGCCCCCTGGCCGTCGGCGACCGCCACGTAGAGTGCCAGCAGTATGGCCGCGGTAGCGTTGATCGTCATGGACGTGGAAACGCGGTCGAGAGGAATCCGACGGAACAGGAGCTCCATGTCATCGAGTGTGTCGATGGCCACGCCCACGCGGCCGACCTCGCCATCGGCTCTGGAGTCGTCGGAATCGAGTCCCATCTGCGTAGGAAGATCGAAGGCTGCCGACAGGCCCGTCTGCCCTGATTCGAGCAGGTAACGGAATCGCTCGTTCGACTCCTCCGCCGTGCCGAACCCGGCGTACTGCCGCATCGTCCACGGCCGCCCCCGGTACATGTCCTGGTGGACGCCCCGGGTGAACGGGAACGCGCCGGGCGCTCCTAGGTCTCCACTCGCATCGAATCCTGACGGCGTCGCTTCGTAGACGCGTTCGATTTCCAGGCCCGACGATGTCGAGAAGTGCTCGCGCCGTTCCGCCATTGCCTTTCTCCCTATTCCAGGCGCAAGAGGACTTGACCTCGGTCGACCGTCTGACCGGGCTCGACCTCGACCGTGGCGATGCGGCCCGGGGCCTCTGCCCGCAGCTCGTTCTCCATCTTCATCGCCTCCATAATGACGAGGCCCGTGCCCTCGTCGACCTCTTGGCCGGGCTCGACCTCGACCTTGACCACGAGACCTGGCATCGGCGCCCGGAGTTCCCGCCGCGAGAGCACCGGGCGGGCGGCCGAGGCCAGCTTCCGGATGTGCCTCGCGCGCTCGTCCTCCACCCGAACCAGGAACTCCCTTCCTTCCAGCTCTATCAGCCACCCCTCAGGCAGGCGCCGGGCGTAGAGAGACACCGTGCGGCCATCCATCCGCAGGTGCTGGCGGTCTGATCCCGGAGGACTCGAAATGTCGGCGGCCAGCCGCTCTCCGTCGATCCGCAGGTCACCTTCCTCCACCGTCACCTCGCGCGCGTCGCCACCCGTGTCGGCAAAGTACCTCACGCGGGGCCGCTCCCTGCCGAGCCCTTGACCGGCGATCGGCGTCTCTCCAGCCACGCCACGCACTCGACGTGCGAGGTCTGCGGAAAGGCATCGAAGGGCTGTATCGAAACGGTTCGCCACGATTCCCGCAGGCGGTTCAGGTCCCTCGCCAGCGTGGCCGGATCGCAGCTCACATAGGCGAGGGCTTGCGCTTCCCGCCGCCGCAGGCCGCCAACCACCTTCCTCGACAGACCTCTGCGCGGCGGGTTCACCACGATAAGGTCGGCCGGTCTCAGCTCGCCTATCCGATCCTCCACCCGTCCCCGATCGTAGGCGACGTGAACGTCGAGTCCACGGGCGGCGGCGCGTCCGGCAGCGCAGGATTCCTCTTTCACCTCGCAGGCGACGACGATCGCACCCTCCGCTGCCCAGCGAATCGCACGCGCGCCTGCTCCCGAATAGAGGTCCGCTATGAGCAACCCCGGACGGTCACCAACCAGTCCGTCGAGGTATCGGTCCATTGCTGCGGACGCCTCTCGGTTCACCTGGAGAAAGACTCCGGCGCCAAGCTCGAAGTCTACGCCCTGCCAGCGGTCTGTGAGCGTGGCATGGCCCGCCAAGAGCCGGCGCCTGCCCGCGGTCGGCTGCCACGAGTAACTTCGCAGGCCCGGCACCTCGGCGGCGACCCGATCCGGGTGCCCGATTGGCCGCTCTCCATCTCCTGTCCCGGCTCCACCCTCCACGAGGATTCCGACGGCACCGTCACTCGTCCCCCTCAGAGTAATCCGGAGCTCGGAGCCCGCGGGAAGCGCCTCGGCATTTCGCCCCCACGCTTGTCGCAGCGCCCGCCAGGCCTCCCGAACGGCCGGCTCGGCCAACGGGCAGTCGGGCACGTCAACGATCCGACCGGCATCGGCCAGGTGCCGGTAGCCAGCCTCGACGTCGCCACCTGACCTGCGCAGCACGAAGCGTACGCGGTTCCGGTATCCAAGCCCGGATCCGGCCGAGACTACCGGAGGCACGGCAACGCCCAGGGCGCCGATGCGACGCATGGCCTCTCTGACGATCGCCCGCTTCGCCTGGCGCTGCGCCTCAAGGCTCAGGTGCTGTAACTGGCAGCCGCCGCAGGCCTCGTAGAGGGGACACGACGCCTGTGTCCGATCCGGTCCGGGGCGCATCACCTCGTCGCACCGGGCCCTGGCCCACGTGCGACGGGCGCTGTGAATCGTCGCTCGCACCCGCTCACCTGGCGCCGTGCGCGGCACGAACACGACACGGCCTGACGTCTCCCGAGCAACTCCGTCCCCACCCGCGGCGATGCCGGTGATCTCCAGCTCCGCCCGTTGCCCGACCGAGGCACTGGGGCTGTCCAGCGGGCCAGCCGCCGCCGCAGAGTTACTCGGGGGCGAAGACACTCTGCCAGTCCGAGCGCCGGTTCCCATGTTCAGCCTCCCGACCACGATCATCCTCCGACCGGGTCGATCCTTTTCGCCGCGCATGGTGTTCCAGGAGAGTAGCCGCGACGACCGCCGCCCGCTCCTGCCATCCCGAGCTTCCATCTCGGAACAGCTCCGGATGCCGTTCCAGGTAGCAGACGGAGAAGTCTCCCCGCTGGAAGTCGGGCTCGTCCATCACCGCCAGGTGGAACGGCTGCGTCGTACGCAGGCCCTCGATCTGCAGCTCGCGCAGCGCCCTCTTCATGCGTCCGATCGCCTGTTCCCGCGTGGGCGCGTGCACGATCAACTTCGCCAGAAGCGAATCGTAGTGGAGCCCCACCTCGAAATGCTCTGCGATGCCTCCGTCCCAACGCACGCCAGGTCCGCCAGGCACCTCGAGTGATTCCACACGCCCGGCCGAGGGGTAGAAGCCTCCGTATGGGTCCTCGCCGCTGATGCGGCACTCGATGGCGTGGCCGTCGGGCCAGCGTTCGTCCGGCTCGATGCGCAGCGGCTCTCCGGCCGCGATGCGGATCTGCTGCTGGACGAGATCGACTCCCGTTACCATCTCGGTCACCGGATGTTCGACCTGGATCCGGGTGTTCATCTCCAGGAAGAAGAACTCGCCGTCCTGGAAGAGGAACTCCACCGTGCCGGCTCCTACGTAGCCGGCCGCCTGCGCCGCGGCGACTGCGACTTCACCTATTCGGCGGCGCGTTTCAACATCGACCGCCGGTGACGGCGCTTCCTCGACGAGCTTCTGATGGCGCCTCTGTATCGAGCACTCGCGCTCCCCCAGGTGAATCACCCGGCCCTCCCCGTCCGCCAGGACCTGGAACTCGATATGCCTCGGATCGGGAAGGAACCTCTCCACGTACACGCGGGAATCCCCGAAGGCCTGGCCCGCCTCACGCTGGGCCGCCTGCAGCGCCCGCTCGAGGCCCTCAGGCCTCTCGACCACCCGCATTCCCTTGCCTCCGCCCCCGGCCACCGCCTTTAGCAGAACCGGGAATCCGATGTCCGCCGCCGCCTCTCGCGCTTGGGGCAGGTCCGAGACCGGACCGTCCGAGCCCGGGACCACCGGTACACCGGCTCCGATCATGCGCGCCCGGGCCGCAGTCTTGTCGCCCATCTCGGCGATCGCGGAAGCCGGTGGGCCGATGAAGGTCAGACCCGCCTCTTCGATTCGTCGGGCGAACTCGGGATTCTCGGCGAGGAAGCCGTATCCGGGATGCACGGCCTCGGCCCCCACGCGGACCGCGACATCGGTGAGCAGGTCCATGTTCAGGTAGCTTTCCACCGCCGCGGCCGGACCGATCGGCACAGCCTCCTCCGCCGCCAGCACGTGTGGCGCAAAACGGTCGGGCTCGGAGTAGACCGCGACCGCCGGAACGCCCAGCTCCTGGCAGGCGCGAACGATCCGCAGAGCGATCTCTCCTCTATTGGCTACGAGTACCTTCTTGAACATGCCTATGCTCTAGCCGGCGCTCGCCCGGGTAATGCCGACGATTTGAGCCCGATCCAGGCGAACCGACCGATACGGTCAAGCGTATACGTGCGCAGGCTGTACCCATCGAAGTGCTGGCGTCGGGCCGCCTGTCGTGCGGCGCGCCACAGCCGGGCCTTCTGGATGTCGTCGCACAAGACAGCGCCCCCGCGACGGACCAGTCCGAACACACGGTCGGTCAACTCCGCGCGCCGCCGCACGCTGCTGAAGTCGTTCACGACCAAGTCGAATCCTGCACGGGCTCCGGCCAAGCCCTCGAACTCGCCCCACGTGAGAAAGCCTTCCGAGTCGAGGCCGGAGCGGGCTGAGAACTCCCGCGATCTGCCGAGCCATTCGACTTCGTCGTCCACAGACAGCAGTTCCTTGCTCCCCGCTCCCTCCGTTTCCGCCCAGCGTCGCAGGGCGTATGAGGTGAAACCCGACCCCAGATCTACGATGCGCAGGGGTTGCACCGTCGAGCACCAGGCAATCAGGAACCGGGATAACTCCAGAGATGCGGCCATGACGGGAGTCGTTTCTGCCTCCGCGACATACCTGGCGTGAGATGCGGCCAGGTCAGGAACCAGCCGATCCACCGCCTCCAGGGATTCTCTCAGGCCCGGAGCGAGGGCCTCGAGCGCTTCCGCGTCGCGGACTCCGCGCCTCTCCTGAAAGCGCTCCTGCAACCGATCCGGCATCCAGTGGTAGCCTGGCATCCGCCCAAAACGAAGAGAGCCGAGCTCTCAGAGCGGGATGTTTCCGTGCTTACGGGGCGGATTCCGGACCCGCTTGTCTTCCAGCATCTCCAGTCCGGAAATGAGCCGGCCCCGCGTCTCGCGCGGATCGATGACGTCATCGAGAAAGCCCCGTCGGGCTGCCAGATACGGGTGGGCGAACGCTTCCCGGAACTCCGCCTCCAGTTCCGCCGTTCTCGCTTCCGGGTCCGCCGCCTCCGAGAGCTCGCGCCTGTAAAGGATTTCCACGGCACCCTTGGGTCCCATGACGGCGATCTCGGCTGTCGG
>JBDGYE010000119.1:0-5571 GCA_039584255.1 Gemmatimonadota bacterium
GTCTGACCCCGGCGGTTGGTGGTGCGGCTACTGGGGCTGCTACCTTACCGAGGACCCCCAGTATGCGAACCAGTGGGAGCTCAACGGAGGGTTTGTTCTGCGGCTCTAGGCGGTAGTCGCAAGCTGTAGGCTGGCGCGGTGTCCGGTCTGACGGAAGGCGGCGGATCCTGGCCGCAGATCGTGGAGACTCTGTCCGATGAGGAGACGACAGATGCGTGTGTCGATGTTAGCCGCCGCCTTGCTGGTAGCGATATCAGCCGCCTGCCAGCCCACGGCGGAGTTCGACCCGGACGATCCAGCCGTAATTGCAGCCATCGACTCGATACTTGAGGAGGCCGTAGAGGGTGCCCGCGCCGTGAACGCCGATCGGGTACTGGCCATGGCGGAGGGCGAGGGCGAGCTGACGTTCATAACGGGCGACGTGATGCTGAGTGGGCTCGAGTACATCCGAGAGAGATTCGCTGACACGTACGCGGGCCTCGAGCGTCAGAACCAGACGCTGCTCGAGAAGCGCGTGCGCATCCTGTCGCCGGACGTGGCGATGGTCATCGCCGTGTCCGAGGGTACGTACACGGACAAGGCGGGTTGGACGTCCGAGCCGGTGGGAATGGGCCACACGATCGTGTTCGTGCGCGAGGACGGAGAGTGGAGAATCCGGCACGCCCATCAGTCCGTCGCTCCCTGACCGTCACGGACTCAGCAGGCGCTGAAGGAGATTCTCATGAGAAGCTATGTATTTGCGGCCGCCCTCGTCCTGGCCGCCGCCGCGCAAGCGGTCGCGCAGGTGGCCACGCAGCAGACTAGGTCCTCGACGGTGACGCTGGCCGACATAGGCATGTTCATCTACCCGGCGGAGGGTCAGAGCCCCGAGCAGCAGCAGGCGGACGAGGAAGCGTGCACGCAGTGGGCCGAAGCGCAGACCGGTCTGGTCCTCCAGCCGGGAAGCGTCGACACCCAGGCCGCGGCGGACGCCGCTCAACAGGAGGCGGCTGACGAGACGCAGGGCGCGGCCGTGGCAGGAGCCGCCCGAGGGGCCCTCGCGGGCGTGGCCATCGGAGCTATCGCGGGAGACGCAGGAACGGGTGCGGCCATCGGCGCGGTCGCTGGTGGCATCCGAGGACGCCGCACCAAGAAGGCGTATGAGGCCGAGGCTGCGCAGCAGGGGGCCGCCCAGGCCGAAGCGTCAAGCCAGGCAGCCATCGACGAGTTCAAGAAGGCGGCCGGCGTGTGCCTCGAGGGACGTGGGTATACGGTGCAGTAGAGGACCACACGGCGATAGCCTCACCGTCACCGCGTCACAAGGAAGATGACGAACACGATCACGGTCGGTACGATGGCAGCGCGGAGCAGGCCCGCAGCCGACACTCCGTTTTCGAAGTGCTTCTTCAGCAGGGAGATCCCGGCCGGGTTCGGAGCGTTGGCGATGATGGTCAGGCCACCTCCCGCGACAGCGCCCGCGACCACCGCGTACTTCATGGAATCGCTGAAGCCCGGCACGAGAGTGGCGAGGTAGGTAATCGCCGCGTTGTCGTTGAAGGCCGTGAGCACGGTCGCCGCCGCCATCAGCGCGGTCTCTCCGAGGTTGCCCAGGATCGGGGCGATCCACCAGCCCTGCAATCCACCATGGATGACCAGGCCGGCGAGGAAGAACCCGACGAGCATCGCGGGCTTGAGATCGATCCGGTTCTGGTAGTCTTCCGTCACCTGTGCGAAGCCGAGGAAGAACAGCATCCCGAGGATGAAGAGCGGCGCGTGGTGCGCGGTCAGAATCGTCCAACCCATGAAGAACACATGGACCAGCGTGACCCATCCGGGCACCGGATCGTCTCGCTGATCCCAGTCTGGATCGACGAACGCCCCTCGCTGTTCCTCCGGCAGCATTCCGGGTGCGAGACGCCGGATCTCTCTGAGGCGAATCTCCTCGTATCGCTGGCTGAACGCGGCCCGAATCAGCTCGTCGTCGTACCCCTGCGCGCGCAGCTCCGGTACGTACCGGGCTTCCAGCCCCGATCGGATCCGATCGGTCACGTGCTCAATCTGCTCGGTGATGAGCTCCTTCGTCCGGGCCTCGGCGGCGACGCTCTGTCTGAGCTCGTCGAAGTGGGCGTCGACATCGGCTCTCGTGAGGTACCGCGTCTGGATTTGCTCCTTGAGTCTGACGACCGCGTACCTGTCCTCGAGCCCGGCCAGCTCTCGCCGGAACAGCATGAAGTAGAGCGCATTCGAGAGACCGATCGCCAGGGCCGCCTTCCATCCGAAGCTCAGAAGCATGTGGCTCATGCCCCAGCCCCAGGGTGCGGCGACCATGAGCACCGGCGGCGCCGCGAAATGCGTAAGCGTGCCCCCGATCGAGACGTTGACCAGGAGAAGACCCAGGGTGGCGTATCGGAACTTCAAGCTGGGCTCCAGCGCGTAGAACGAGCGCGCCAGCAGCAGCGCCGAGATCGTGATGGCCGCCGGCTCGGTGATGAACGACCCGAGGAGAGGGCCGATCGTGAGAATCGTGAGCCAGAGAGCCGACAGCGATCCGCCGAACCATCCGGCGACGCGGTTGATGATGTTCTCGGTGAGCCTCAGAATCGGCCGCGTGGCCGCGAGCGTCATGATGACGACCACGAAAGCGGGCTCGGTGAAGTTGACCGTGTGACCTACGTAGTGGACGGCCGTGCCCCAGTCGTGGAACGCGGCGATGGCCACCATCAGGACGGCGGCCCACAGTCCGAACACCACCTCCACCTCGCCCAGGAAGTGCAGAACGCGTGCGCCGTGCGCCACCGAGTCCCGGCCGGCCTCGCCTCGCTCGATCTTCGCCCGGTGCGCGTGCTCCAGCCGGTGAGCGATGGCCATGAACCTGGACGTCAGGAACGTGTGGATGACGGCCAGCAGGAAGATCAGGGTGGCGACGAAGTTGAACGGCTCCTCGCTCACCCGGTTCCGCAGGGTCGGCCAGATGCCTTCGACCTCGGCGTAGCTCTCGAGGGCGCGCGGGAAGGACACCGCCTCATGTCCCGCATCTTGTGCCAGAGCGCCCGACGCCGTTAGGGCCACGGCGATCATCCCGAACCCCACGATTCTCAGAACCGTACCGCGTCTTGTCATGTCCGGAGCTCCCTGCTGGTCGCGATCCGCTCCCACCGGCGATTCATCGGACCCCCAGCTCGAATCCGAACAGCAGCCGGAAGCGACTGTGAACATACTCGGGGATGGTGTCCCCCTCATCCACGATGATTTCGGTAAGTCGGGTCGCCTTTCGGAGAAGTCGGTGGCGGGTCCGCTTCCGGCGCTCAAGCCGTCGAGAATATTCCGAGGTCAGCGTCCTGCTCGAGCCAGGCCATCATGAGTTGGTAGGCCACGGCAAGCACCACGGCGCCCACGAACAGGCCGATGATTCCCGACATGATCATGCCGCCAATGGCGCCCAGGAGGATCACCAGCATCGGCACGTCCACGCCCCGGCCGAGGAGCAGCGGCTTGAGGAACGAGTCACTGGCGCTGACGAACAGCCCGTAGATGAGGAAGATCACGGCCGCCGTCGTGCTCTGCGTCGCGAACGCCCACACCATAACGGGTCCGACGACAAGAATAGGCGGCAGCTGCATCACCGCGAGGATCATCACGAGCAGTGCCCATACCATGTCGCCGGGCACGCCGATCAGAACGAACCCGATCGCGGCTAGGACCGACTGGATCACGGCGATCCCGAGCACTCCCTGGAACACGCTACGGATCGTGGCGACAGTGAGCCGCACGAAGTCCTCGCCCGGAGGCCCCGCTAGTCGAGTGGCAAATTTGACAGAGAACGCACGGCCCTTTTCTCCGGTCGAGAGCAGTACGCCAGCGATCAGGATCGAAACGAAGAACTGGAGCACAGTTCCCGCAAGGCCGGCCAGCGCCCCAGCCGCACGCTTACCGAGAGCGATAATCTCCGGCTGAAGGCGTTGAATCGTGGCTTCAAGGTTGCGAGAGGCCCCATTCCACAGCTCGTAAGTGCGATCTCCTATCAGGGGCCAGTCACGTACTCCGTCCGGGGGCGGCGGTACCTGCAGTGAGCCGGCCTCGGCCTTCTCCGCCACCTCGCGCGCCTCCTCCACGGTGGTTCCGAAGAACTTCCAGCTGGGAATGAGGAGGACAGCGAGTGCGACCAGAGTCATCAGGAAGGCCGACAGCTTGTTTCGACCCCCGAGCCGCCTGGCGAGCCCCGCGTACACCGGATAGACCGCTACGGCGAGGATTATCGCCCACAGGACGATCTGCACGAACGGCGCAATGATCTGCAGTGACCAGACGAAGATCAGCGCGAGCACGCCGATCCGGATGGCTGCCTCCACGGACAACTTCAGGAACTTGCCGCTCTCAGCCTGCTCGACGCTCGCTTCCATGACTTGACTCCTTCGTGATCCGCTTAGCCCTGCCGGGTTTAGTCTGCCTACGTTGCTGCAGGAATCCCTCGCTGGCCAGCCCCGATCCCAAGGCCCTCGCATCAGATCCACGGCCCTTGCTGGCTGGTGGTGCGGCTACTGGGGCTGCTACCTGACCGAGGACCCCCAGTATGCCAACCAGTGGGAGCTCAACGGAAGGTTCGTTCTGCGGCTCTAGGCGGCCGACGCAAGCGGTAGGCTCGCGCGGTTCAGGCTGCGAGTGCAGCGGCGGTTTTCAGCGGCGCAGCGTGCACTGAAGACTGGTGCGTAACTGATCAAGCGAGTTGGACTTGTCGAGGGTGAGAAACCGAAGTACCATCGCTCATGTCCACGAAGTCAATCGGCCTGGCCGTCGTCGCTCTTCTCCTGACGGTGTTCTCGGTGCGGCCCGCCGTGGCACAGGAATCGGGAGAAGCTGGTTCGTGGGGCTTCAAGGTTGCCCCGTATCTCCTGTTCCCGAACATGAACGGGTCTGCGACGATCCGCGGGATTGCGGCCGACGTAGATGCATCGCCCAGCGACATCTTCGAGAAGCTCGACTTCGGGGCCATGCTGTTTTTGGAGGCGGCCACGCCGAAGTTCGCAATCACCCTCGACGGGCTCTACATGAACCTGGGGGAGAAGGGTCTCACGCCGGTCACGGGGCGCGAGACCGAAGTCGACATGAAGCAGATCCTCGGCCAGGTCAACTTCCTGTGGCGCCTCGCGCCCTGGGCGGAGATCGGGCTCGGAGGGCGGCTCAATAGCATCGAGGGTGGCCTGAGGGTCGCCGAGGGCGAAATCCTGCCAGGACTCGACGTCTCCCAGACCAAGACGTGGTTCGATCCAGTGATCGCGGTCCGCCTGACGGCCCCGCTGGAGAGCAGTTGGCACCTGGGCATCGCCGGAGACTACGGGGGCTTCGGAATCGGCTCCGACTACGCCTGGCAGGTCTTCCCGTTCGTCGGCTACCGGTTCAGCCGGTTGTTCGAGCTCGGGCTCGGGTATCGCGCGCTCGGAATGAAGTACGAGACGGAGAGCGGGAGCGACATGTTCATCTACGATATGACGATCTTCGGGCCACAGATCGGTGCGGTGTTCCATTTCTAGGGCCGGTGCTTCACCCTCTGCACGAAGAGGAGACGACCGATGCGCATATCGTTGTTAGCCGCCG
>JBDGYE010000053.1:0-24340 GCA_039584255.1 Gemmatimonadota bacterium
AAGAAAGTGGTGTTGCCCGACCCGCTGACGTCATAAGCTAACGCGCGGTATCCGGGCGCCGTCAACAATAGAGGAAGGAGCTCGACCGGACACGTTGGACGCAATCCTGCCGTACCTGGTTGGAGGAGCCGACATCACGTTGGCCGCGGTGGCGTCGGCCCACGCGATCCTGCACAAGCGTGAGGTACGCGCCGCCATCGGTTGGGTGGGTCTGGCCTGGCTGGCTCCCTTCGCAGGATCGATTCTCTACTTCGTCCTTGGGGTGAATCGGATCACGCGCCGGGGGGTGGAGATCCGTGACACGATGCACCGGCTGTCGCTGGGCAGGGAAATTACCGTGCCCCGTCATGAGACGCTCCCGGCGCCCACCATTGAGGAAGGCCTGTTGCCGCTGGCCCGGGTCGTGGATCGTGTCACGCAATCCGCGGTCACTCCGGGCAACAGGATCGAGCCACTGGTGGACGGAGACGAAGCCTACCCGACGATGCTCGAGGCGATCGACGAGGCCCGGTCGTCGGTGGCGCTCAGCACTTACATTCTGGACTTCGACTCGGCCGGAAGGGACTTCGTCGACGCCCTCTGCCGCGCGACCGCGCGAGGGGTGGAGGTCCGGGTGCTCATGGACGCGGTGGGGGCGCTATACAGCAGGCCGCGCACCCATCTCATACTCCGTGAACGGGGCGTGAGGACGGCACTGTTCTTGAGGAGCATCGTCCCGTGGAAGATGCCATACTTCAACCTTCGCAATCACCGGAAGGTGCTCGTCTTGGACGGGCGGGTCGGCTTCACGGGCGGAATGAACGTGCGAGAGGGCTGTCTCAAGCAGGGGGATTGGCCGTTCACCACGCAGGATCTGCACTTCCGCCTCGAGGGACCTGTCGTGCGACACCTGATGGAGACGTTCGCCCGCGACTGGGTATTCAGCACCCGGGAGCGACTTGAAGGAGATCGCTGGTTCCCGGCACCCGCCGTGTCCGGGCCGAGCGCCGCCCGGGGGATCCCCGACGGGCCGGACGACGACTTCGAGCGCTTGCATTGGGCCTTTCTCGCAGGCCTTTCGCGAGCACGCCGGCACGTCCGGATCGTCACGCCCTACTTCCTTCCGGATCAGGCTCTGATCAGCGCGCTGAACGTGGTGGCGCTGAAGGGCGTGCGCGTCGACATCGTGCTCCCGGATGTGAACAACCTGCGGGTCGTCGGCTGGGCCATGCGCGCCCAGCTGTGGCAGGTCCTGCAGTTCGGATGCCGGGTGTGGCTGACGCCGCCTCCGTTCGATCACACGAAGCTGATGCTCGTGGACGGAGGTTGGACCCTGTTCGGCTCGGGGAACTGGGATCCCCGCAGCCTCCGGCTGAACTTCGAGTTCAACGTGGAGTGCTATGATCAGGACCTCACCGCCAGGCTGGACCAGCTGGTTCACCGCAAGATCGACCAGGCTCGTCCCCTTGCTGCGGCGGAGTTGGAACAGCGGCCCCTTCCCATCAAGCTGCGGGATGGTGTAGCGTGGCTCTTCTCGCCGTACCTGTAGGCCCGGAGCCGCGGGGTCGCGGGACGCGAGTCGTGACTCCCATGGAGAGTTGAACAGTGCGTGCTGGCGGAGTGCTCACCCGTTCCATCCGTCTCGCCGCAGACGGCTGGGCGGTGGAGGCCATTGACCAGACATGGCTTCCCCACGAGCTCCGGTTCGTTCGCATGGAATCGGTGGAAGACGCGGCGGCCGCGATCCGCGAGATGAAGGTGAGAGGGGCTCCCCTCATCGGTGCCACGGCCGGCTACGGCATGGCCCTGGCGATGCGCAGGGATCCGAGTGCCCTGAGTATGGCCTCGGCCTCCGAGCTGTTGCTTCTGACCCGGCCCACGGGCGTCAACCTCAGATGGGCGCTGGAGGAGATGACCCGGCTCCTCGTAGGGAGTCCGCTCGAGGAGCGAGCCTCGTCCGCGTACCGGCGCGCGGAGGAGATCGCGGACGAAGACGTCCAGATCTGCCGGGCCATCGGAGAGCACGGGGTTCAGCTCCTCCAGCAGGCGGCTGCGGCCAGGCCCGTGGGCGAGCCCGTGAACGTCCTTACCCACTGCAACGCCGGCTGGTTGGCCACCGTGGACTGGGGAACGGCTCTGTCCCCGGTCTACCGGGCGCACGATGAAGGGATGCCGGTCCACGTCTGGGTGAGCGAGACCCGACCCCGGAATCAGGGAGCGGCGCTCACCGCCTGGGAGTTGGGGGAGCAGGGCGTATCCCACACGGTCGTCCCGGACAACGCTGCCGGGCACCTGCTGCGGAGCGGCCGGGTCGACCTCGTCATCACCGGGACCGATCGCACCACGGCGGCTGGTGACGTCTGCAACAAGATAGGCACTTATCTCAAGGCCGTGGCCGCCCGTCACTGCGGTGTCCCGTTCTTCGCGGCCGTCCCCGGTCCGTCCATCGACTGGACGCTGGCCGATCCCTCGGCAATCCCCATCGAGGAGCGCGGCGCGGAGGAAGTGGCAGAAGTCAGAGGTCTGAATCGAAGCGGCAATATCGAGTCCGTCAGAATCGTTCCCCTGGCCAGCCCCGTCGCCAATTTTGGATTCGACATAACCCCCGCCAGCCTGGTGACGGCACTCATCACGGAACGGGGAGTATGTCCGGCGAGCGCCGAGGGACTCGCATCGCTGTATCCCGAGCACGGGCAGAACGATTGAAGCTGGCGGTCTTCGACCTGGACGGAACGCTGCTGGACACGCAGCGTGTGGACGCCGACTGCTTCGTCGAGGCTCTCTCGAGCGAGTTCGGCATCGCGCCGGAGGATATCGCGTGGGAGAACGCCCGCCACGTCTCCGACTCCGGCATTACGGACGAGATCTTCAGACAGGTCTTTTCCCGACCGCCCACATCGGACGAGATCGCTCGCTTCGTACACCGCTTCGTTCACCTTCTGGAAGGCCGTCACGCTGCCGAGCCGTGGCGCTTCCGGGAGATCGGCGGCGCCGGGACGATGCTGCGGGAGCTCCTCGCCACGGCCGAGTGGAGAGCCGCCGTGGCAACCGGCGGCTGGGAGCTCTCAGCCGCCTGGAAGCTGGAGAGAGCCGGTTTCGACTCCCTCCGGCTGCCTATTGCCACAGCCAACGACGCTCATCCGCGGGAGGATATCGTGCACATCGCCATCGACCGTGCGAGGCGGAGATTCCAGGCGAGGGAGTTCGAGCGGGTAGTGGCCATCGGCGACGCCCGCTGGGACGTCCGGACCGCGGGCAACCTGGAACTCCCGTTTGTCGGCATCGGCTGTGCCCGCAGCCTGTCGGCGGCGGGCGCCGGCACTGTCGTGCAGGACTACTCGGACCTACCAGCATTCTTTCAAGCGCTTGAATCCGCACGCACGCCGCATCTTATACTGCGTGATTTGATGTGACTTATGAGTACATTTGGCTGCCGCGCTTGGGAGCCGTGTGCCAGTGGGGCAAGCCGTAGGGGGAGGACGACATGAGCCAGCGAATCGTCCAGGTGGATGCCTTCACCGCGGAGCCTTTCCGTGGCAACCCGGCGGCCGTGTGCGTTCTGGACGGCCCTGCAGACGCCGGGTGGATGCAGAACGTCGCTCGCGAGATGAACCTCTCCGAGACGGCCTTCCTCCACTCACAGGGCGATGGATGGAGTCTGCGGTGGTTCACGCCCACGACGGAGGTGGAGCTGTGCGGCCACGCGACGCTGGCCAGCGCCCACGTCCTGTGGGAAGACGGCCACCTGGCGCCGGAGGAGACAGCCCGCTTCGACACGCAGAGTGGACGGCTCGAGGCCCGGCTGAACGGAGAGTGGATCGAGATGGAGTTCCCGGCCCGCGCGGCGGTGGAGGAGGCTCCGGCGGACGCGGCGGAAGCCCTGAAGGCGGCGCTGGGCATCGACCCCCTGTCCGTGTTCTGCAACCCCTTTGACTACATAGTCGAGGTCGACTCTGAGCAGGCAGTACGGGAGGTCCAGCCCGACATGGGGAGGCTGGCCGAGATCGCGCGTCGTGGTGTAATCGTCACGGCCGTCGCCGGTCCGGAGCTCGCCGCCCGGGGAGTGGACTTCGTCTCGCGCTTCTTCGCTCCCGCGTACGGCGTGGACGAAGATCCAGTCACCGGATCGGCACACTGTACTCTGGGCCCCTTCTGGCAGAGTCGTACAGGTCGCTCGGAGCTGACGGGGTTCCAGACGTCCGCACGCGGGGGGCTGGTCGAAGTGGCGATGAGGGGCGACCGGGTCATCCTGCGTGGGCGGGCGGTGACCGTTCTCGAAGCGGTGCTGCGGGTGTGACGGCCCTGGGAGACCCAATCTGGAGCCCCTTGCGGGCCCCGAGTTACCGCGGAGGCGAGGGCGCCCCGGACGCAGCTACCGCGGCCGCGAATCGGCGCACGATCTCACCAGCGGACTCCACGGAGGAGACCCCATCCACACTCCTACCTGCCTGCCAGTAGTCCCACCGGCCGGTCTCGTCGAGAGCGGCCCGCTTCAGCTGGACCATCGCCCGCAAGGCGTAGAAGCTTCGCATTAGCGTCTTCGTTCGCCGTCCCCTCAGGAGGCGTTGTGCCACCGGGCCGACCTCGAGTCCCATTCGCTCGATGAAAGGGGTTCGAATCACTGCGAGCGGAACGCCGGTGATTCTCTCGCTCAGGGCGATGTCCTCTTCCCTGGCGGCAACGATGGCCTCCTTGTACGCCTCGCTGGCCCGGCACTCGTGTGTCGCTATGAATCGCGTTCCCATCTGCACGCCGGCGTAGCCCGAGGCCAGTGTCGCGGCGAACCCTTCCGGGGTGCTGATCCCTCCCGCGCAGACCAGCGGAACGCCGAGGCCGTCCAGCTCGGACATGAGCTGCGCGGCCGAAAGGGCGCCCGCGTGGCCACCGGCGCGGCGGTTTACCGCGATCAGTCCGTCGACGCAGGCCTCCAGCCCCTTCAGGGCCCACCTTCTCTCGGTGACATCGTGATAGACCACCCCCCCAGCGGCATGCACCCTGTCTACCACCCACCGTGGGTTGCCAAGCGACGTGACGAAGAAACGGATCCCCTCTTCGAGCGCGATGTCGATCCAGACGGACATCCGATCCTGATACCGACGCGAAGACTTCTCTATGAGCGCGTTCATGCCGATCGGCTTCGGCGTGAGGCAGCGAATCAGGCGGATGCCCTCGCGGAAGTCGTGTCCGTGCACGAACGTCAGGGAAACGGGCTGCACGATGCCCAGTCCGCCGGCCTCCGAGACCGCGGCCACCAGCTCGGGATTGCTGCACGGATACATGGCACCGCAGATGAGCGGCACCTCGATGCCAGCGTGGCGGGTAAGGGCGGTGTCGACCGTTATCATTCTCGCTGACGGCCTAGAGCGGGTACCTCCGCCCGGCACGGGCGATCCCGAATCCGCGGCGCAGCACCTCCGCCCGCTCACGGCTACCCTTATCGAGAACCGGGTTCGTGTTGTTGAGGTGTGTGAAGATGACCTTCTTCCCTGCCCGGACCATGTCTTGGAGCCGATCCATCGTCCCCGACACCAGCGGGTGTGGGATCTCCTCCAGGCTGCGACCCGGCACCTCGCCGGCCGAGTAGAACGAGCCGTCCAGGAGCGCCACGTCGACTTCCCCGACGACGTCCTCGATCGGGCGGTCCCACCGATCCCAGTTGTCGATGTCCGGCAGGTAGAGAAGCGAACGTCGAGGCCCACGGAACACAAAGCCGACCGTATCAGAGAACTCGTGCCGATGGGGTACCGGAACCGCTGTCACCTCGAGGTTCGACCCGAGCTGAACGGCCGTGTCCGGCGTCAGAACTCGGAGGTCCAGGCGGCCCTCGTCGACCATCAGGCTCCACGGTCCGTTCGTCCGAACGAACTCGGCCATCGGCGACGTGCAGTAACAAGGCGTCGGAGCGATGGCCAGGCTCTGCGCGTGGGTCAGAAGTATCCCCTCGAACGGACGGCGCCGCGCTGCCCGGCGCCTAAAGGCTTCACCCGGAATCAGGTCCATCTGACGTGCCAGGTCCGGGCTGGCGTCTACTAGCCAGACGCGCCCGGACTCCCCCTCAACGATTGCCAAAGACGCCACGTAGTGAGGGTCGCCACGAGCCCGCTCGCAGCGAGGTGTATAGCAGCCAGCCTGCGGGAGCCCGCCGTCCTGGATCGAGCCCAATACCAGGGCAAACAGGTCCGACCGGGCGAGAGCGTCGAGGCCGACGAGCCTCGCGCCGAGCGCGGCGCTGCCCGTGAGGCCCAGGAAGCCCCGACGCGAGAGCCCGCCCGGCATCGTGACTACGCCCCCCCGGGCGCGCCCTCGACGAGGCGAAGCGGGCGCTTCGGCGCGGTCACGGCGCCAAAGCCTTCGCGCGGATCTCCTCCGTGACCCGGGCGATGAAATCGTCCACCGACATGACTACCTGCTTCTTCTCTGCGCTTCGGGCCCGCACGGCCACTGTCCCCGCCTCGAGCTCGCGGTCTCCGACCACGAGCAGGTAAGGAACCTTGTGGAGCTCGCCATCGCGGATGCGATAGTTCAGTGTATCCGAGCGCACGTCCATCTCGGCGGATACGCCTGCATCCCGCAGGCGCTCGGCGATCAAGGCCCCACAGTCGGCGTGGCTGTCCGTGATCGGCAGCACGCGCACCTGCTCGGGCGCGAGCCACACCGGAAACGCGCCGGCGAAGTGCTCGATCAGGAAGCCCATGAAGCGCTCGATCGTCCCGAAGATCGCCCTATGAATCAGGACTGGTCGGTGCGGCTTGTTGTCCGGACCGATGTACTCCAGCTCGAATCTCTCGGGCAGGTTGAAGTCGAGCTGGATCGTCGCGCCCTGCCACTCGCGACCGATGGCGTCCTTGAACTTGATGTCTATCTTGGGTCCGTAGAAGGCGCCTCCGCCCTCGTCCATATCGTACTCGCGTCCGAGGCGGTCCAGGGCCTGTTTCAGCGATTCCTCCGCCCTCTCCCACACCTCGTCTGCCCCGATACGGTTCAGCGGCCGGGTCGACAGGTCGAGACGATAAGTCAGTCCCAGGGTGCCGAACACGTCGTCGACAAGGTCGAGACAGGTGAAGATTTCATCCTCTACCTGGTCGGGCGTGCAGAACAGGTGGCCGTCGTCCATGGTGAGCATCCGCACTCGAAGCAGGCCGTGCAGAGTTCCGGAACGCTCGTAGCGGTAGACGTTGGCGATCTCGGATAGCCGCAGGGGCAGGTCACGGTAACTGCGCTGGCGGGCGGCGTAGATGAGCGTGTGCCCAGGGCAGTTCATCGGCTTCACCCGGAACGACTCCCCTTCTCCCTCACCTTCCATACCGGGGTACATGTTCTCGGCATACGTGGGCAGGTGCCCCGAGCGATGGAAGAGAGACTCGCTGGCCACGTGGGGTGTGTACACGAACTCGTAGCCCTGCTTGTCGAGCAGGTCCTCGATCCACCGCCGGAGCTTGAGCTGGACCCGTGCGCCCTTGGGATGCCAGGCGACGAGGCCGGGCCCGAAGTCTTCCTGGATGCTGAACAGGTCGAGCTCCCGACCCAGCTTGCGGTGATCGCGCCGCTTCGCTTCTTCGATCTGGGTCAGGTACGCATCGAGCCCCTTCCTCTCGAAGAAGGCCGTGCCGTAGACCCGCTGAAGCATCTGCCGCGTCTCGTCACCTCGCCAGTACGCCCCCGCCGCGTTCAGCAGCTTGAAGTGCTCGATCTTATCGGTGGCCGGCACGTGCGGGCCCCTGCACAGGTCCGTGAACGGACCGTCCGTGTATATGGAGATCGTCTCGTCCTCGGGGATCTCTGACAATCGCTCCAGCTTGAGGGGATCGTCAGCAAACAGCGCCTCCGCTTCCTCTCGGGTCACTTCGCGCCGCACGAAATTGTGGCCGGCGGCGATCACCTCGACCATCTTGGCTTCGATTCTCTCAAGGTCCTCCGGTGTGAACGGCTCGGGCACCTCGAAGTCGTAGTAGAAGCCGTTCTCAATGGGCGGGCCGAAGCCGATCCCGGCACCCGGGTAGAGCTCCCGGACCGCGGTCGCCAGAACGTGGGCCGCCGAGTGCCGAAGGGCGTACAGAGCGTCGGAGTCCTCATCGCCACGCGTCACGATCGCGACCTCTGCCCCGTCCGGCAGAGGCCGTGCGAGGTCCCACAACTCCCCGTCGACCTTCGCCGCCAGCGCGGCGCGTGCGAGCCCTGGACCGATCTCCGACGCCAGGTCGGCGGAAGTGGCTCCGTGAGGGAGATTCAGGCTGGATCCGTCCGGAAGGCTGACCTTCAGCATTTGATCGCTCATCGCTTACCCGTCGATGACTCGAGTGACTGTCGCGAGGTCCGTATCGTCTCCTGTATGTGAGGTGACCTCCGGTAACAGGGGGAAGAAGGTAGAACGTTCCCTTCACCTTGACCAGCGCGAGGAACGAATGACGGTGGGAGCCCTGTGGCTCATCCTGACACTGTCGTTGGCGCCGCAAGCTACCGTGCCCACCGCGCCGATCTCGCCGCTGGCGTCGGCGGCCGGCGGCGGACCGGATTCGGTGGGAGCGTTCCCGCAGGAGGGGCGCGGAGAGCCCACCGGTGGTCGTATCTACTGGGGTGGATCGGTGCGCGTGCGATACGGCCGCACCAGCGCCATCGGCGTCTATCCGATGGTGGGGTACAAGATCACGCCGCCCTGGTCGGTGGGTCTGCGGGCAGGGTACGAGTTCGTCTGGTGGGAGCGCTTCGCCCGGACTCTCACCTCGCACAGCTTCGCCGGAAGCGCGTTCTCCCGCTACCGCATCATCCCGCAGGCCTACCTTCACGCCGAGTACGGTGCAGGCAACTACGAGAGGTACTCCTCGGCCACCGAGTCCGACCGGGTCACCTACCCGTTCCTGTTCCTGGGAGGTGGTCTCAGCCAGCGCGTAGGCCGGAACTCGTGGTTTCTTGTCGAGATCCTGTACGAGGTGCTCCAGGACCGGAACTCGCCCTACGACAACGGCGGTCCGGTCATCACCCTCGGCTTCGGCGTCGGCTTCTGAGCCGGGCCCCCGCAACGCGGCCGGACTGGAACTCACTCATCCGCTAGGAGGTCGATTCGGTCTGGAAGGTTCGGCACTATGCACAGGAACTCGAATGGCTCGTCGCCGGTCGCCCTGTAGGAATGCGGGACGCCGCCCGGGATGAACACGACGTCGCCGGCCTTAACTTCGAACTCTTCGTCGCCCATAGCGATCCGCGCGCAGCCGCGCAGGACGTACTGTTCATGCTCCACGGTGTTGGTGTGGCGGGGCATGCCTCCACCGGGTTTCATGATGAAGCGGCGCATCTGGAAGTTGGGTCCTTCGTCGGCTCCGATGAGCACCTGTCTAAGCGTGCCGCTGCCGGCGGGCACCCGCTCGGCAGGAACGCTGCCGGACTCGATGACGCCCATGTTCTCTCCTCGCGCCTGAGCGGCACCGGGAACGCTGCCGCTCGGAATTGTGAACGGCGTTGATCTCCACCACCCCCTCGCCGGCACCTCCAGCCCGCATCAGAGACGTTTCATGTCCAGCAGCTCCGGCGAGTGCTCCTCCGCCTCCAGAAACCGCAGGAAGTCGTCCGAATCGATGGATGTGGTCATGGAGTTGTCCAACGGATGGAAGTTGAGGGGTCCTCCGGCGAGCATCTCCCGGTCCAGCACGACCTTCACCTTCCGACCCCGGTCGTTGAGGACCGCGAAGGGAGTCACTGCACCGGGTGCCACTCCCAGAAACCGCATGAGCCGATCGCCGCTGCCGAACGAGAATCGTCCGGCACCCAGAGCCCCTGCCAGAGCCTTGAGGTCGACCTTTCGATCCTCCCGGCAGACCACAAGCCACATCTCCCCCTTCTTGTTTCGGACGAAGAGGTTCTTGGTGTGGCATCCGCCTAGCGAACCGCGCAGCCGTCTAGACTCCTCCACGGTGAAGACAGGCGGGTGCTCTGCCGTCCGCGTCGGGATGTCCAGTTCATCCAGCCGTCGCAGGAGCTCCTCCGGCGTCGCCGGCCTGGATCCATCCACCAGCCGTGTCTCAGGGTTGTCGTCAGGCTCATGCATCATGTGGCGCGCGCCTCCGGCGGGCCCTTCTGGCGCCCGCTAGCGCACTCCGGTCCGCCATTCTCTGAGCAGGCTGAGCCAATCCGCTGCCCGCCGCGCACTGTACTCGAAGCCGGCCGGCCGAATGCGCTGCAGGCGGTCCGGGTACTCGTGATGCGCCCACGGAACGAAGTCGCGCATCGCCGCCTCCAGGGACGACGTGCTCTCCGCGTCCAGGGCTGCCAGCTCCAAGGAAACAATTCGGCCGTCTTGGATCAGGAACAGGTTGGGCCCAGTCCGCCGCAGTTCGTCGATACCCAGGAGGACGAGCCCCGCGTTTCGTTCGGCCACTCTGCCCACGATCAGTGAGTCATCGCGTACGTCGTATCCCCCGACGCCCATGCTCGCGGCGAGGACGGAATCCCAGGCGAGCTTCGACAGGATCGCGTCTCGACCCCGCAGCTCGGGCCCGCCGGCCTCAGAGAGGACCGCACCTGGAGCAAAGTAGCTGGCGGCGGCTGCTGCCTGTCGAGCGTTGTAGGCTTCGAGAAAGCCATCCACGACCTCCCGCGCGCCGTGTCCCGAGAAATCGGAGCATCCGGCGAACGCCAGTGTGGCGACCAGCAACACCAAGCCCGGCACGCGGCCGGGCCCGATTCCGGAGTTGGATCCTTCGGCACTTGCAGCTCCGGCGAGTCCCGGACTCGGAAACGTCTCCCCGGGGCAGCCGCTCAGAACAAGATCCCCAGCATCAACTTGAAGTCCGGTACGTCCCACAGCCCGAAGCGGGCCTCCAGATTGAATCCCTGAGAAGCGTTCAGCGGCAGACGCGAGCCGACGACCAGAGACAGGCCCAGGTTCCAGCTATCGCTTGCGGCGTCGGGGTTGAAGTAGGCCAGGGTCGGCCCTCCCCCGCCGTAGAACCACAGTTTGGCGTCCGGGATCGCCAACCGTAGGAAGAGGTCACCGTTGAAGGCGATCGTGGTCGTATTGTCTCCCAGACCGACGTCCACGCTGGGGACGATTCGGGTGATGGCCCACTGGCCGAGGGAGACCTGCCCGCCGAAGACGAACTGGTCGGGGTCGATGCCGAAGCCAGCCCGGAACCCCCACTTAGCAAACGGCTCCTCGGCGCTCTGCTGCGCGTTACTGGCCGAGGGCGCTACAGCCAACACGGCGAGGGCTACCACAAGAACCTGGATCGCTCGCTTCATACCCGATCTCCGCTACTCGGATTGGGACGGTGCGCTGCCGAGACCTATGTTTCGCAGATTACTGGCCGGCGGCCGCGCCGCAAGAGCCCCCCTCGAATTCCCGGGGCTTCAGCCGGGCGACTTGGGCACTCGACCCAGGTCGCGTCGGCGGGCCGGCCTTCAGCCCGCTTCCTTCTGGACTCTCTTCTTTGCCTTCTTCTTGCGGGGGCGTGTCCTCCCGTGCGTGCCCCGGACCAGCTTGCCGCGTTTGGTTCTCTGATCGCCCTTGCCCATGTGCTCTCCTGCAATCGTGAGGTGCAAGACTCCGGACGGCTCGGAGTTCACGCGCTGGAATGCTGCGGCGTGGGGACGGCTTCCCGCAAGTCGAACGCTGACGACGGTCGCTCGCCGAACGCCCGCGGGCCCCGAAGCCTGACTCCGGAATTCGATGCGATAATTGCGGTGGCCGTGTCACCGAGGAGGATTATCTTGGAGCCATGGATGGTCCTACTCTTCCCGCCCGCGACATCATGGTGGAGGCCTTCCTCGATCGGGATTCCTCGTTCGAAGGCGTGTTCTTCACGGCGGTTCTCACCACCGGGATCTTCTGCCGCCCGACGTGCGGCGCCAGGAAGCCGCACCCTGAGCACGTTAGCTTCTACCCGTCCGCACGCGACGCGCTGCAGGCCGGCTTCCGCCCCTGCATGAGGTGCCGTCCACTGGAGCCCCGAGGGGCGACGCCTGTCTGGCTTCGTGGTCTGATCCGGGAGGTCGAGGCGCAGCCCGAGCGAAAGTGGACTGACGGCGATCTCAGGAGCCGGGGCCTGAGCCCCGACAGAGTCCGCAGGTGGTTTCAGACACAGCATGGGATGACCTTTCATGCCTACAGCCGCGCGCGCAGACTAGGTGTCGCGCTGGGACAGATTCAACGAGGAGACAACGTGACTCAGGCCGCCTTCGCACACGGCTACGACTCCCTCAGCGGATTCAACGACGCCTTCCGCCAGCTGCTGGGGACCTCACCCGGGGCCGCCCGCGATTCGGCCGTCGTCAAGGTGAATCGAATCCCGACGCCACTCGGCCCGATGATCGTGGGAGGTACGGAGGAGGCTCTGTACATTCTCGAATTCTCCGACCGACGTATGCTGGAAACCCAGCTAGAACGACTCCAGCGTCGGCTCGGGTGCGTCCTGGTGCCTGGCGAGACCGCCGCGACTCGCACGACGGAAGAGCAGGTTGCCGCCTACTTCGAGGGCCGGCTGCGCGAGTTCTCGATTCCCACGGAGTCACCCGGGACGGAGTTCCAGCAGGCGGTCTGGGAGCGGCTGCGCGAGATCCCGTATGGCAGGACGGCGTCCTATGGAGAGATCGCTCGCCGGATCGGGCAGCCCGCCGCTGTCCGGGCCGTCGCCAGGGCCAACGGAGACAACCGCATCGCCATCATCATTCCCTGCCACAGGGTGATCGGCTCGGACGGAAAGCTCACCGGATACGGCGGCGGCCTGTGGCGAAAGCAGAGGCTGCTCGAGCTGGAAGCGGGCCAGACGGTCATCGCGTAGACGGACCGGGCCGGCGCTCCGGCAAGCCGGCCCGGACTCAGGAGTTACTGGCCGCGTAGCGCTCCACGATCTGCGCCACTTCCGAGGGCCGCAGGGCAACTTCATCCGGCTCGATGGCCCAATCCCGCCTGCGCTCGGTGCAGTAGAAGGCGCCGACGCTGATGACCTCGATCCCTTCATAGCGCCCGGCGATGGCTTCCCTGGCGTTCGCGGCGCACTGGGCGTCGGTCTCGTGGTCGCCGACGAAGAAGACTTGGCCCGGCCCCATTCCCGTCAACGCCTCGAGGCATTGCAGCAATCCGTCGGGCGCCGGCTTCTGGCGCTTCGAGCCTACTTCCTCGAAGCCGACCACGACGTCGAAATGGTGGGAGAGGCCGCTGTCCCGAAGGACGGCCGAGATGCTGTCACGCTCGTTCTGCGAAAAGATTCCGTGCGACAGGCGGGAAAGCCTGTCCAGAACCTCCGGGACGCCGGCCAGGACAGGAATCGGGGTCGGGTCGCGGTTCTGGTAGTTTCCCCATAGTCCGCCGGCCCGGTCGATCTCGACCTCCGAGAGGCCGAACTCGTCGGCGTAGAACTCACGCCAGTTGGCGGTCCGGGCGACGGCGTCGTCGTAGCACTCGAGGGATGTCAGGGGCCCGAAGCTGTCGGCGGGCCTTCCAGAGATCTCTTCAATGATCGCCCTGTTCACGCTGAGATTCTTGCGGCGCGAGTCGACGAGAGTCCCGTCGTAGTCCCAGATCACGGCACTCTTCCCAGCAGAGACAGACATGTCGGATCTCAGCTCCCGGCCTCGGAGTCCGGCAGATACGCCGCGGGCACCTCCGGCGCGTCCGCTCTTCCATCGTACATCCACGACGTAATCCACCACCGGTGGCCGTCGTTGTAGAGTTGTATGCTGTTGACCCCGCGACCACCAACGGGTCCCGCCGTGGCCAGGAGTGCGGCGACGACGATGCGCTCTCGCATGAGGTTCCCTGTCTAGTGAGCGGCCTTCGTCGACGCCGGCCGCAGTCGATCCTAAGCCTCAGCCTTGAAGGTCGTCCGGAATCGGCCGATCGGGACCCGGCCGCTCGTTCGTGATCGAAACGATCCACCAGCGCCCATCGTTGCGCACCAACTCGAAGCTGTCCACTCCCGGATGCGCCCGGTCCCTGCCCGGGATGCTCGACTCGAACAGCACCAGGACCTGGGCTATGTCTCCGAAGACCATCGACTTCATGCGGATGATCTTCTCGCTGAAGCCGGTCTCTTCCACACTGGCTCTCTCGATGAACATCAGCCAGTCATCTATGAATCCTTCGACCGACATCACCTTCATGCCGTCGCTGTCGCGGGCCACGATGATCGCCTCGGGAATGAACATCGAACGCACCTCGTCCCAATTGGGCGTCGTACCGGCGCCGAACGTGACGAGGCCATAGACATGGGTGACGAGTCCCTCCGCCGTGGCCAGGGGATCGTCTGACTGGGCCTGTGCGTGGGCCGGTGCGCTGCCCAGGCCGATGCTCAACACCAGCAGAACCCGGATCACGATGGGCCGCCTGGCGGCAGAAGCCCGGAGGGTTACTAGGACGGATTCGAGTCGACTCAGAGCCTCACGCCACATGGTGCCACTTCTCCTCTCGTTTGGATCTGCTCGAGAGTGGCCGGCACTGGTCCTTATTGGACGCGGAAGCGACCGGCCAGCTAACTTGACTAACAGCCGGCGGGCTTCAACCGCTGGGCGTGTGTGGCGGCATCGGAGACACTTCGAACGAGACGAGAAGGAACCCACCTCCGGATACGAGACGATGGACAGGATCTCCGTCACCGACTTCATGAACCGCGAGCCGGCGTGTGCCAGTCCCGATGCGACTCTGGCGGACCTCGTAAAGCAACTCACGGAGCACCACGTGCGTAGCATGGCCGTAATCGACGACTCCGGCCGGCTCGTTGGTGTCGTAAGCGAGACCGACCTCTTCCTCAAGGAGAAGGGCATTCCGTTCTCGATGGAGAAAGTGCCAACCCTGTTGGGCAAAGTCGTCGGCCAGGATCAGATTACCCAGCACGAGGAGTTCAGGGAGGTCAAGGTCAGGGAGATCATGAGCCGTGAGGTGGTGACGGTGGCCGAGGACGCGAGCCTGGAGAACGTCGCCTGGGCGATGTACCGGAAGAAGGTCAGCCTGCTGCCGGTGGTCTCTGCCGGGAGACTGGTCGGCGAAGTGCGACGCGTCGATGTCCTCCGCGCGATCTACGGCGGCGCCTGACCGCCGGACGAACCGGACGGCTATGAGTCGGCCGACCCGCGCCAGCCGGCCGCGGATGTGAGTCCCGCTGTTACCACGGGAATGAGCAGGTAGGTCACACCGATATCCGAAATTTATTCGCCCAAGCTCATCGCCATGGGCCCAACAGAGACCAAAGGCAAGTCGATCGCCACACACACGACCCACGATACGGCCCCGACCACCAGACCATCCTGCATCCTTAGTGACGATTGCCGCTTCAGGTAGGCCAGCCCGAACCACGACGATCCAGCGTGACCGCAACCGCCATGCGCGCACGGAAAGGTAAGATCCTTCCCGAGGCCGCTACAACCGTGATTGCGGAAGCGAGGGCTTTACCGGGTTGTTCGGCCTGGAAGCGAATGACCTGCAGGCTCGAGGGGACGGTCGGCCAGCCGGGAGGGGGCGACCGGCATTCCCTGTACGGCGAACGTCGGAATGACGTAACGATCGAGGAATCTGCGCAGCCGCCGTGAGTGACCCCTGCGAGGGCCGGCCAGCGAGGACGTTAGTACGGCCACCAAATCGAGACCGGGAACGACGACCACGAACTGACCTCCGTATCCCCAAGCAAAATAAGCTTGTTGCCCCCCCCACGTCTCCCTCCACCAGAGGTACCCATAGCGATGACCGTTCCAGGGGGACACGCCGTTGGGGCGCCACGATGCCTCTATCCAGGACGTCGGCACGAGCTCGCGACCGTCGTGCCAGCCCGCGTCGACGAACACCTGTCCGAATCGGAGCAGATCGAGGGGGCGGAGCGCCATGTTGTTGCCGCCCAGGTAGTGGCCCTGTGGATCCCGGTCCCACTCCGAGAGCCGGATCCCGAGAGGGCCGAAAAAGGTGGTCTGGGCGTATGCCCGGAGACTCTTGGCCGAGCGCCGGCTGAGAATCACCGAGAGCAGGTGCGTGCTGCCCGTGGAGTACGCGTGGCACTCCCCGGGGTCACAGACCAATGGCCTCCGCAGCTGGTCCCACGCCCAGTCGCGGGATGCTACCCAGGAGCCATAGTTGCGGAAGCTCGTGGTCTCCAGGCCCGTGCTCATCGAGAGCAGGTGGTGCAGGGTCAACTCCTCCTTCCGCGGATCGAGCCGGCCGCTTCCGGCGAGGCGGTCGTAGTAATCCGGGAGCAGCTCCGCGAGCGGCTGATCCACCCCCTCGAGCAGGCCGTCGCGGATCGCGATTCCCACCAGGGGTGACAGGAGCGTCTTGGAGACCGACTTGACGTTCACGGTGAGTTCGGGCCGCATCCCCCGGTAATAGCGTTCCACCACCAGCTCCCCACGGCGAGCCACGAGAAGGCTCGTCAGAGGTGACAGCTTCTCGGCCTCGATAAGCATTCGTTCGAGGCGCGCGGGGTGGTAGAGCGGAGGAAGAGGCGGACCGACGAAATACTCTGTCGTCTCTTGGGCTTCGGCCGGGACGACGGCGCCGGTGAGGCTCGCGACGAGCGAGATCAGCAGCCAACATCGGTGACGAGTAAGTGCACGCATGACGGTCCGGTAACCGGATCGGCCGAACGAGTTCCAGGGGATCAGCTGGCGGGCCACCGTCGCCGCTACCGGTCCGGCCCAACGTTCTCCGATTTGCCGAGCTCGGCCGCGATCAGTGAGCGCACGCGCCTACTGAGCTGGGCGGCATCGAGATGCTCGAAGTCCTGGGGCGGAATCGGATCCAGCGCCTTGACGAGGATCCTGTGCCTGCCCTTAAGCACGAAACCCTTCTTCGGCAAAGCCTCCGCGGTGCCGGTTATCAAGATGGGTTGCACGGCGCTCCGGGTGCGGAGGGCAATCTCGAACGCGCCCGACTTGAACTCCCGCATCCTGCCCGTGGGGGAACGGGTGCCCTCGGGGAACATCATGAGCGAGCTGCCCGCGGAGATCGTCGCCTCGCAAGCCTTCAACATCCGCACCACGCTCGTCCGGTCGCCGCGCCGCAACTTGATGTATCCGTTCAGCGACATGTTCCAGCCGATGAGCGGGACGCGGAAGTTCTCGATCTTCGAGACCCACTTGAAGTGAGCGAAGATCCGGAACAGTACGAGGATGTCCAGCAGCGAGAGGTGGTTGGCGACCATGACGGTCGGACTCTCCGACCGCAGCTTCTCACGGTCCGCTATCGTCACGGACCATAGCGGATTGAGCCACGTGTACAGCGAGGCCCAGAAGCACGTGAACTGGTGAAGCAGCCGTCGCCGTGGATCGAACGGCAGTGTGATGAGCCAGATCAACAGCGCGACCGGAAACAGGGCCGCGGAGCTCGCGGCCAGGAAGAGCCAGAACAGGGCCGAGAAGAGGAGCAGACCCACGGTGGTCTTTGTTTCCGGCGACCCGCCCGGCCTGGCCAAGCTCGTCAATCGAATTCGTACTCGAGTGTCATTTGATACTCCTCGGCGTGCGCCGAGGCGAAGCCACCCTCACCTCGCATGCCACGCAGATCCCCCGTGGCGGAGCCCGGCAGAACGACCCATGTAGCCTTGGCTATCGCCCCGTCGAAAGTGCCCGTGTGCTTAAGGACGAGGCTTCCGGACCGACCCCCGACCCGCCCGACCACACGCTCCACACCGATGAAACTGCCGGTGCCGTCGTCGCCGTAGACCATCAGGTACTCCAACGTCCCCTCGCCTTCGATGTCCCCCTCGCAAGACTTGGTCACGCTTGCACGGGTCAGCTTCGGCGCGTCTTCGATCTCGCTGAACGGCTTTTTGTCCCAGCTCTTCACGCGGAATTTCGCTTGGGCTCGCATGCTCGGTCTACCTCCCCCGGTGTCCGGTTCGTGGCTGCGGGTTCGGTCCGCCCTCATATCTGATCCCAGCCCCAGATCCCGTACCGCGCCTCCTTGTCGAGATTGTGGCCACATTCCTTGAGGGTGAGAAGGATGCTGCCCCGGTGGTGGCTCTCGTGAGCGACGAAGTAGGCGAGCGTCGTGTGTATCCCCTTGCGGAACCCGCGCCGATTCGGCACGCCGGACAGGATACCCTCCAGAAACGACTCGATAGCCTCGCCGGACGCGGTCAGGGCGTCCGTCAGATCCACCTTCTCCGGGCTGATCTTCGGAGGGAATGTGGCGAGTCCTTCCGCGAGGTCCCTGGCTCGCTTCCCCAGGTGCCAGACGCGGTTGTTGTGGATGTGCCCGAACTGGAGTGCCACATCCCGCCCACCGCGCCTGGAGAGCGTACACTTCATGCCGGCATCGCTGATGTGATCGATCAGGTACAGGTTGATACGGTTGTTGGTGCGCCAGGCTTCCAGCAGATCCTCGAGCATGTCCACCCCTTCTGTTCCATGGCTCCAACCGGACGCGGTCCCCTCCCGGACCGACATCGCCGGCACCGGGCAGCCCTTCATCGCTTCACCCGATGTGAGAGACACACACAGCCGTTCTTCAAAGGCCTGCAATCGGCCCCTCGTATCGCACGGCCGGCGGGAGCTGCTCGCGAATCCAGGTCCGGAGGCGATCGGCCTCGTCTCCGGAGTCCAAGGCCCGTTTCGGGAGATAGTACGCGAACCGCTGGCTGTAGTAGAACATGAACATGTCGGGGGTCTCTCGGACCTTGTGCATTCCCGTCCATTTGAGATCGACGTCTGCCGTCCGGGTCGATACGTGAAAGCCTGATTCGTCCAGGGTATGCGTGATGGGATGAGCGACGTTGGGATCGTGACGCCGCACCTGCCACGCTCTGATCCAGCCCGTCAGCCGATAGAACGACATGACCACAGCGCCGACGAGCACCACCAGCGGACCCAGTTGCACGGCACCCGAGATGTCGCCAGCAAGCGCACTCGCGCCGGCCACGATCATCCCCAGGAACAGGACCCCGATCACACCCCACTTCAGCAGGCGGCGGAACCCTGAGCCGAATTGTTCGCGCAAGAGAAGACTCGTCACGTGGGCGTGCTCCGCGGTGCGCCATTCGAACGTGTAGGTCCCGGTACCTGTCGCCGTCATGTCCCGCGCCTGAGCTTGCAGAAGTTCTAGTGGTCCTGGGCGAGCGAGTCCGCGAGCGCCTTCCTGGAAGCGGCCGAGTCGGCAACGGTAAGGGCGCTCCTGACGCCGGAGGCGCCGGGAAGCCCGGATTCCGCGATGGCGCTGTCCCGGCTCCGCTGGCTCTGTTCGTCCGGGGTCTGCTGTGGAGCGTCTTGGGAGCCGCAGCCCACGATGAGAAGAAGAACGAGTCCGGAAACCACGTAGCGCATTCGGTACCCCCTGGGAGACGGTGCGGAGTCTTTCGGCAAGTCTGCATTCATCGGGCGTCTGACCCCTCGGAATGTGGCCGGTCCACGGGGTCGGAGCGTCCGTTCCAGACCGCGTTCTGTAACACGATCCGGTAGCCGTCCTGGTCCTCGAACGTTCTGCCTTCCCTGTCCCAATAGGGATTGTACGCCGGGACCGCCTTGAAGCCTGAGGGCTCCATCCGGGCGCACGCCCTTGTCCACTGGTCTCTGTCGGGAACATAGAAGACCAGTAGATGATCCTGGGTGGGTGCGCGTCCGGCGATGTGTCCACGCTGCCGAGTGAACTCGAGGTGGTACTCCGCTCCCGGGCACCCGAGCATCACGCCATCGAAGCCTTCGTGATCCTCGAACGTCCCGAGGACTTCGAAATCGAGTCCGGCGCTATACATCTCGACCGCGGCCTCCAGGTCATCCGTGGGACGCGCCACGCGCATGTGAATCCTCATCCCACTTCGCTCCGTGGTTTCATCTTTTGCGGCCACCACCGCCGCACAGTTCGGCGGTACTCCTCGTACTCCGCCCCGAACAGGCGGCTCAGAGTCGGCTCTTCGTACAACAATACGAAGAGGTGCGTGGCAAGTAAGAAGAGGGCCGTAAACGCGAGAAGCCGCCACGACCAGTAGAAGAGCGCGGCGCCGGCAAGAGCGAGTCCGGCACCGATGTACATGGGGTTTCGCGCGAACCGGTATGGACCCCGAACCACTAGTCGGCGGGGAGGATCGAACGGTGCCGGCGTACCTCTGCCGACGAAAGCGAACGTGAGCACGCACCACAGCGCCAGCACCGCTCCGGCGGCCCCGATGATCATCCCCGCGACCTGCAGGGTCCCAATCGATGCAGGCCCGGTCACCCCAGCCGCAGAGAGCAACCGGGCAGGTACAAACACGAGCACCAGACCGATGAAGATCGAGGCGTACGTCACCGCACGGACGACAACGAACATGTTCCCGCCTACTTCCGCCTCAGAACGTAGATGGCCCACGGCGAGATCGAGGTTTCACTGACCCACGGAATGGCTTCCGTCTCCTTCGCCAGGGGCCGGTAGGTCTCGATCGACGCCAGGGCCGCTCGCTCGTAGGCCTCTCGGTAGTCCTCCTCCCTCCAGAAGATGTCCTGAACGGGACGGCTGTCCTCTACGTCCAGCATCACGATGCGGACCGTGTCGCCGCTGCGGGCGATCGCGTTCTCCGGAAAGTCCTTCGTGGTGAATGAAGCCCACTCGTTGACGTAGATCTCCGGAGCGGAGACGAGATTGATCATGCGTCCGCCGTCGCCGAGCAGGCGATGGAGGGCCCGAAAGAGGGCAACCTTCTTCTCCATCGTGGGGATGTTGTCGAAGGTGAACACCGATAGGACGAGATCGTAACTGTCGGCCGCGAACCCTGGAAGCTCACCCTCGGGCACGAGACGGTAATCCCCCTCCGGGTCTTTCTTGCGGGCCTGCGCCAGCATGCTCTCCGAGATGTCCACGCCCACCGCATCGAAGCCAAGATCGCTGAGGAACCGCGTCGAGCGACCCGTCCCGCACCCGAAGTCCAGGGCCTTCGTGCCGGAAACGTGCTGGCTGATGATCGCGGGTAGATCGCGGTAGGCCAGCCAGTACGTCCCCGGGAACTGGAGCTCGGCGTAGGCGTCCGCTCGCCTCTCGTCCTCATAGACGTTGGAGTAATCCTCGCTCATCTGGGCACCTCCGCGATTCACAATCTGCGGCGCCGAGGCCACTTCCGGCACCCCACCGGTGAATCTCGGGAGTGGGGTTGGCCCCTTGTCTCTGCCCTGCAGGGCATCCGGATGCCGGCGCTGGGTACCGCACTGAACCGTCGGGAACCGCCTCTTGTTTATTCGTAGGCAGATACGGCCCGGGCGTCGGGACCTGGTACCTCGGTCCGCCGATCCGCAAGCGGGGACCTCGGAGGGGATCCCGGAGTAGTCTTAGCACTGCTGCGAGCTTCCCCACGGCACCGATAGGAGAACAGAGTGTCCATAAGACCGATCAAGCGAATCCTCGAAGCGCAGCCCACCATGGAGGGCGCCGGCGTGAAGCTGCACCGCGCGTTCGGCTTCGGGGAGACCGGCGACTTCGACCCGTTCCTCCTGTTCGATGACTTCCGCAACGAGAATCCGGACGATTATCTGGCGGGTTTCCCGTGGCATCCACACCGGGGAATCGAGACCGTCACCTACGTTCTCGCGGGCACGGTGGATCACGGCGACAGCCTCGGCAACAGCGGTACGCTGGGGGCGGGTGACGTTCAGTGGATGACGGCGGGAAGCGGGATTCTCCATCAGGAAATGCCGCAAGGAGACCCTAACGGAAGGATGCACGGCTTCCAGCTGTGGGCGAACCTACCCTCCTCAATGAAGATGACTGCTCCTCGCTACCAGGATGTCCCTGCCGGAGACGTTCCTGAGGTGGCCGAGGACGACGGTACCCGGGTTCGGATCATCTGCGGGAACTTCTGGGGAAAGACCGGTCCGGTGGACGGGATCGCGGCGGATCCCCGATACCTGGACGTGTGGGTTCCGCCGGGCCAGCGCAGAACGCTTCGGGTGGAAACATCGCGGCACGCGTTCGCCTATGTCTTCGAAGGCGCCGGCACCTTCCGTGACAGCTCCGAGCCGCGGGCCGTGCTGACGGAAGGTCCCGGATCAGCCGATACCCCGGTGCCGAGCCTGACGGGAAACCGGTCGCTCGTGCTGTTCGACAGCGGCGACGAGGTGACAGTTCAGGCCGGGGAGGAGGGCATTCGATTCCTTCTGGTCTCGGGCAAGCCTATCGAGGAGCCGGTTGCTTGGTACGGGCCCATTGTGATGAACACGGAAGCGGAGCTGCGGCAGGCCTACTCCGAGCTCCAGCAAGGCACTTTCATCAAGGGCGGTTGAGCGCGGGAGGAGCGAGCGAGAGACCGCGATCGGATCCCCACAGCCCGGGAAGGCGCCGGCAGGCGGACCGGCCGCTACTGCGCAGACTCCAGAGCGGCTGTGACTCGTTCGGCATCTACGTCCATCACCCAAACATCGAAACTGCCCGACCTCGTGCTCGTGAACGCGATTCTCGTTCCATCCGGAGACCAGCGCGGAGTGTCGTCGTACGCGGGATGGAACGTCAGCTGGACCGGCTTTCCTCCACTCGCGCGCGCGACCCACAAGTCGCAGTCCCTCTCCTTGCAGGCCGTGAACGCCAGGAGCGTTCCGTCCGGCGACAGATCCATGTACCTAAGGCGGCGCTCAGTTTCGAACTCGAGACGCAGTGGCTCGGCGCCGGACGACGACACTCTCCATATCTCGGATTCGTAGGATTCGATGTCCCGCACCGTCATGTAGACTTCTTCGCCATCCCGGGACCAGCATCCGGGAATGGGATACGTACCCTCCCGGCCGAAGGCGACCGTCGCCTTGCCCGTTCCCACATCCAACACCCACAGGTTCGATCCCTCCCGGAAGGCGATGCGACTGCCGTCCGGGGACCAGTTCGGGTTGCCGCCCCGGAAGACGGGGATGGACTCCGGTACGACGCGGGTCGGCTTCCCACCTTCGGACGGAATCATCTTGATCGCGTTTCCCGAATCGGCGTCGAACACGATGTGCCGACCGTCGGGTGACCAGTCGGGATGCTCTCCGATGATGTCTGTCAGCTGCGACGGCTCGCCTCCCTCCGCGCGCACCTTCCACAGCCCGGTCATCTCCGGGCTCTCGCGGCTGCCGAGCGAGTAGACGATCGTCGCTCCGTCCGGAGACCAGGCCGGGAATCCCTCTTGCGCGGCGTCGACCGTAAGCTGAGTAACGGGGTGCTTCTCCTGCGCCTGCACTATCGTGCCGCAGAGGAATGCGACCGCCACTGGAACCGCCAGCGGTGTTCGGACCATGCCGCTGTCTCCGAGCCTCTAAGCAGACTCGTCCTGTGAGGGGGCTGCCTTCCCGACTTTCTTCAGGGCCACCGCGTTGATGCAGTATCGAAGCCCACTGGGCACGGGACCGTCCCGAAACACGTGCCCGAGGTGGGCATCACAGACGTTGCAGGTCGTTTCCACGCGATACACTCCGTGGGAATCGTCCCCGTGATAGGCAACGACGCTCCTCTCCACCGGCTGCGTGAACGAGGGCCAGCCGGTGCCCGACTCGAACTTCTCTTCGGAGTCGAAAAGCAGCGTGTCGCAACAGATGCACGCGTACAGACCCGGTTCGAACAGGCTGCACATATCAGAACTGAACGGTCGCTCCGTGCCCTTCTGGCGCGTGACGCGGTACTGCTCGGGCGTGAGCAGCGCGCGCCACTCCTCATCTGTCCGCTCGACCCGGCGCTGCGGCGGCAGGTTCCCCTCGTCTGCGAATCTCGCGACGTCCGACCAGTTCAGCATGGATGGCTCGTTTGGGTCTGTGTTACGGTGCGATGTAGACGAGTTGATATCGCGGCATATCGAACCCGGGCGCATGTGGGAAGGTTCCCACGCGCGGTTCTCGGCCCGGCCACCCGGTCATGTAGCCAGAGCGGGTGACTCTACCTTCGCGCCACATCGTCTCAGGTTCTGGCGTCTGTCAGGTAGCATCTCCAGACGCATCGAACCAGGCGCTTCGTGGCTGAATCGAAACTCGCCCGGACACGGCAACGGAAGCAGCTCCGCCGCCACCACGGATTTCTTCCTGCTCCGCAGTCCAAGTACGACCGACCGAAGCGTGCGGTGGCCGACGAAGGGCATCACCGCGTCGGCCTGAAGGTGCCCCATGTCGACGAGGAACAGATCCTCCAGCGCTGGGGCGGCTGCAATCGGGGCCAGATCCGACGACACTCCCTTCATGCTCTCGAGCGCTATTCTCCGCAGGGAACGCGCCCTGTCCAGGGAGGGGAGAGCCAGCACCTTCCCCATCGACTGGAGGTGCAGCCGCTCCAGGTACGGCAGGGATGCCAGGGATTCCAGATTCGATAATCCCCGAACCCGCCAGATCTCGAGGTTCCGCAGCTGGCCGACCTCGGGAAGGAGATCGAGGTCGTTGGTTCCGCCGAGATGAAGCTCGAGCCACGACAGCCTCTCCAGGGGGCGAAGGAATGCCAGATCGGGGAGGGTGATGGAGCGTAAAGTAAGGCGCTCCA
>JBDGYE010000120.1:0-8704 GCA_039584255.1 Gemmatimonadota bacterium
CATCCACTGGATGCCCTGGAACGAGCTGATCGACTGGCCGAACTGCTTACGGTCGTGCGTGTACTCGAGCGTGAGGTCGAGCGCCCCCTGGGCCAGTCCGACCGCCTGCGCGGCTATGCCAGGCCGGCCCCGGTCGAGCGTGATCATGGCCTGCCCGAACCCGAGACCTTCTGATCCTCCAAGCAAGTTGGCCGCGGGGACTCGGCACTCCTCGAAATGCGTCTCGACCACGGGCATGCACCTGATGCCCATCTTGTCCTCGTGTCTTCCGACGGTGTAGCCCGGCGTGCCCTGCTCTACCACGAGAGCCGATATGCCGTGCGATCCCTGAAGCGGATCGGTGACGGCGAAGATCGTGTTGAGCGACGCGATTGAACCGATGCTGTTCCACTTCTTTTCGCCGTTCAGGACGTACTCGTCTCCGTCCCTTTCCGCCCGCGTCGTCATGGAGCCGGCGTCGGAGCCGGCGTCCTTCTCGGACAGGCCGAACGCGATCAGCGGGGAAGGGATCCGGTGGCGTTGACCGTGTAGCACACGCCCATGCCGCCGCAGGCCCGCGAGAATTCCTCCACCACGATGCACAGGTCCAGGACGCCTCCCCCGAGACCGCCATACTCCTTCGGGATCCAGACGCCTGACAGGCCGGCCTCCCTGATGGCCTTCTGGACCTCCCACGGATATGCCTGCGCGACGTCGTACTTTGCCGCTACGGGGCACATGACCGTCTCGGCCAGATTCCGCGCCCGCTCCCTGAGTTCCATCTGGTCGGAGGTATAGAGTTCCTCGATCATGGTTTCTCTCTGGTTCGTTTCCCGGCCGTGCAGCGGGAACGATGGCGCCAAACATAGCCCGCGACTTTCGGATTGCTCAAACTCGGCCAGGCCGCCGGCCGGCCGGGGCCTCGTGTTTGTCCCCGGATCTCAGGGCCGCTCGCGGTCATGCCCTCGATACTCTGCCGATCTACCAGCTGCTTGACTCCCGCTTGACCTCACGCCGCGAACGTGAGGCAACAACACGCCAATGCTCGCTCTCAACGCGGGAGGCAGTCATGAGAAAGCTGGCCTTGATAGCGGCAGCAGCCGTGCTCGCAGTCGCCTGTGAGGACTCGCCTACGGCGCCCGACCTGTCCGAGCCTTCGGAGCTTCTGGATGAGCTCGGCGGCGACGCCCAGTTCGCCTGGCACGCAACGCCAGTGGTGCGCGTCCTCAACCGCAACCTCTTCGTCGGGGCCGACGTTGCCTCGATCTTCGCCGCTCAGACGCCCGAAGAGATCCCGTTCGAGGTGGCCGCGCTGTGGGCCCGCATCGCGGCTACCGACTTTCCGGCCCGGGCGGAGCTGCTGGCGGACGAAGTGCTGCTAACCCGGCCACACCTGATCGGGCTTCAGGAAGTGTCGCTGTTCCGGGTTCAGACCCCGGGCGACTTTCTCGTCGGGAACCCGCAGGAAGCCACTACCGTGGCCCTTAGCTTCCTCCAGGTCTTTCTCGATGCGCTGGCTGCGCGCGGCCTCGACTACGTCGTGGCGGACAGCATTCCGAACATCGATGTCGAGGTGCCGATCGTGGATCCCGGGTCGGCAACCGGCCTCAGCGACATCCGGCTCACGGACTATGACGTGATTCTGGCGGCGGCCGACGTGGACATCTCGAATCTGGGACTGGCCGCCAACTATTCGACCAACTTCAGCGTGGCCCTGGGTGGTCTCAGCGTCGAGCTGACCCGCGGCTTCACCGCGGTCGACGCGAGGATCGCCGGCCACACGTACAGATTCGTGAACACACACCTCGAGCCCACAGACCCGGTTCCAGGGCTGTACATCCCGGACTTCCAGGTGGCCCAGACCCTCGAGCTCCTGGGCGTGCTCGCCGATGTCTCGGTCCGCACGATCCTGGTGGGTGACTTCAGCACCGACGAGCTCGGCGGCACCAGCCCCGCCTCGCAGATCGTGATGGACGCCGGCTTCGTGGACCTGTGGGATGCCCACCCGCATAAGGCCACGGGGGTCACCTGCTGTCAGCCAGCACACCTGCTGAACCCGGTCACGGAGCTGGACCGGCGTGTCGACATCGCGTACTACCGGGATGCCTTCACGGCGGAGAAGGGCCGGCTGGACGGCTTCACGCGCTCGGTCGTGGTGGGTGACGACGAGACCCTGAGGACCCCGTCCGGCCTGTGGCCCTCGGATCACGCCGGTGTCGCTACGGCGCTGCTCATACCCGGCGTCCGGCGTCAGTAACGAAGCGACTACTGATCCGCAGGAGCCCGGTCTCGACGTGAGCGCCGGCTCTCCCCGGAGAGCCGGCGTTTCCGCACGAAGTATCGGCTTTCTGCAAACGGCCCGGCATCGGGCATCGCGAGTCGCACCCGGTTCCCCGGCAGGCCGTCAGGGGCCGTGCCGGCTGCCGCAGGATCTCCATCCGCAGCCAGGACCGCCCGTTAGCGGCCTATCGCCACCGGCCGCCCGTCTCGACATCCTCGTGCGCTCGAATCGCGCCTCGGATGGTGCGGTTCCTGCGAGCCAAACCTGCTTCAAGAGTCCGTGCTGCGCGCCCGCCCGGACTCCGCGTCGCACTCGGCGTGTGACGCCTGAGCGCCCCGAACCGTCATGTTGTAGAGGAGCGCGGAGGCAGGAGGGTTGAAATCGAGCGCGCAACGGACCATTCTTACGTGTCCTGCCTTTCCGCGCTGACGAGGCCGTGGAGGCCGGGGTCTTGGTTTCCACTACAGCAAAGCGCGTGCCTCAGGTGACATCACCGGCGAAGACACTGGAGCATCCGGCGGCGGCAGAGTCTGCCCCACTGGAGCCGTTCGACCTGCGGCCGCAGCGCGATGTGGTCACGCGGCGGGTGTGGCGCGAGCGCGTCCGGCGAGGAATCCGCATCACTACGCTCCTCACCGGCGAGTTCGTCGTCGCCGCCCTGGCACTCCTGGCAGCGCTAGAGCCCGGCGCCGGCGCCACCCGCGTGGCGCAGATGTGGCTCCACCTCTTCCCGATCGTGTTCGTGCTCGGGGTCGCCAGCCAGACGGCCATGCGGACCTATGGACCGGCCGCCGAGCGCCGGAGCTACCTGCGGTCGGCCGTGGGCGCCGTCGGAGGCGTCGCGTGTCTCTGGGCCCTTGGCCTCTTCTACAGCTCGTTCCGGCTCACGGTAAACGAATACGTGTTGCTGGCGGTGGGCATGGCCGCGGGCTTCGCCGCGGTGCGAGTCGGCGTAGAGCAGCTCATACGCGCCATCTACCGGCGGGAGATCGGACGGCGCCGGACGCTGATCATCGGCGAGCACGAGTCCGCCTGGAATATCCGCGTCCACCTCATCGCGAGCGACGCCCGCGTGGTGGGCCACCTCGCTCTGAACCCGGAGGACGATCCCACGGCACTCGGCGGCCTCGATTCGCTGCGTGATCTCATCGAGGAGCACGACATCCGCAGCGTCATCGTCTCCGCGCACCTGGGACCCGAGCGGTTCCGCGATGTTGTGCGATGCTGCCTCCTTCACGGCGCCTCGGTCAGCGTGGTGCCCGCGGAGCTGAGCGCCATCCCGTGTCGATTCTCCAGTCAGCAGCTCGCCGGTTGGCCGCTGATCGAGCTGACGATCCCCCGGCTCCACCTGCTGCAGGTGATGGTCAAGCGGACGGTGGACGTCATCGTTTCGGCGGCGGCGATCGTACTGCTGGCTCCGCTGGGTCTCGCGGTCACCCTGGCCATCAGGCACGAGTCGACGGGGCCGGCGATTTTCAAGCAGAAGCGCCTGGGCCTCGGCGGTCGGCCGTTCCGGATCTGGAAGTTCCGCAGCATGCGGGTCGATGCCGAGATGGTCCTGAAGGCCGACCCCTTCCTCTATCGACGCTACGTAGAGAACGACTATAAGCTTCCGCCGGACGAGGATCCCCGGATCACCCGGGTCGGAAGCTTCCTTCGCCGCACCAGCCTCGACGAGTTGCCGCAACTCTTCAACGTGTTGCTGGGCGACATGTCGCTGGTGGGACCCCGCCCGGTCGTTCCCGCGGAGATCGAGCACTATGGGGCGGAGGCCAGGGTCTTCCTCGCGGTGAAGCCTGGCCTGACCGGCCACTGGCAGGTGAACGGGCGCAGCAGCGTCGCCTACCCGGAGCGGGCGGAGCTCGACATCGACTACATCAACAACTGGAGCCTCGGGAAGGACCTGGACATTCTGGCGGGGACCCTCTCGGCGGTCTTCAGCCGCCGCGGCGCGCACTAACCGCCCACGTCACCTCCGGCCAGGCGCCGTCGGCTGACATCAGCTCGTCCACGCGCGCCGCGAACTTCTCCTTGAACACGGCCCTGTCGAAGGCCTCGGCATGGCGCCGAATCTTCACTGGATCGAACCTTTGCTCCACCGCCTCGAATCTCTCGACGGCGGCCATCAGCGATTCCTCGGTCTGCTCGTCGAAGAACAGACCCGTGACTCCGTCGACCACCGTCTCCAGCGCCCCACCGCGCCCGTACGCGATCACCGGTCGTCCCGAGGCCATCGCCTCCACAGGCACGATCCCGAAGTCCTCTTCGCCCGGGAAGATCAGCGCCCGGCAGCGGGCGTAGTGGTCCCGGATGACCGGATGGGGCTGGCGCCCCAGTAGCTGCACGTTGGGTCCGGCGATCCGCCGGAGATCTCGAAGCTGCTCTCCGTCGCCGATCACCACCAGAGGCTTTCCGGATCCGGTGAACGCCTTCACCGCCAGGTCTGCCCTCTTGTAGCCCACGAGCTGCCCCAACAGCAGGTAAAAGTCCTCGGTCGTCACGGCCGGCTCGAAGGCCCCGGTATCCACCGGCGGGTGGATCACTTCTGCCTCGCGCCGATAGTGCTTCTGGATCCTGCGGGCCACGAAGGCCGAGTTGGCGAAGAAACGATCCACTCGAAAGGCGGCAGCCAGATCCCACCGCCGCAGGTAGTGCAGCATGCCTCGCGCAAAGGGTCGCAGGGGGCGGGCCACGTCCGCGACGTAGTCCCAATACATGTCCCACACGTAGCGCATGGGGCTGTGGCAGTAGCAGATGTGGAGCGTGGCGGGAGTGGTCAGAACACCCTTCGCGGGTCCGCACTCGCTGCTGATCACCAGGTCGTAGTCCCGCAGGTCGAGCTGCTCGAGCGCCATTGGCATCAGCGGGAGGTACTTCTGATAGTGGCGGACGGCCCCGGGAAGCCGTCCTATGAAGGTCGTGCGTATGCGGTGACTGCGAAGGGTGTCCGACAGCGCTTCGGGCTTCGCGACGTGGGTGTACAGATCCGCCCCCGGGTACAGCTCGCATAGCGCCTCGACCACGCGTTCTCCGCCGCGCATCGTGAGTAGCCAGTAGTGGACGATGGCGACTCTCACTGGATCCTCTCCGGTTCCCGCTGAAAGGTCACGTCACGCGTCCTCCCCAAGGCGGAACGATTCCTCCGTGTAGACTCCGAGCGCAACGTCCCGGGTAATCTCGAAGACTTCGGTCCGCTCCTCCGGGCTCAGCATCGACACCCGCAGGTCGAACAGGCTCCGGCTGTCACGCGCGAGGTCCTGAGTTCGACCACGCCTCGCCTCCGCTGGATTCCGTGAGCTCGTGCGACGGCGAACCCGGCGCCCGATCCGGTCCGACCAGGGAAGATTCAACTCCTCGTACAGGCGGCGAAAGGTCTCCAGCGGTTCCCGACTGAGCTCCTCGTGCAGGACGACGATCCAGTCGTCATGCCTTGCCGCTTCGGCCAGGAGAACCTGGTTCAGGGCCCACCACTCCCACGCCGCGGCCCGGACCGGCGTCAACAGGTCGGCCTCACCTGGCGGCTCCGATCGGAAATGATCCTCTACCAGATGAGGTTGCTCTCGCAGGAAGTCGAGGTTCGGCGACCAACCGAGCCGCTTCACGCTCGCTGCCACGGCGACCGGATGTCGCACCAGGATCACGGGGTGCACTCCGTGTCGCTCCGCCAGATACCCCGTCAACAGGCATCCGATGGGGTCCTTGATGACCGCCGTGGTGTGGAACGGGTTCAGCCTCGCGATGCGGTAATAGAATGGGCCGCGCGACCCGACTACTGCCTTGATCGCCCTCTTGGCGCGCGAATCCTCGGGATAGTAACCCGTCCGGAGCGGGGCCTCGTACCGGAAGAGTCGGTCTATCGAATCGCGGTATCGCTCGGGGCCGGGCTCCCCTGGCCGAAGGTACAGGAACCGGCTGTCGATACCCGGAATCCCGCAGTCCGGGTTGAATGGCTCGTGAATATAGTCCACCTCGATCGGCGCGCTCAGTATCTGGCCGGCGAAGGTCGTCCCGCTGCGCGGCGCTCCCGTGACGAAGATCCATCTCTCGATCTTCACGGCGATGCGCCCGTCTCCTTCCGGCCCGAGCCCGCCTCAGCCCGTTCGGCACCTAAAACCTCCCTCACCAGGCCCGTCAGCCGCTCGACCTGTGAGCTCCAGTCGTGCTTTCGAGCCTCCTCGACGCGACGCTTTCGGACCGGCGCCTCGGCTGGCTCGTCGAGGGCACTCTCGATGGCACGTTCGAAGGCCGGCGGATCATACGCCTCGGCCACGAACGCCAGGTGCCTGAACTCCTCGAGGCTCGGCAGAGGAGTCATGACGACGGGTCTGCCGGTTGCGAGATACTCGAAGAACTTGAGGGGAAACATGTGGCTCGTGTAGCGGTTGATGCGGTTCGGCAGAAGACAGACGTCGAAGCCTTTGAGATAGCCGGGCAGCTCCTCACGCCGACGGATCCCCAGGAGATGGACGTTCGGCAGCTCTTCCAGCGAATCCGCTCGGGTCCCCGGATCACCGCCGCCCACCGGGCCCACCATGACCAGGCTCCAGTCGGGCCGCGATCGGAGGACCTCTTCGAGCAGCTCGAGATCGAGCTTGTAGTTTGAGATCGCGCCCACGAACCCGATCCTGGGCGGAGGGATCGCCTCGAGGTCGGCGGCCACGGGCGTCTCCGGATCGGCGGCCCGGACGAAGTTCTCGAAGTCAGCCACGTTAGGCACGTACTCCAGTCGCTTCGAGAACTCGCGCCTGCTCTTGGCGAGTGCGGGGGCGCTGGCCACGACAAGATCGGCCCGCCTGCACAGCTCTCGTTCCGCCCGCTCCAGCAGCTCGGTGGGCATCCCCGGCGAGCCCGCCAATTCGTCCACGCAGTGGTATACCAGGGCCGACCACTCGACGCCCTCAAGCAGTTCCAGCACCAGCGGGTTGTAGGTCCAGAGAATCGGACGCGCCATCCCGATCCGCCGGAGGGCCCGGCCGATCCCGCGCCTGATTATAGACCTGTTCGCGCGGCGCACGAGGCGGGAATCGTGCAGCGGAATCACCAACGGCGAGAGCACCCAGACCGAGCCAACGACCCGCCGAAGACGGTTGGCGCGGCGAAGCCGTCGCCACATCCGGCCGATATCGCGCCGCGAGGCACCGGGCTTCCGCAGGCCGAGCGATTCCACGTAGAGAACGCGGTGGCCCGCCGCCCCGAGTCGCGAGGCGAGATGCTGCTTGTTGGTCCACAGCGGGTTGTCCCAATCCGCCGTGGCGACGATCAGGAAATCAAACGTTTCCATCGCTCAGCGATTCTGCAACCTCTGGAGCAACCAGGCCAGGTCGCTGCGTAGCGGCCGCGATATCGCGAACGCAACCCCGAAACAGCCCAGCAGTGCCACGCCGGCCAGGACGAGCCGCTGGATTCCGTCTCCGAGCGGCACCGCTAGCACCATAATCCACAGAGCCAATCCGACGACGGAGCTCCACGCCCTAGACGCCAGGTGCCATCCGTGGCCGGATCGGGCAAGGAGGATTCCGAAAAGGACGATCAGCGAGGCCGAGGTCGCCAGCGAGATCCCTAGTACTCCCAGGGGGCGGTACAGCAGGATGTCCAGAGCCACGTTGACCGCAAGGCTCACAGCACCCGCTGCCACCACGTCCCGGTTCCTGATCGCCGCGTTGAAGACGCGCTGCAGGACGTAGCCTGCCGTGCCCGCCCAGGCTCCCACCGCGAACCCGCGAAGCGCGGCCGTCGTGAGCCCGGTCGCCGTCTCCTGAAACTCGCCGCGCCGATACAGGAGGGTCACGATCTCCTCGGCCAGGCCGAAGAGATACGCGGAGATCGCGATGGAGATGACGACGAGCGGAGCCAGAGAGCGCCGGAACGTATCCGATATCTGGGTCCAAGGCCTTCCGCTCAGCTGACCAACGACGAGAGTGGCCACCGGGACGGCCAGCAGGAGTCGAAGACTGTCCGTGACGAAGAAGCCGTAGTCGATGGCGGCGACACCGCCCTCGCCGGTCAGCGACGCCACGATCCGGTCGACGACGAGGCTCGCCTGAACCAGCATCACGAACAGCGAGAGTTGCCGCACCGAGCGCCCGAACTCGCCGAAGACATGCTTCCTCAAGTGCTTCGTGGGCCGCAGGGCGTCGCGCAGCGGCAGCTGCGACCGTCCCACCTGCCCGAAGGCCCAGGCGGTCATCACCGCATAGGCAGCCACGAAACCGACCGTCAGGAGCACCGGCGCATTCAGGCTCGCGGCGGCGACGATCGACGCCAGTAATCCCAGGTTCTGAATCGACGGTCGCGCGGCGTGGAGCAGGTACTCCTCGTGGGCGATCTGGATGTTCACGAGAAGCGCTGAGAGCGCGTATAGAACAGCGCCAATCGCGCCCACCCGAATCAACTGCGCGCACAGCTCAGCCGCCCGCGGTTCGAAGCCGGGCGCGAGGATCGATA
>JBDGYE010000121.1:0-5382 GCA_039584255.1 Gemmatimonadota bacterium
GGGAGCTGGCCGCAAAGGAGAAGCGGTTGCGAGAGGTGCAGGCCGAGCTTATCCAACGAGAGAAGCTGGCAGCGACGGGCCGGATCATCGCTCAACTTTCTCACGAGATCAACAATCCGATCGCCAACGTGCGCAACTGTCTGGCGGTGTTGGAACGGCGGCGGGCGATCGATGAAGCGAATCGGTCGTTCCTCACGATGGCGGTCGACGAGGTCGAGCGGCTGGCGCGTCTCACTCGCCAGGTGCTGGACCTCAACCGCAGGCGTCCGGGAGAAGTCACCGCTGACCCCCTGGAAGTGGCGCGTGAGACACTCGCCCTCGAGCAGCACAAGCTGGCGGGCCAATCGATCGAAATCCAGTTTGCCGCTGACGACCTCGTCCGGAATGTGGCCATCGCTCCGGATGCCCTCAAGCAGGTGCTCCTGAATCTGGTGCACAACGCCGAGGACGCGATGCCGCAAGGTGGATCTCTCAGCCTCGAGGTTCGGCAGTTGAACGGCACAGTGCGCATGATCGTCGGCGACAGCGGGCCCGGCGTGCCGGCGGACGTGGCGGCCCGGATCTTCGACCCGTTCTTTACCACGAAGTCGGGGGCGCGAGGCGTCGGTCTGGGTCTGTTCGTCGCCGAGGAGATCGTGCGCAGCCACGGCGGCCGGATCGCGGTCGAACGTCAGAAGTCGAGTGGCGCGGTCTTCGTGCTCGAGCTACCGGCGTGCGACGACGCACGGGCGACTTCGGCTGCAAAGGAGAATAGTGTCTAAGGCGACGCTGCTGATGGTCGACGACGACAAGGCGTTTCGTGCCTCGACGCGGGCGCTGCTCGAGGACGACGGCTATGAAGTCCTGGCGGTGCGCGACGGCCAGTCCGGCGTCGAAGTGCTGAAGCGCGGCGGAATCGATCTCATGCTTCTCGATCTCAGGATGCCGGGGCCCGACGGGCTCCGTGTTCTCGAAGCGCTGCGGGCGGCCGGCGAGGACGTGCCGATCTTGATGATCAGCGGCTACGGGACCGTCAACTCGGCCGTGGAAGCGATGCGGCTGGGCGCCGACGACTTCATCACCAAGCCCGTGGAGCACGACGAGCTGCTGGCGCGCATCGAGGAGTTGCTGGCCCGGCGACCGCGGTTGGAATCGGAGGAAGAGGGGGGCGTCGGACCCGGCGGCTTGCTGGGCGCTAGCGAACCGATGCTGCAGGTCTTCTCCGCCATCAGGCGCGTCGCTCCCACCGATGCCACGGTCTTGATCGTCGGGGAGACCGGCACCGGCAAAGAACTCGTGGCGCGCGCGATCCACGAGCTGAGCGACAGAAAAACGCGGCCGTTCATTCCTCTCGACTGCGGAGCCCAGGCCGAAGGACTGTTGGCCAGCGAGCTTTTCGGCCACGTCCGCGGCTCGTTCACCGGTGCCGTGCGCGATCGTCCCGGCGTCTTTCAGGCGGCGGACGGCGGCACCCTCTTTATGGACGAGATAGGCAACGTCAGCCCGGCGATGCAGCAACAGCTTCTCCGCGCCCTCCAGGACGGCGAGGTCACCCGCGTCGGCGCCGTCCAGGCGGAGCGAGTCGACATCCGGCTGATCGCCGCCACGAACAGCGATCTCGAGGCCGCCGTCGTGGAGGACACCTTTCGGCGCGATCTCTACTACCGGCTGAAGGTCTTTCAGATCGTGCTGCCGCCGCTGCGCCAGCGGAAGGACGACATCCCGCTGCTGGTCGCGCAGGCGCTGCGTCGCGCCAATGCCGGCCTGAATCGGGAGATCCGCGGCCTGAGCGCCATCGCGATGCGCCAGCTCATGGCGTACGACTGGCCGGGCAACGTGCGCGAGTTGGGTGCAACCGTGGAGAGCGCCGCGATCCGCTGTGACGGCGATCTGATCGAGCCCTCCCACCTGCCGCAGGAGCTGCGGGCGCGCGGGGGCCCGCGCGCTGGCGGCTCGGCCGCGGAAGGCGGCCGCGAGATCCGCTATCGGCCGCGGCCGCCGGAGTCGGAGCGCGAGGCGATCCTCGCGGCGCTGGAAGCCACCGGCGGCAACCGCACCCAAGCGGCCAGGCTGCTGGGAATGGGCCGAACGACGCTCTACCAGAAGATGAAGGAGTACGGCATCGTAGCCGAGGAGTAGCGGGCGGTCTGTTCGCTCCGTGCCAGTCAACGGTGCCAGCCGTGGGCCGCATCATAATCCGTGGGTTGCTAGTGAGTTCGCGCCTCTGCCGAGGCGCTCACCATGGAGGTGCCCCTGCGGGACTCCTCCATGACGAGTCTCGCCCCTGCCACTCTCCTGACCGCCCTCCACCGATGAACTTGCGGAAGTTACTGCGGATCTTCTTCATCTCCCGCTTCTTCAAATGTGTGCGAAACTTCGGAAGGGTCCGCCTCGTATTCAACATAGACAGTCTATGTAGACCATCTATACCCGGGAGGCTCAAGGTGGGCACCATTCGAGCCGGAAACCTTTATGGAACGCTGGAGATGTTGATTCTGAGAGCGTTGGAGCTCTGGGGGCCCATGCACGGGGTGGGTGTCGCCGATCATATCGCCTCCCGGTCGGCTGGGTTGTTTCGGGTGGAGGAGGGTTCCCTCTATCCGGCGCTCCATCGTCTTCAGGCCAAAGGGTTCGTGGACTGGGAGTGGAGGAAGACCGAGGAGGGGAAGCGGGCAAAGTTCTATGAAATAACCCGGAAGGGAAAGCGCGCGCTGTCCAGTGAGTTGGAGTGTTGGGCCGCAAGCACCCGGGCGATGCTCTCGCTCCTCGAGGTCCCCATGGAGGAAGTGATATGAAACGACCACGGCTGAAGAGGGTCTTCCACTGGGACCGGTTCGGGAAGAATCTGGAGGGGAGCCTGAACGAAGAGGTGAACTTCCACCTGGAAACCAGGATCGCGCAGTTGGTGGCCGACGGAAGAAGCCCTGAGGAGGCCCGGGAAGAAGCGCTGAGGCGATTCGGGGACCCGGAGATGGTGGTGCAACGCTGTCGCCGGATCGACCAGGTAGGCCTGCGACGCCGGGTCATCCGCGAACTCTTCTCCGACACCCTTCAGGACGTACGGTTCGCATTCAGGACCCTCCGAAGAGCCCGTGTCTTCACTATTGTGGCGGTCCTCTCCCTCGCTGTGGGAATCGGGGTGAACACCGCTCTGTTCACGGCGATTCACGCCGTATGGCTTGCCCCGGTTCCGGGTGTGATGGGCCAGGACCGGATCGTGGACATGGTTCCCGTCATCAGAGGAGAGGATTACTGGAGCTGGGCATATCCCGACTTCGAGAATGTCAGAGATGCAGACACCCCTTTCGAGTCCCTTACCGCATGGGCCGAGCGGGACGCCACCTTCGGTAGCGAAGAAGGGGGGATGCGGGTCAGGGTGGCTTATGCTACTTCCGAATATTTCCATGTTCTCGGAGCCATTCCCACAGTGGGCAGGGGGTTTCTGGACTCAGAGGATGGGGGCCCTGGTCAACACCCGGTGGTGGTGGTGAGCCACGACTTTTGGCAACGCCAACTGAGTGGGCGTTCCGACATTCTGGGCCAGTCCTTTCCCCTGGACGGCATTCACTACACGGTGATTGGCGTGGCGCCGGAGGAGTTCAGAGGTGCGCGCGTGAATTGGGCCAGCCTGGACATGTGGGTGCCTCTCTTTCAGCACCCTGATGCGGGCGGCGATGAGTCGGTGTTCAGGGACAGGGGAAGCATCTCGGTTCAGGTATTGGGAAGGCTCCGTCCGGGTGCAACAATCTCCGAAGCCCGGGCTGCGGTTCGGACGGTGTTCGCCAACCTTGCGACCGAGTACCCCGAGACCAACCGGGACCGAACGGTCAAGGCTGTCAGTTTTGGGCGCTTTCCAGCTCAGAACCGGGATTTGGAAGTTATTGCCTTGGTCGGAATCTTTGGGCTATTGGCCGTTTTCCTTCTAATCATCTGCGGGAACCTGGCCGGAATGGCCTTGGCCAGGACTGCCGCCAGGGAGCAGGAAATCGGAGTGAGGCTGGCTTTGGGATCGAGTCGTGTCCGCCTGGTGAGACATCTGATGGTAGAGGCGGTAATTTTGGCCGTGATTGGCGGGGGAGTCGGGATCCTTCTGGCCATGACAGCAATGACCAGGGTTCACCCTATGGACCTGAACATTTCCGCTCCCGGCGCGACCTTCGAACCCAGCGGATGGACGTTGGCACTGTCCCTGACCCTTTCCTTAGCAGCGGCCCTGGCATTCGGACTCCTTCCTGCGCTTCGGTTCAGCCGGCCAGAGTTGGTTTCAGCCCTGAAGGACGACACCGGCGGAGGCGGGCGGCGTGTGGGAAGGTTCCAGCGTTATGCTGCATCTTCCCAGATCGGTGCGGCCTTTCTCCTACTCCTGATGGCGGCTCTATTCCTCCGCTCCCTGGAACGAACGGATGAGAGCCAAATCGGATTCAGGCCGGAAGGTATGGCTGTTACCGACTTCCGGACCGGGGGGACGTTTCTCGGGTTTCTGGAGCCTTCCGAAGAAGGTTATCCGAGCATGGAAGAGGGCGGGTCGGCCCTGGTGGACCGCCTGATAGAGTCCATCGGTTCTCGTCCGGGCATAGCATCGGTGGCCGTGTCCACCGGTTTCCCCCTGGATCGAGCGAGAGCCTATCTTTCGGTCAACCCGGCGGGTCAGCCAAGCTCAGATTCAATCGGGGTGAGGGTGGATTACACCCTTGTCACGGAAGGGTACTTCTCCACCATCGGCACACCCATCCTTCAGGGCAGAGGCCTCCTGCGAACCGATGACAGAACGTCCGCCCCGGTGGCGGTCATTACCAGGTCATTCGCAGACCGTCTTTGGCCGGGCGAAGACGCTCTGGGTCGGCAGTTCTCGCAGACCGGTGCCGAGAACCGCGCCCACGCCTGGACCGTCGTGGGGGTAGTAGGGCATGTGGCATCGAGTGCTGCAACGGAAGAATTGCCTCAGATGTTCGTACCGCTAAGGCAGGCGAGAAGTCCTCATCTCATCATCTTGGTTCGGTCAGATACCGGTACCGATCCAGCTGCACTGGCTGGGCCAGTTCGTGAGGCTATTCGGTCGGTGGACCCCAGCCTACCCATTCCAAGCCTGGTTCCCGCTCAGACTTATGTGGCCCGTGCCACCCAGGGGCAGCGGACCAACGGAACAATCACCGGGGGTCTTGGCTTGCTGGTCCTCCTCCTCTCTGCCATGGGCGTCTACGGGGTCGTGGCCCTTGCCTGGACGAATCTCACCCAGGAGATCGGCCTCCGAATTGCCTTGGGAGCCACCCGGGGCGTGGTCATCCGTGGCGTCTTCGGGGACGCCCTTCGCATGGCTGGGCCCGGGTTGTTGGTAGGGGGCCTCTTGGCAGCCGGAACGGCCGCGGCGCTGCGCTCCATGCTCCTGGGGCTGAGCCCCGTCGA
>JBDGYE010000122.1:0-5342 GCA_039584255.1 Gemmatimonadota bacterium
CGGCGCCGTACGAAACGCACGGAGGCGAACCCGCCCACGTGCATTACACGATCCAGGCACCCGGGGGCGTGGAATACTGGCTCAACGCGGCCTGGTTCTCGGACGATCCTCGCGTCACGCCAGAGACCCTCGCCCCACTGCAGCGCACCGGTGGCTTCTCCAACGTCATGGAAGTTTCCCGCGACGCATCGGGCGTATGGCACGGGCGGCGCGACATCATCCTGGAGTCGTACGACTAAAGGTCCAGGGGGCGGCACCTCACAATTGCGCGCATGTCGGGCTCTGACCGTCTGGCAGCAGAAGGCGAACCGTCATGAACACGAACGTCGCAAGGCCCGCCAGGGTGGCGATCATCGGCGCCAGCGGAACCTACGGCAAGGGGATCCTCGCCCGGGCCGAGGAGATCGATGTCGAGGCGGTGGTGATCACGCGGTCGCCGCACAAGTTCAAGGACGTGAAGCCGACGACTACCGTGGTCGAGACGCAGCTGGATGAAGAGGAGAGGTTGAACGAGGCGTTTGAGGGCTGCGACGGCGTCATCTCGGCGCTCGGCGACGACAGGAAGAAGCGTCCCAAGACACACAACCTCCCGCATGTGTGGAACGCCATGAAGGCTGCCGGCGTGACGAAGTATGTCGGCATGGGCTCCGGACCGATGATGATGCCGGGTGAAACGCCCGGGCGGTTCCAGCGCACCGTGCACGCGTTGCTGAGCGTGTTGAAGCTGTTTGGCGTCGACATGCTGGAGCAGAACGAGTGGGAGCGAGACAGTCTGCTCATGGGCAGGAACGGTGCGGATGGAATCACGTGGGTGCTCACCAGGCCGGTTCGGCCAACCAGGACGCCCTTTGTGGGCGCGTACGTTCAAAAGGACAGGCGCGGCCCATTGAACTGTTCCATCTATGACCACGGAGACTTTTGCCTCTACTGCGTGGCGTCGAGCGAGTGGGACAAGCTTGCGCCGCATGTCAGCTCCGGACCGCAGCCCAAGGCGCAGGAGCCGCCCAATGCCCGACAACCTTCCCATTAGGGTACCTCGTCGGCTGGTATGAATCATTCCGACGCTTCTACCCATCCATACGACACGCCCGTATCCTCGGGCCTCCGATTCCTGTCGGAACTGATCGCCTGGGTGGCCGGGCCGTGGGCCCTGGCTTCGTGCTCCCGTTGGCTGGTGTTGCCTGCGCTGGTTCTTCTCGTTGGCCTCCCGAGCGTCTTCTCCACGCCGAACGACAAACGCAACGTCGTCGTTGCGACACCGGGCCCGGCCCGCGTAGGCCTCGAGATGTTCATCTACCTGGTGGCGGCGCTAGCGCCCTGGTTCGTTTGGCCCCGCGGGCTTGCGGCGGTCGCCGTGGTGATCGTTGTTGCGTCGCTGGTTGCGGGTATTCCAAGGATCAGGTGGCTCTTGCGCGGCGCACCGGACAGGGAGTCGAAGCATGCCCGAAGTGGATGACCCAAAGCCGAACTTCAAGTGGTCCGTTGCGGTCGCCGCACCCATCGCTGCGCCAGCGGAGAAGGTTTGGGAGGCCATTTCGTTGCCCGGGAATCTCGAGCTTTGTCATCCGTTCTGCGCCGAGAATCCTGTCCATGTCTGGCCAGGTCACAACTCACGCGATGAGATTCACTATCTCAGCGGATGGGTCTTCGAGCGCACGTTTTGTCGGTGGATCGAAGGCGTAGGCTATGACCTCGAGATAGGCAGCCGTGGCGGCAGGACGTCGTTCGTCTCTTGGAGGATCATCCCGAATACCAGCGGCGAATCCACTCTCCGAATCGCGGTGTACCCATACGTGCTGCAACATTTGCCCGTGGCGATTCGTTGGCTCCCACACAGATTGCGTCTCCGTCCCATGCTCACGAAGTACTTGTCATCGGTTGTCGGAGGTTTTGAGTGGTATGTCACCCGCGGCGAAGCCGTGCCTCGAGATCACTTCGGATCACATCCCTGGTTCTCTGCGCGCGCGAGCGTTGCCGGTGCCACCTAACACTCGCCTGGAGCAGACGCGCCGACCCCGGACCTGAGCCGAGCCAGAAGCCGGCATCGGGGCTCGATGCCGCTGCTTCCCTTCCCTTCGAGACCTAGATTCCCAGCGTGGATGCGTCCGTACTTCTGTACGTTGCCGTCACACTGGTCGTGGCTGCGGGGCTTTACCGCCTGGCCAGGTGGCACTGGCGGCCACGGCTTCTCCTCGCTGACACGCTGTCACCTTCGGTGGGGCCGCCTGCGGAGGGTCACACGGAGCTGTCGCTGCGCGTTCAGAATACGGGGTCTCGCACCGCTCGGCGCTGCACGGCCAGGGTCGTGAGGATGCAGAGGCGGGAGGACGGCCGGTGGCGTCGGGTGGCCCCCCCATCTGGGGCCCGGACTTTGCTGCGATGGGCCGACGGCGACGAGTCGACTGACCTCGCCCCGGGCGCATCGCGCTCCTTCGAGCTACCGGACCCCTCTCGGCTGCCCCCCGGCCGCTACCGGGTCACGGTCGCCGTGATCGACGGCGAGGAGCGGTCGGGCGTCTACGAGTTCGACATTCCGGACAGGGCCGTATCGTCGGTCCCCGGATCCGAGCAAGGCGGTTCGCCATGAAGCATAGCATCATCTGGCTCGTTCCTGCCGTGGCCGTGGCCTGGGCCTGCGATGATTCCTCCCTCACCGAGCCACCACCCCCGGCCAACGTGGACGAGGCCGTCGCCAGCATCACGGCCTCGGACCTGCGGGGCCGGGTCGAGCTCATGGCTCACGACTCCATGCGAGGCAGGGCGACTCCCAGCCCGGAGCTGGAGGAGGTGGCCCGCTACGTCGCGGCCGAGTTTCACTCGTCGGGCCTGCAGTCCGGTGCGGGAGGCGACTACCTGCAGTGGTGGAGTCTGCCGGTCTTCTCGCTGGTGTCCCACGGCCCGGAGTCGGGCTCGGACGCGATGAACACGATCGGCTGGCTCGAGGGATCGGACCCGTCGCTAAGAAACGAGTATGTGGTGATCATGGCCCACATGGATCACGTCGGGGTGCGAGCGCCGGTCGGCTCGGACTCCATCTACAACGGTGCCGACGACAATGCCTCCGGCACGGCCGGCCTTCTCGAACTTGCGGAGGCTCTCGCGAAGCTGGAGCCCCGGCCACGACGCTCGCTCGTCTTCATAGCCTTCGGCGGCGAGGAACTGGGGCTGTGGGGCTCCCAGTACTACAGCGAGTTCCCTGCCTTTCCGCTGGCCTCCACCGTGGCGGCCGTCAACATGGACATGATCGGTCGGAACTGGCCGGACACGGTGGCGGTGATCCGGTCGCCGGGCTCGAACATCGGGCTGCTGGCCGAGTTGACGACCGGCCTCCACCCGGAGCTGGGGATGGCCGTGATCGACGACCGCTGGGGCGGTGACCTGTTTCAGCGCTCCGACCAGTATCACTTCCACAACAACGGCGTCCCCGTCCTCTGGTACTTCAGCGGCACGCACGAGGATTACCACCAGCCTTCCGACGAGCCGCACACGCTGGACTACGAGAAGGCGGCCCGAATCGTCCGTCTGGTCTTCCACACCGTGCTGCAGCTCGCCGAGAGCAGCGAGGCACCTACCAGGCCATGAGATAGCGGCGCCCAGCGGCACCGGAATGCACCGAATAGAAAGGGCCGGTCCGGGGTCGCCGGACCGGCCCTCTGCGCCTGCACCTGCGGATGGGCGGTGCGGAGCGCTTGTTCCTGACTACTCGACCTCGCGGAACTCCACGCGGCGGTTCTCCTGCCTACCCTCCGGCGTTTCGTTCGTCGCTATGGGCAGGCTCTCGCCCATGCCCACGGTCGTGAAGAGCGACGCATCCAGGTCCGGGACGTTCTCCAGCAGCCAGCTCAGCACGGTGTTTGCGCGCCGCTCACTGAGTCCCTGGTTGTACTCGTCTGTTCCCACGCCGTCGGTGTGACCCTGGATCTCGAAGCGGACCCCGGGGCGCTGCAGCAGGGCCTGGCCCACATGGTCGAGGATCGGACCGGATTCCGGCCGCAGGGTAGACTGGTCGAAGTCGAAGTAGACGTTCGACAGCACCAGGAGTCCTTCGATGATCCCCCTCTGGATCTCGCTGCATCCGAACTCGTCCACCTCGGCGCCCTCGGGCGTGTCCGGACAGCGGTCGAGACCGTCGAGGAAGCCGTCGCCGTCCGAATCGTACGGACACCCGTCGCGGTCGACGAAGGCGCCGGCGGGCGTGTCGGGGCACAGGTCTAGCCCGTTGAGCACGAAGTCGAGGTCATCGTCGCCCGGGCAGCCGTTCTCATCGATCGTCGCGCCGATGGGCGTTCCCGGACAGTGGTCGAGGCCATCGGGCACGCCGTCCGAGTCGCTGTCGATCGGGCACCCGTCGTCGTCTACGAACGCCCCTCTCGGCGTGTCGGGGCACAGGTCTCCGCGATCGTAGACCCCGTCCATGTCCGAGTCCTTGGGGCCGCCCAGGAAGTAGGTGACACCGATGCTGGTCTCGAGCATGAACAGGTCCTGACTCGGCACGGGACCGCCGGTTCCCTCCTCCCGGGTGCTCACCAGGGCGTCGGGCACGTGGTGCATGCGGAGGTCGCCTCGGACGGCGAGATCGGTCCACACGTAATAGCGGGCGCCCAGGCCGTAGGTGAGGGCGAAGTCGGTCTCCGGACTCAGGCCGTCCACCCGGAAGTGGCCGGCGCCGGCTCCGACAACGGGAAAGATCTGGCCGCTCTGGCCGAGCTGGAAGTTGTAGCCGGCCACGCCGCTGAACCACCAGCTGTTCAAGTTGGAGATCTGGCCCGGCAGCGCGAGCCGCAGCAGCGAGTTCTGAACTTCACCACCCAAGAACAGGTTCCACGGGAAGACGTAATTCACCCTCACTCCGACGATGGCGTCCCGCCGGATGGCATCTGTGCCCTCGCCCCGCGGATCGAACTCGGGCTCGTCGTTCAGCAGCCCCAGGTGGGCGTTCAGCTCCACACCGCCCGTTCCCCAGTTGGGATTGCGCTGTGCGCTCAGGGGCGTGGCGGCCATCAGGAAGGCCGCGGCGAGAATCGGAATCGTGCGATATGTGGCTGACATACGGCGCCTCACTGCTCTCTGAAGTGTGCTCCCGGCCGTCCGGGCTCACCACATGGCGCTCTTCCCGGAGACACCATGGGCGGCGCAGGGCAACGGCCGTGAAACTCTGCCGCACTGGAACCGGAACGCAGGAAATCTGCCAGCCGGCGTGCGGAGTCCTCCTCGAGGGCGCTGGAATGCCGAAAACCCGCAGCCGCGCTGGCGATTCGCCGCGCAGCCACCTCCGTTTCGGGCCTAGAAGACTACGTTACTCTGCAGACTGTTGCAAGAATGCAACAATGGTGGTCGTTTCG
>JBDGYE010000123.1:0-7593 GCA_039584255.1 Gemmatimonadota bacterium
ATCGGGTCCGAGAGGATGATGTAGGCCAGATGCGGATCGATGCTCCGGGATTGCCGGACCAGTTGATCGAGAGCAACCCGGTCGTCGTAGAGCAAGAGTTCTTCGGCCCGTTGCGCCAGAAGCGTCGCGGCGAACTGCATCCGGTGCTCCTGCTCCCGGGTCAGCGCCAGGAATGTCAATCGCCCCGCCACCCACAAATTGAGAGTGCCGAACACCAAAACGGTTAGCGAGATCAAGATGGAAAGCCGGGTGCGAAGGGGAACGAACCCCCTCGGCAAGTTGGCGCTTGACTTCATGGAGCGAAGTATAGCTCGGGGTCACCAGTCGTCAGGCTGTCGACGCCGATGGCTTGGAGCAGCGGTTTGGCTTCGGGATCGCTCCCGAGGGCGAGCAAGGCCGCAATGATCTCCTCGCGGAACTCGGGATCGACGCGTGCGGAAACCACCAGGGGGGGGATGGGAAAGGCCTCCGAGCGCCACGCGATCTTGGTCCCGGCGACCTTCTCCGGTGAGCGCGCCGCGAGAAAGTCGTAGATCAGCGAGTCCACACAGGCGCCTCCCGCGAGTCTTCTCTTCACGGCCTGAATCGACTTGTCGTGGGCATGGGTGTAGAACACCGATTGGAAGAACCGTTGATCCGTCAAACGGCGGCGCTCGAGCCAGCGCACCACGACTCTCCGCCCGGTTAGCGACAGCTCGTCGGTGTAGGCAAACACCTCGCCGCGCAGATCGGCAAGGGTGCGCGCATCACTGTCGTCCGGCACGATCAGGTAGCTGTGGTAGCTGGTGCTGCCGTCGATTGCTGGGACGGCGCCCAGCAAAGCGCCATCCCGCCTGTGCAAGTCTTTCAGCGCCCCGGTGCAAACCCACGCGACGTCAACCTCGCCTTGTACGAGCATGTCGTTCATTTCCGCGTAGGTCCGTCGCTGGACGAAGACCAGCTCTCTGTCCAGCCGGCGAGCCAGAAGATCGAAGAAGTCCCGGTAGGAGAGCAGGGTCCCCCGCGGCGAGATCATCGCTCCGACTGCGGCGCGAAGCTGGAGGTCGGGAGCGGCGGGAACCGGATCCACGGCGCCCCGCGGCGCCGTCGGTTCCTTCGACGAAACGCGATCGCCCAGCAGTCGGGCCAGCCAATTGGTCAGGGGGCTACCCGGAATCGCCAGCGCGACGAAAAGCAGCCCGACCAAGATCGCCAACCCAATCGAGACGCGTCTCACGAGTTCTCTCTCGCCTTAGTGGGGCCTCCTCATTCTAGGTGCTTTCGCAAGTTGCGAACGAGAGCCGCCATGATTCGGATCTGAAGACAGTCTGTGGAGTCGCCGAGGCGATCCGTGAATTCACGCCACCACGAGCACCGGTCGCGAACGAAGCCGCGTCTCCACGTGGCCACTCGCCGGGCCGCGTCGGCGTCGCCACGCCGCGAGCATTCGGCTTCCCGCTCGGCGAGGGCACCGAGAAAGCGCAACTCGTGCCCCACGTGATCCGCCTGTGACGACCCGAAAGGGGCTTTCTCGTAGCCTGCCGTGTCATAGACTCGCTGGCAAGCGAGTCGGGCTGGCAGCGTGCCCGTGGAATCCGAGGCGTGGTACGCCTGCTCAAACGGGGGAACGAAGTCCCCTCCGGGCACGCGCAGCAGCGTGGCGAAGGTGCGCTCGTGGTCCTGCGCGTCGAGCAACCTGCCGTCGGGTGTGTCGTCCAGAAGTCCTGCTCGTCGGAGGTTCGCCCTCCACTCGTGCGCGCTCACGAGCGCGTCGAGCCGTGGATCGGGCCCTCGGAGAAAGTACTCTCCCGCGAGATTGAGCAGCTCGGCGAGGAGGGCCAAGGCTTCGCCTTCGTCGCCTAGCTCCGGAGCTTCGTCGTGGCTCGGTTTCACCCATTCACCCTGTCGCGCCTCCACTCGACCGAGGGTCCCGTAAGCGACGGATCGGCAAAATCAGGTGGGACGTCTCCCGGCGACGCGGGATCGAAAGTCCAACTCAGCGCGCGCCCGACGCAGGCTGTCACACACGCGGGCTCGAGGCCTGCGTCGATGCGGTGTACGCAGAAGTTGCATTTCTCCACCGTTTCCGTGGCGGCGTTGAACTGCGGCGCTCCGTACGGGCAAACGGCGGCACAGTACCTGCAGCCAACGCAGATGTCCTGATCGATGAGGACGATGCCGTCTTCCGGCCGCTTGGTGATGGCGTCAACGGGACAGGACGCCATGCAGGCGGGCTGCTGGCAGTGGTGGCATGCCATCGTGTAGAACGACCGTTTGACCTGGGGGTAGCGCCCGCTTTCGATCTCGAGCACCCTACGCCAGTTGACCTGCTCCGCGCTGAACGCAGACCGCAGCTCCAGAGGTGAGCCAAGCGGCGAGGTGGCACGTGTGGCATCCGGTGCACTTGGTGAGGTCGATGATCCATCCCAATTGCGCCATTCGCTATGCCCTCCTCCTGCGGCGAAAGTACCTGAAACCCCGGTGCCGCCTTCTCCGCGGGGGCGTGGGGGTGTTCGGCTCCGGCGGCGAAGGTGAACTCGCCGCAGCGATTCGAACAGGCGTGTCGTAGAACGCTGCGGACCCGCCGATCTTGTCCTGCAGCGTCACGTCGCCCAAGTAGGGGTCGAGCTTCATCACCAGATTGGGTTGCAGCCCGGCGCTGCGTGCCGGATCGAAGTCCACCGGCAGGCCGTCGATCGAGTTGTTCTCGTTGGATCCCATCTCCCAGTGTCCGTAGGAGTGTTGGATGCCGACGACCCCGGGACGCATACCCTCGGTCAGGCGAACCCTCCCGGGAAGAGATACGCCGTCGGGACCCATCAGGACCACCTCGTCGCCCGTGGCCAGCCCCATGGCTCGGCCATCGCCCGCATTCATGTCGATGAAACTCTCGGGCTCCAGGCCCTGAAGCCAGGGATTGACGATGGTCCTGCCCTGGGCGTGATAGGCCTTCTTGTACGTGATGAGATGGAGATCGAATTCGGGATCCACGTCGAGCGGTTGATCCAGCACGTCCTTGGTGGGCTCGTATTTCGGCAGCGGATCGTACGGCTGGCCCGTCATGGAATCGAGTGTCGTTGCGAGGTCCTCGATGTAGAGGTGCAGCAGGCCTTTGAACCTGTGACTGAGAAAATCACCGCTGTAGAGAACCGCGGGATCGTCGGGGAACCCCGTGGTCGGTTCGAAAACGCCACCCTTGGCGATCATCTCGTCGACCGGTACCCCGGACTCCACCGCAAAGTTGTTGAGGATGTTGAGGTACCAGTCCCAGGCGGAGTACAAGCCGGACCGCCAGTCGTAGCCGGGAGCCGCACTCGAGATGTCGAAGGCGCCCGCGCCCACGCCGGGGATGCCGAGCCGCCCCATGAGCGCGATCATGATGTCCTCTAGGAGCTGGGGTCCGGTGGCCGCGGCCGTGCCGTTCCATAAGTCCTGGGCCACGTTGCCTTGCGACATCGGCGATACGTAGAAACGGCGTAGCTTCCCGGCAATGACCTCCTCGATGTAGCTCCCTACGAGAGGCTGTCGGTAGCCGGAAGTCCTGGTGGTGATCGCCGGCGAGACGTGCGGCGTGGACCATCGTTCGAGCCAGCTGGTGTCCGGAAGGATGTAATCCGCCCACTTCGAGGTCTCGCCGATCAGGATGTCGAACGAGACAAGGACCTTGATCTTCTCCTCGTCGGCCAGGACCTGCTCACCGAAAGTCCTCGCCGCGGGCGTCGAGTACAGCAGGTCGTTCCAGTAGAGAATGAGGACGTCGATCGGGTAGGGGTAGCCGGCGTTGATCGAAGGCAGGATCTCCTGGTAGTTCCAGTACTTCAGGAACGGGAACCAGGGCCGCCTCGCCGGATAGCCGTCGCGGGCGAACAGGTTCGGAGCATCCGTCTCGTAACTCTTTCGGTGGCGCGAGATGGGCACGCCGGAGGGAGACCGCCCGCCGGGGACGGTCCCCAGGCTCACCTGTCCGGCCGCCTTGCCCCCCATCTCGTGCCAGTGGGAGCCCCCGACCGAGTTGCCCCCGATCCAGTCGAAGTTGCCGTTGAGCACGTTCAGCAGATTGATGGCGAACAGGTTGTAGCTACCGTTGGTGTGCTGGACGGGCCCGCGGTAGGGGTTCGCCACGCCGCGCTTGCCTGCGGCCGAAAACTCTCGCGCCACGTCGGCGATGACGTCGGCTTCGATCCCGCAGATATCGGCGTACTCCTCCAGAGTCTTCTCCCGCAACCGGTCCACCAGCAGGGACCACGCGGTGCGGCAGTCCACGCCGTCGGGCTGCACCGTGCCGGGATCCAGCTCTCCTTTCGAGCCCGGAGCCAGCCCTGCGGCCCAGGCCAGGCCTCCGTTCCAGACCTGGATCTCGCCTACGGCATCGCGTTTGAACTCTCCGGTGTCCAGGCGGACCAGGAAGGTGGCGTCCGAGTATGCCGATTCGCCGTTGACCTCGGCCGCTGTGTTGGTGAGGAAGGCGTCGTCGTACCTTCCGTTGTCGACGATCCAGCGGGCCATACCCAGGGCCAGCGCCGCGTCGGTGCCGGGCTTGATCGGGAGCCACTGATGGGAGCGGGCCGCCGTGTTGGAGAAGACCGGATCCACGGTGACCATCCTGCCGCCCCGCGCCAGGAAATCCGAGATCATTCCGGACAGGGCCTGCATGGGGAAGCCGGCCTCCAGCGGACGCGTCCCGAACCAGATGAGGTAGTCGGAGTTGAGGATGTCCGGTTTGAAATGGTGCTTCTTGAAATCGGTGACCAGGTCGAGCCCGGCGTGGTGAGAGACCTCGCAGATACTCGTGTGGTCGTGCCGGTAGTTCGCCGTGCCGAAGCAGTTCTTCCAAACGCGGTCGGTGAACTCCTTCTGGCCGTGCTCGATCCGTCCCGCGGAGAAGACGACCTTGTTCGGCAGCGTGCCGAACTCGTCAAACGCGGGGTCGATGAGAACGGCCGGATCGTTGTATGGCTGGAGAGCGGTCGCGATCTCGTCCAGGGCCTGTTGCCACGTGATCTCCTGCCACTGCCCCGCACCGCGCGCGCCCACGCGCTTCAGCGGAGTGCGCAGGCGGTACGGATCGTAAAGCGTCTGGATCGCTGCCTGGGACTTGACGCAATTCTTCGCTCTGGTGAGGTCGGCGACCTCGGTCGCGGTGGTGTAGGGAATCCGCTCGCCGGGCATGAAGCAGTTGGGATGGTACGGATTGCCATCCAGCTTGACCAGCTCGCCGTCGACCACCTTGGCCTGGATGCCGCAAGCCGAGTGGCACATGAGGCAGATGGAGCGAATGATGGTTGCCCGAGGGTCCGTTTCGAGCACGTCCGGGCTACCGTACACGGCGGCCTCCACGGTCGTACCCATTAGAGCGCCGCGGGACACGACGACGACGGCCGCCGCAGTCGCGGCTGCTTTCAGGAACGATCGGCGGTTCATCTTCACCGAGTCACTTCCGGCACCGGTCTTGTCGTTCATCGTGACCTCCTCACCGCGCGTAGTAGACTTGACCGGGCCCGGACGGCCCGTGGCAGAGCGCGCAGAGCTCGGGATTGACCTGGGTCCGGAGGCTTCCCGCCGAATCCATCTGCAGGTCCACGAAGCGATGACACTGCACGCAGACCGCGTTCGTGGGTCCGTGCGCAGGGTTGTAGCCCGGGGTGTACGGCATCATCGCTTGATGGTGCGGGAGGATTCGCGGGTCCTTGGAGGGCGTCGTCAATACCTCGCTGTGGCACGCGAGACAGTCGTCGTCATAGACCGGCGACCGAGCGTCGTGGATCGCCTGCATATTGTTGGGATCGCCTCTCGTCTGAGGCTGCGCTTCATTCCCGGTCTGGGACTGGACCGCAGGCGTTTCGTCTGTTGGAGAATCAGGAGATTCCCCGAGCCGATCGGGCTCGCTGGATGACTCCTCGGGACGGGCGGGGGATTCTCCCGACCTTTCCGGTTGCCCAGGAGCCGCCGCGGCTCCCACCGCAAAGGCCAGGCCGAGCGCAAGGGCTGCCGCCAAGATCGGCCAATACCTCTCTCGCATGACAACCTCCTTATCGACTACCACCCGGCCCGCACTCCCGCGGTCAGAAGGTGATAGGTGTATTCGTCACTAGGGGCCAGATCCGCCGAATAGTCCCAGGCGGTCCAGCGGCCGAACACGTGTAGCTTCTCGCGGACGCGGTGGGCGATCTCCAGGCGTCCTCGGAGGAGCGTCCGGTCGAGATCGAGGCCGTCGTCCACCCACTCCAGTTGCGTACTGAGCGATCCTCCGCTCCAGGCGTTCAGTCGGCCACCACCGGCAACCACCGTTCCACTGACCTCTTCGGAGACCGGCGCGAAGCCGGTCTGCACGCCGGAGGCCGGGTACGAGAACTCGGCCTTGAGCCAGCCGACGTCCACCCATGCGTCCCCGCGGTCGCCCGCCCACAGTAGCGAGCCCGAGGCGCGCCGGAGTTTTTCCTCGCCGCTCACGGGGAAGAACATCTGCGACGGATCGATGATCGGATCAAAGGACGGCGCCTCCAGGTCCAGATCGGAGTCCGCGGCCGTCACTTTCAGGGTCGCCTTGAGCGCTCCGCTGCGATGGCTCAGGGCCGCGCCGCCCTCGACCTTGGAGCGCTGCCAGTCTTCACTGACGTAGCCCTCGAAGAGCTGCTCCACGTCCACTTCCACGTCGTCTTCTCGCCAACCTCCCCAGATGCTGAGGTGTCGCTTGCCCAGAGGATGCGCGTAGCGGACCCTTCCTTGCGTTCGGTTCCGGCAACGGTTGACCACCTGCAAGAAGGCGGATCTCGACTCCTCCACGTCCTTGTCCAATCGGGAAACTCGGGCATTGCCGCGCAGAGTCCCTCGTCCGAGACGGGCCCAGACGTCGGCGGATCCCTCCACCGAGCTTTCGTCCAGATCGCTCTGGGCCGGGCCGATTGCCAATCCGACGAGCGTGAGCTCGTTCGTGCCATCGCCATCCCGCTGCTGAAGATTGGCCGCCACGCCGACCCGGAGCCGGGATCCGGCACGCCAGTTCGCGCCCACTGCGCCGATCAGGACGGTCTGCTCGACGTCCCCCGAGACGATCTCGAGGCCCTCCCGGATGAGCGTCCCGTCGGGGGCCTCTTCACGATCGCCCCCGCTCGGAGTGTTCTCGCTCGAACTGTAAGCCAGGGAGGCCGTCAGGCTCAGAGACTCCCAACCCCTCGAGGCGCCGAGGCGGACCCAGGTATCATCTACGTCGAGTCTGTCGTCCCAGTAGTTGAGGCCCAGAAGGCCTGCCGATCCCCACGCGGGCAGTCGGAATTCCCGAACGTCGTCGCGTTGCCGGGTGCCCGCTTCCGCCCGAAGCGCGACCTCGCCGACGTGAAAGCGTCCTTCGAGAGCCACCGAGGACGAGGACGAGTCGAAGTGCTCCAGGCCTGCAGTGTAGAAAGCGGATGTTCCTACGTCCGAGAAGGAGAAGCCCCCGATCGAGGGAACGCGCTCACCATCGCGGCTGTATCCCCGAATCCGTAGGGTAAGGCCGTCCGCGGAGCGGAACTGCCGTGTGACGAACAGCTCGGCCCACAGGCGTTCGCTCCGAGGCTCATTCTCTCCGAAGAGCGGGTCCAGATCGATCGATCCGGGAAAGAGGTCACTGACCGG
>JBDGYE010000054.1:0-18468 GCA_039584255.1 Gemmatimonadota bacterium
CAGCTTGTTGTGGGGGGGATCGTCATCCCTGCGCGCGAACTGCCAGATCGAGACAGGGTTGATGAGCCTGAAATCGACGCCCTGTCCCGGACCGCCTTGCACGGTCGCCTCGGACACCGCGATCAACAGCTCGTCGACGGGACGTACCTCGAGTCTGTGAATCGCGACGTAGTGCGTGGTATCGGACCGGTAGTCTCCGTAGCTGGCGAACATCCCTATCAGGAAGACCCTGTCCGTGCCCACGCGGTAGCCGATCTCCTCCTCGCTGTACGCGTACGCCGACCGCAAGAAACCGTCCAGTTTGGGCGCTCCCCAGTTCCGGTACATCCTCCCGAACGAGATCCTGGCGTATCGGCTCTGAAGCTCAAGGTAGGCATCCTCAACCCGCGAGCCGAGCTCTCCGAGCACCGCGTTCTCGATCTTCGGGACGACCCTCCCGCCCGGGAACTGCGCATCGTGACGGTATATTCCGTGGCGTCCGATCCGAAAGGCGCCAACCACCGGTCCGGCTTCCCCATCGAGCCCGAGCCTGAAGTCCTCGAGTAGCCTGTCCTTTGAAAACTCGCCCTCCAGCTCCGGCCGCAGGACATCACGATGAGTCTGCGTCACGTACTCGGCGCCCCCGGCCAGCTCGAGGTTCAGCCTGGCGGGACGGTCCAGCGATCCGTCGAGAAGTCGGAGCTCCGGACCGAACTCGGACCGAAGCCGGGTGAGCCATCCCCGCTCGCCACGCCCGAGCGATATCTCGTCGAGCTCGCCAAGCGCCCGCGCGACCTCGATGCGCCGGTAGGGTTGTGTGAAGGGCGACAGCGAGTCGATCCTGCCGCTGGCGATCCAGTACTCGATGACGGGGTAGGACCAGTGGCCGAGGGGAAGATAGGCGGACGCGTGGAACGGCTCTCGTTGCTTAGTGGCCCGCTCCTCGCTCCGCTCCGTCTCCTGCGCGGCAGCGGGCAGCGCGGCCTTCAGGCACGCACCGACCATGAAGGCTGTGAGAATCAGGAGTCGCGAGCGGCGGGCAGCCGGCTGTGGAATTCTCCTCCTCCGGGAGCGGGTGTCCGGTGATCGAGCACCGACCCGAGTCGGTGCGGTCGCGCCCGAAACGTACCCCACGCCACCGGCATGCTCAACGGCTGAGAGCCGCCAGCGGAGGGTCTCTTTGGGCCGACTCTGCCTTTCGGTCCGGAAAGACCTCAGCGTGGGAGCGGCTTTACACTCTCGCCGGCTCTCCTTAGGTTTGCGCGCCCGTTGCCGAGACCTCCGGCGCCGGGAGCGGTCTGAGAGTTCACTAACTACCGTTTCTCTAAGCATCCTCAAGGGAAGAGTGGCGCAGACGAGTTACAGAGACGTATGACGGCGTCTGCCGCTCCCTGTCTCCGCACTTCGGTCGGCCTCGCCAGCGCGCTGATCGCGATGCTGGCCGGCCCGGCCTCTGTTCGGCTGGCCATCGCACAGCATGCAGAAGACTCGGACTCGGCGCGAGTTGGATTCCTCAACTCGGGTCGGATGATCATACCGATGATCCGGAACCCGATGCTTCCCGCGCTGGACGACGTGCGACCCTCTGTAACGCCGTTCCTGCCCGGCGATGGCCTGGACCCGTCGGACCTACCCCCGGCGGGGCCTCGTGAGGTACTGAACCTAGAGGATGGCGACACGATCGACCTCGAGGCCTCGCTAGTGCGCAAGACGGTCGCCGGCGAGGCCTTCACCATGTACGCCTTCAACCGGCAGATACCCGGTCCGCTGATCCGGGTCGAGCGCGACGCCACGATCCACGTCCGCTTCACGAACCGCATCGATCTGCCGACGACGGTGCACTGGCACGGCGTGCGGATCGACAACCGGTTCGACGGCGTCCCCGGGGTGACGCAGGATGCGGTGGAGCCGGGAGAGATCTTCGACTACACGATCCACTTTCCGGACGCGGGCATCTACTGGTACCACCCACACGTGCGCGAGGACATCCAGCAGGACCTGGGGCTGTACGGCAACATGCTGGTCCGGTCGGAGCGGGCCGACTACTACAACCCGGTGAATCGGGATGAGGTCGTGGTCCTGGACGACATACTGCTCGATGGGAGCGAGTTGGTTCCTTTCGGCCGCGAGGCGGCCAACTTCGCGATCATGGGGCGGTTCGGGAACGTCCTGCTGGTCAACGGTGAGCAGGCGTACGACCTGACGGTGAACGCCGGTGAGGTAGTGCGGTTCTATTTCACCAACGTATCCAACACTCGAACCTTCAACCTCTCCTTCGATGGAGCGCCGATAAAGCTAGTGGGGGCGGACATCGGCAAGTTCGAGCGCGAGATCGTCGTTCCCGGCGTGCCTATCGCTCCCGCCCAGCGGTACGTGGTCGAGGTTCTGTTCGAGGAACCCGGTGAGCACTTCATCACCAACCGGATCCAGGCTGTGAACCACATGGCCGGCGAGTTCTTCTCGGCAGTCGACACGCTCGGAGTCGTCAGAGTCGAAGCTGAGCCCGCGACACCCGCCTACGCCGATGCCTTCCGTGAGCTGAAGGTGGACGAGACGGTCCAGCGGGAAGTCGAGCCGTACCGCGACTACATGGACGCCCCGGTGGACCGCGAGCTGCTGCTGAGCGTCGATATCCGGGACCTGCCTCTACAGGTCATGCAGTTCATCGCCATAGACACCGTCTACCGGTCGCCGGTCGAGTTCACCGACGTGATGTCGCACATGAATTGGCTGTCGACGACCAAGGAAGTCAGGTGGATCCTGCGTGACGTCGAGACCGGCGCCGAGAACATGGACATCGACTGGCGCTTCCGGGTCGGCGAGGTCATCAAGATCCGGCTGCGCAATGACCCGGAGGCGTTCCACCCGATGAACCACCCAGTCCATCTGCACGGGCAGCGCTTTCTGCTCCTGTCGCGTGATGGCGTGCCGAACCGGAACCTGGCCTGGAAGGACACGGCGTTGCTCCCCGTCGGCTCCACCGTCGACATCCTGCTGGAGGTAACGAACCCCGGCAGTTGGATGCTCCACTGCCACATCGCCGAGCACCTTGAGGCGGGAATGATGATGGCCTTCGAGGTGGAACCCGGTGGGTGAGTCTAGGATATACAGCCCGACGCCCGAGTCGGGCGACGGTTTCGAAGGATCCCCCGGACGGAGGATGTGAATGAGGAGGAAGACGTTCGCAGCGATGATCGCCCTGACCGCCAGCGCGTGGGCGGCTGCCTTCACCCATGGCCCGGCAAGGGCCACGGCGCAGGAGGTCTCGGACGAGCCCGGCACCCCCAACATCGAGGTCGTCTCGAATCTGGAGCTCGGAGACGGACTGCAGATCAGCTACGTCGACATCGAGCTCGAGCAGGAGCCGGACCGGCCCTTTGCCTATCTGTCACGCGGTCTCGGCCCGACGAAGGGCGTGGATATCATCTCGCTCGAGGACCCCGCCGCTCCCGAGGTGATCTACCAGTGGCGCATCGAAGATGCCGAGCTGCACATGCCGCTGGGCGGAATGGACACGAAGTACTTCAAGCACGAGGGCCGGTACTACGTGATTCAGTCCATGCAGTTCGCGGCCGGGCCCGACTCGGATCTGGGTGCCGTGGTTCTGGACGTCACGGGGCTTCCGGATCCAGCGACGGTGAAAGAGGTGGGCCGCATCCGGACCCCGGACACGCCGGGCGGCTTTCACAACATCTTCGCCTACAAGCACTCCTCGGGCCCTCCGCTCCTGATCACGACGAGCCAGGGTCCGTATGGAAACGTCTATGACCTCGACGCCTTCCTCAACGGCGCCGAGGACCACGGCTTCATCGGCCGGATTCCGTGGCCATCGACGGCGCCCGACCAGACGCCGTTCGGGGCCATGCAGGGGTACCACGACTTCTACGCGGCCTACGAGCCGGCCTCCGGTCGGGACCTGCTCTACGGCGCCGGCTTCAACGGCTATTACATCTACGACATTTCGGATCCGGCGAACCCTGAGCTCGCCACATCCATCGTCGGCGTTATGGGCGTTACGCTGGCACACACCCTCCAGGCGACGCCGGATGCCAAGATCGGCGTGGGTCAGACAGAGTACAGATACTCGCCCGTTCGCATCTACGATCTCGAGCGGGGCCTCAGCGGCGAGCGACGCACGATCAACACCGAGCTGAGCGCCTGGACCCGCAACTACAAGGCGCGCTCGCACAACAACGAGATCCGGTATCCCTATGTCTTCGTCACCTCGTACAAGGACGGGATCGACGTCTTCGACATCACGGACCCCGAGAACCCGGAGACGGTAGGCTGGTACGACACCTACCACGGTCCGGAGAAGGCCGGGCTGGCCACGGACCTGGGCTTCGCCTCGGGGAACCCCGTGGGTGAGAGCGACTTCAACGGCGCGTTCGGCATCGACGTCCGCAACTACGACGGCCTGATCGCGGTGAGCGACATGGAGACGGGCCTGTGGGTGTTCCGGCTGGACGGTTTCGACGGCTGGAACGGGGCCGACTGGAATCTGCCGAACATCTCCAGCGTGCAGGACTGGGACAACGGCCCCGTCGGCCTCGTCCCGTAGCCCGACAGGTGCACGGGCGGAGAGAGAACATGCACTGGGGACGCGGTCCCGCGCTCCTGGGCGTTGGACTGCTGCTCGTGTCTTTGACGGTGTGGTCACCCTGGCCCGACGAGTTTCCGCTGTACCCGACTATGGGAAATGAGGGCGCGTCCGGACTCGCGCGGATGCATCAGGTGTGGTCGCCGTTCGGCGTTTCCCTTACGACTGATGGCCAGGTGTCGTACGAGCTTACTGTGGTCGTCCGCGACCTTCCGGCAGCCGGTGACGGCGAGTCTCATCACGTGTGGCTGGCTACGAAGAGTCTGGATCGTATCCGTCACCTCGGGTCGGTCGAGTCGACCGATTCGCTCACGAGCGAGCTGGATTGGAGCCAGTTCCTCGTAGTGGTGAGCCGAGAATCGGAAGAGGTGGCGGGAAAGTGGGCGGGGCCGGTCGTGCTGCGAGGCCACTCGCCCGGCTCGCTCATTCGACCGCTGTGGGGGCACCCGATCTTCCAGCAGACCCCGATGTGAGCCAGAAGAGCACGCCGCAGCGTTGGCAATCCGTACGACGGGGGGTCATGTTCGTGGCGGCGGCCCTCACGGGCGCACAATAGGTTTCCCAACAGGAGTGAGCCATGCTCGTCTTCCGTCGCATTGCAGCCCTGCTCGTCCTGCCCCTGTTCGCCGCGCTGGTGACCCCGGGCGAAACAAGGGCTCAGGATTCGCCCGTTCTGGATCGTGTGATGGAGTCGGGCCAGCTCCGTGTAGGCATGTCCGGCACCCAACCTCCGTTCAACGCCCGGAGCCGTGGCGGAGCGGTGATCGGGCTCGATGCCGACCTGGGCCGGCTCCTGGCCGGCGCCATCGGGGTCGAGCTCGAAATCGTGACGAGGCCTTTTGGAGAGCTGCTCTCGGCCCTGGAGGCTGGCGAGGTGGATATGGTGATGTCCGGCCTTTCCATCACCGGTGGCCGGACGCGCCGCGTCTCCTTCGTGGGCCCCTACATGATGTCGGGCAAGTCGATCCTGACCCGATCGGAGACCCTCTCCAGGGTTCAGGAGGCAGGCCAGATCAACCGCAGCGAGATCCGGCTGACCGCGCTGGCCAACTCCACGAGCGAGGAGTTCGTGCAAATCAATCTGCCGGAGGCCCAGCTCGTGACCGTTGTCGACTACGACGAGGCCATCGGAATGCTCCTCGAGGGTACCGTCGACGCGCTGGTGGCAGACATGGCCATAGCCCTGATCTCGATCATGCGCCACCCCGACGCCGGTTTCGTGACGCTCGAGCAGCCGCTCACCATCGAGCCGGTAGGGATCGCGGTGCCGGCGAACGACCACCAGTTCCTGAATCTGCTGGACAACTACCTCGACACGTTCGAAGGGACGGGAATTCTGGAGCAGCTGCGGAAGAAGTGGCTGGAAGACGGCTCGTGGATCGCGGCGCTACCCTGATGGTGGCGAAAGACAGAGAGGGCTCCGCTTCCTAGCCCTTCTCGACTTCGACCTGGCTATAGTACAGGAAGCGCCGCGCGCGAGGCGACGTAGCGCTCCCGACGTCGGCTATCTCGGCGAGCAGTCTTATCACTGAACATTTCATCTATGCCAACTCCCGGGCGCTTCCGCCCAAAGGCCTGTTCATAGCGGTCAGCCACCGCTCTCAGCGGTACGGCGGCCGCCTCCCGTCTTTACGATGGGATTGGACTCGGTGTTTCGTGTAAGGGCCTTGTAACGAGGGCGTCACGGCCTCCGGCCGCGGACCACCACGAACTCGCCCGGAATCCGGTAGCCCGAGCCGTTGCGGAAGCCCTCGATCGTGGCCAGGTACTCTGCGTGCGCTTCCTGACGCGTCGCGTCGTCGAACCGGGAATAGGCCATGGCAACCGGCCCTCCGGCGAAAGCCGCCCCCAGAGCCTCGTCCGTGCTTTCGTACTCCAGCACCGTGGAAATGCGGCGCGAGATGATATCCTCAAATCCGGCCGCCGACAAGGTGTCGGCCATGGCGTCCCCGGTTCCGAGGTCGAAGAACAGCGGGCAGACCTGGGTGTTGACCCGCTCGTCCACGACCGGAAAGATGCCGGCCCATCCACAGCTCTTGCGGGCGCCCCACACCGCGACGGCGGCCCGGCCACCGGGCTTGGACGCCCTCCACATCTGCCGCATCGCGAGCGTCGGATCGGGCACGTACATGAGTCCCAGCGCGCAGAGGATCACGTCGAAGGATCCCTCTGGCAGGTCCAGGTTCTCCGCTCCCAGTCGGGCGAACTCGACCCAGTTCAGCCCTGCGTTCTGCGCCGCGGCGCGGCACGCCCCCACCATTCCCTCGGAGATGTCCGTAGCTACCAGCCGCCCTTCCGGGCCGACCGCCCTGGCCGCCGGCAGCGTCACCAGACCTGTACCGCACGCCACATCGAGGACGTGCTCGCCGGGTTGTGGCTCCGCCATCTCCAGCAGCAGCTCCTGGGCCGGGGCGAGCTGCCGAGACCAGCTATGCTCGTAGTGCTCGACGGCGCGGTCCCATCCGTAGCGCTGGATTCGGCGTTGGAGCTTGGCTTCCATCGGGTCAGTCCTCCTCACAGGCGAGGGCCGGCTCCGCGCCACTCGGAGAGGCGAACCATGTCTCCCGGATCACCCGCACGGGCTCGCGGAAGACGCGCCAGTAGCAGCAGTACTTCTCCGCCTCCCTGAGCACCTCGCAGACCTCTCGCTCCGGGGCGGTGCTTTCCACCGTCACGACGCAGCGAACCTCCGGATAGACGGGGGAGATGCTGTCGTCCACGCCCAGCTCCCCGCGAACGTCGTAGTCGGCCTCCACCTCGACGGTCAGGCTCTGGATCGGCACCCCGCGGTGGGCGGCCCACGTAGCGTATGCGATAGCCATGCAGGAGCCGAGGGCCGTCCGGCCCAGGACGCCCGGGTTCGGCCCGGCATTGTCACCGCCGGACTTCTCCGACATTCCGACGGTCATCTTCCACGGCCCGTCCTCGACCTCGCAGGTGAGACCTTCCCGCAGGACCACCTTGGTCACTGCCGTTCCCTGTCCGACGCCCGGCCGCAACGAGACGGCCCTCGCGTTCCGCTCCAGGGCGCTCCGAATCTGCTCCCCGGCCAGATTGCGCAGGTCGGCAGGTGCCTCGGTCTCCGCTGTACGGGTGACTTCCATTTTCTAAGCTCTCCAGGTTTCGGCTGGTGTCCGGTGCCCACTCACTTCCTGATGCGCGGTATCGGCCGGCGACCGGTCAACCGAGCGTGATGGCCGGAATCGGGCCGGCGCCATATGTCCCAGGGTAACCAAGCAGGGGGTGGGTAGGGGAAGGGCGGACGCTCAGACGGTCTGCGCCACCATGTAGCGGAGCCTGGCGACGAGCATGTCGATGGCCACCTCGTTCCTGTCGCCCCCCCACGGCACGATTACGTGCGCGTGCCGGCGGCTGGGGTCGACGAACTGCAGGTGCATCGGACGGACCGTCTCCTGGTATTGTCGTACCACCGAATCCAGGGTCCGGCCGCGCTCCTTGATGTCCCGCTGCAGCCTCCTGATGAAGCGCACGTCGGCGTCGGTGTGGACGAAGAGCCGAATGTCCATCAGCTCGCGGAGCTCGGGCTCCGCCAGCACGAGGATTCCGTCCACGATCACCACGGGCGTCGGCTCGACGCACCGGGTCTCCTCCGTTCTCCGGTGGACCGTGAAGTCGTAGACGGGGACGTCCACCGCACGCCCCGCGAGAAGCTCGCGCAGGTGAACGGCCATCAGGGGCGTCTCGAGGCTGTCAGGGTGATCGTAGTTGATGCGGCGGCGCTCCTCCAGCGAGAGGTGGGGGTTGTCGCGGTAGTACGAGTCGTGATGCAGAAGGCTTACTACCGTCGGCTCGAGCCCTCGAATGATCTCCCCGACGACGGTGGTCTTGCCGGAACCGCTGCCTCCGGCGACGCCCATGACGATGGGTCTGGCGCCGGAATTACGCTCGCGCGTGAGGCGATCGACGGCGTCGTCGTCGTCGAGGGTGCCTGTAGCAGCCTTGCCGCCCGTGGCGGTCTTCCTGGCGGTGCGAGCGTTGCTGGACATCTCTGGCCTCCCCTCAGGATGACGAGATGGCGCTTGAACAACGATAACCACTTACGGGCGCGAAGGCGAAGAATCCCAAGCCTGCTCGAGTCCGTTGGAGGCATGCCAGGATCCTGCCCGCTTCTTCGCCTCCAGCACGGAGACGAGGCCGGGCACGGCCCTGCTCGGGTGGTACAGATGGAACACCACTCCCCGTCCGCGGAGGCCTGAGGGTCGCACGCCGGATGCTCTCAGCCTCCAGTCCAGGTCCGAGTCCTCGCCTCCCCAGAAGCCCTGTCCCTGGAAGTCGTTATCGAAACCGTTGATACGAAGGAGATCGCCGCGCCACACGGCCAGATTCGCTCCGAGGGCGGAAGTGCGCCGCCGCCTCCACACACGGGCCGCGGCCTCTGGGAACCGGATGCCGTACCTGAGCTTTCGGACTCGTCCCCGGAGCCACTGCCCGAGTAGCCAGGCGCCGCTGTCCAACCGGATCGGCGATACCTCTCCTGCCAGCAGGTCGCCAGTCAGCTCGCGTCCGAGGTCGACTCGACGCCCGCAGACGAAGTGTCCCTCGCGGGCCCGTCGGCGGTGGTCCTGGACGAAGCGCCGGGAGGGGATGCAGTCGCTGTCGGAGAAGACGAGGTAGTCGGCCCGGGATGTGGCTACGGCTCTGTTGAGGATCCTCGCCTTCCGCCAGCCTCGATCCTCCTGCCAAACGTGCCGGACTTGGAGGCCGTGGTCGGCGCGTTCCCCCGCTACCTGCAGAACGTTTGGGCCGGATCCGTCGTCCGCGATGGCGATCGAGAAGTCGTCATCCGTCTGGTTGCGGTATCCCTCGAGCGCGAACCGAACGAAGTCCGCGTTGTTGTACGCCGACAGGATGACCTCGATCGACGTGCTCACGCTGCAGCCTCGGGCGCCGTTCGCGCTACCGATCCCAACTTCTTCGCGCCGTCTCGCACTCTGTCCACGCCCCCGGCTCTCCGCCTCGGGTGCGCGGCAGGTGGGCCCGGTCCCGCGGCACCCGCTCGGGATCTTCCGAGGCGGCGTAAGCCAGAACCGCGGCCAGCGTCGCGTTCTCCTTCAGGTCGTCGAAGACGATCTTGTCGTAGGTATCCCGGTCGGTGTGCCAGGTGTACTGGCGGTACTCCTCGTAGTTGGACTGCAGCCGGAAGGCCGGCGCGTCCCTGCACACGAACGTGATGTGGTCGCTGGCGCGGTTCTCCTGCGCCCCGGGGAACTCCAGGGTCACGTGGCCGCTGATCCGGCGGGGCACCTGGGCCATCCATTTCGCGATGTGCTGGCCCGCGTATAGGAAACCCTGCCCCTCGATGCGCTCGATCCGCCATGTGCCGTTGTCCTGGTTGAAGCCCGCCTGCAGGCCCTCGACGACCTCCGGATGGTCTTCGGCGAAGGCGCGCGATCCGATGTGGCCCACCTCCTCCGCGCCCCAGTGGCCCACCAGGATCGTCCTCCTCGGCTCTGGATACGCGGCCTTCAGGATCCGCATCGCCTCCAGCATGGTGATCGTGCCGGTACCGTTATCCGTCGCACCCGTCGCCCCGTGGAACGAGTCGAGGTGGGCCATGAGAAGGACGTACTCCTCCGGAAGCTCGGTTCCCCGAAGCTCGGCGATGACATTCACCTGCTGGACCTCTCCCAGGTCTTCCGCCTCCGCCTCCACGCGGACGCGCGGGCTCTGGCCGTTCGCTGCGAGCCTGAACAACATTCCGTAGTCCTCACACGAGAGATCAGCCCCGACGGCTTGGCGGGTCACCGTGTCGGCCACCTTGTTTACTCCCCAGCCCTGGGACCAGCGGGAGGTCAGGATGCCCGCGGCTCCCGCCTCATCCAGCGCCTTCTCGCGGCGCTCCCAGGATGAGCCCAGCGGCCGGAGCCGCCGGCCAAACTCGCGCTGCATTGCCGAGCGCAGCGAGTCGACCCGCTCCACCGTCTCCACGCGGGCAAAGCGCGTTAGCTCCTGGGGCGCGCGGCACATGGGCTCGGGGGCCGTCGTCAGAACGAACTTGCCAGCCACGGTCTGCAGCCACTCGGCAGCCGACTCCTCCGTCAGCCCCTCCGGAGGCATGACCACCTCGCCTTCCACCGGGCCCCTCGTGCCCGGGCTCCAGCCGAGCAAGGTTGCGTCCAGCGTCTGGACTCTCGGCGAGACCAGGTCCACGTGCAGGGCTCCTCTCCGCCAACCGCGCCACGTGCCGTACTCCTCCTTTCGGACGGGGATTCCCCAGCTCCGGTAGAGGTCCACCAGCCACTGCGCCGCGGCATCGAACTCGGGCGTGCCCGCCAGCCGCGGCCCGATGGAGTCCATGAGCGCCTGAGCGAGTCGCTCGGTCCGGGAGCTCTCCATTCCCTCGGCCCAGATCTTCCTGATCACCGGGTCGTCGGTCGGAAAGTCCTGGGCCGGGGCCGAGCGAGGGGCAAGCGCCGCGAAGGCACACAGTAGGGCCGCGCGAGCCGTCATCCTCTTGAGCAATGGCGTCTCCTTGTCGGGTTCGAGGAGGGCTAATCTGTGTCACCGTCGCCCCGATGACGAGTTGCACTCCGCCGGGATCGACCGGAAGCAAAGCGGACGAGCTCCGTCGCTGGACTCGGCGGCCTCTCCCGCGGGAGGATTGGACCGCCGTCGCGACCCGCTGTTGTGACAAACCGACACGCCGCAGCGGAGTCCCGGTTCGGCGGAGCGGAGCACGCTGTAGGTTTCCCCCACGGCCAGGGCGGCAGCTGCCGCCCGGAGCCGTTTCACGCAGCAAGGTACGTGGCAGCAATCGGGGAGCCTCGGATGACTGAAGAGATCAAGCGGATTGCCATCAACACCGGCGGCGGAGACGCCCCCGGCCTCAACGCCGTCATTCGGGCGGTGGTACTGTCGGCCTTGAAGCGCGACTGGGAGGTGCACGGTATCCGCGACGGATACGGGGGGCTTCTGGCGCCCGACGACTATCCCCACGGCGGAGTCATCCCGCTTTGCAGGGAGTCCGTCCGCGGCATCACGCATCTGGGAGGGACGATCATCGGCACCACCAGTTCGGGGAACCCCCTCGCCTACCCGACCCTGGGCGAGGACGGACAGTGGTACGAGCGCGATCGGTCGGACGAGCTGGTGGCGGCTTTCGCTGAGCATGGCCTGGATGCCTTGATCGCGGTGGGCGGTGACGGCTCGCTGGCCATTGCCAACGTCCTGTCCGGCAAGGGCCTGCGGGTTGTGGGGGTGCCAAAGACGATCGATAACGATCTCGAAGAGACGGTCGTAACGTTCGGCTTCGACACGGCCGTTACCTTCGCCGCCGAGTGCCTGGACAGACTGCACTCGACCGCTGAGGCGCACCGGAGAGTGCTCGTGGTGGAGGTGATGGGGCGGTACGCCGGCTGGATCGCGCTGCACGCCGGCCTTGCCGGGACGGCCGACGCGATCCTGATCCCGGAGATCCCGTACCACATCGAGAAGGTCGCCGGGAAAATAGAACAGCGGGAGGCGCTGGGCCGCCATTTCTCCATCGTCGTGGTCGCCGAGGGCGCCTACCCCGAGGGTGGTGACCGCTCCGTGGTCGAGCGCCGGATGGGTCGTTCGGAGCGGCTGGGAGGAATAGGCGACGTGGTGGCCGACGGGCTCGCCGAGCTCACCGGAAAGGAGACTCGCACGGTGGTCCTCGGACACCTGCTGAGGGGCGGAGGGCCGACGACCCGAGACCGAATCCTCTCGCTGCGCTTCGGCGCCGCGGCGGTACGCGCTCTGGCTGACGGGTGCTACGGATGCATGGTCGCCCTGGACCCTCCACGCGTCCGGAACGTTCCCCTCTCGCGAGCAGTCCGCCGCATGAAGACCGTTCCTCTGGACAGTGACACGCTCTGCACCGCCCGCGAGCTCGGAATCTGCTTCGGCGACTGACGTGAGCCTGCAGCGCGGGTCAGCAGCACCTTCAACCCGCGATCAGCCAGGCGGCGCGGGTGGTGTCATTTCCGGCCAGTGGCAGCCGCTCCCTGGCGCCCGCTGCGGGGGGCGCGTCGCTGACCCCTACCGGCCCGCCTCGAGGAACTGGAGGCGATAGTCCTCCATGCTGGCCTTGATGACCGCCTGGGCGTGCGCGCGGTCGTAAGGATCGCCGATCGAAACCGAGATCTCCTCGTGCGGGCTCATCTTGTAGGTAGCGAAGTAATGCACGAGGCGATCGACCACCACGACCGGGAGCTCGTCGATGTCGCGCACGTGGTCGTAGACGGGGTCGGCGTGGAGGACGCCGATGATCTTGTCGTCGGCGAAACCGTCATCCAGCATCGGAAGGCCGCCGATGACCCTGGCGCGTATGATCACCTCGCCGCGGATGATGGGCCGCTCGCTGAGCACACAGATGTCCAGCGGATCTCCATCGCCACCGCGGGCTCCCTCGAACAGGGCTCCGACGCCCGGGCCGGAATAGGTACGCGGGATGAATCCGTACAAGGCCGGTGGCTGCGACGACGTCGTTTGCGGCCGGTCGATGTAGGTATACCCGGTCACCTTGTCGACCTCGTACTTCATGAGATCGTGAGGCGTGATCTCGACGTAGGCGTTCACGATCTCGGGTGGGAACGGACCCACCTCGAGGCCGTGCCAGGGGTGCGGACGCCAGTGGTAGAACTCGGGCGGTGTGCTCATGGGCTCGCAGCGCAGCGGTTGTAAATCCTTTTGACTCCCTCGGTGTCAGAATAGGAGCGGCTCCGCGCGGAAACGCAAATCCGCGCCCGCCGATCGAGGGCGCGCGACCGAACCAAAGGCCCGGCCGCGCCCATGTTGCGGGCGACGACCCGCAGGCCGACATTGGGTGGCCCGGCCCGGCGAGGCCGGCCACACTGACACGAAAGAGGGGGACTGGAGTAATGAAGAAGCTCGTCGTATTGGCGGCGCTCCTGTTCGTGGCGAAAAGCGCCTACGCGCAGGAGCAGTACCTGGAGCTCGTGCGCTCCGACCTCAAGACCCAGAAGGTGGCCCTCATCACCGAGGCCATGCAGATGACGGACGAGCAGTCCGAGGCCTTCTGGCCGATCTACCGGGAGTACGATCTCGAGCTGACGAAGCTCGGCGACGTTCGGCTGGCGGCCATCAAGGACTTCGCGGCCAACTACAACACGATGACGGACGAGAAGGCGGACGAGCTGGCGAAGTCCGCGATCGGGGGCGAGAAGGACCGTACGAAGCTCCGTGAGAAGTACTACAAGAAGTTCGCCAAGGAGCTGTCGCCGACGGTGGCCGCCCGCTGGTGGCAGGTGGAGCGTCAGATCGGCCTGCTGATGGACCTGCAGATCGCTAACGAGATGCCCCTGGTCCAGAAGGGGCGAGAGGAACCCACGGGGCAACCGTAGGACCGCAGGACTCATCGCGATTCGCACTACGAAGACGGGTCGCCGGCCAGGCCGGCGACCCGTTCGCGTCGAGGCCCGTGGGCGCGTGAGTCGCTACCGGGCGAAGGCGTTCCGCAGCACGAAGAGCACGTTCGCGGGCCGCTCGGCGAGCCGACGCATGTACCACGGGAACCAGTACTCGCCGTAGCTGATCAGCACGCGCACCCGGTGGCCGTCCCTCGCCAGCCTGGCCTGGGCCTCCCTCTGGATTCCGTACAGCATCTGGATCTCGTATGCGTCGGCCTCGACGCCCGTGGCCACCGCCCGTTCCCGGACGCGTTTGATGAGGCCCATGTCGTGCGTTCCGAACGCCGCCTGCGCCTCGCCCTCGGCCACCGCTTCCAGCAACCGATCCGACAGCCGCAGGAACGCTTCGTCGACGTCCGTCTTGCGCGGATAAGCCAGATCCGCCGGCTCCTTGTAGGCGCCCTTCACGAGCCGGATCATCGGGCGCAAGGGAAGCAACGACTCGAGGTCGCCCGGCGTGCGATACAGGTAGGACTGCAGGCACAGGCCAACGTTCTCGTACCGTTCGCGCAGGCGTCGGAACAGGTCGAGGGTGGGCTCCACATATGCCGACGACTCCATGTCGACTGCGACGAAACGATTCCTCGCGGCAGACTCCTCGACGACCCGCTCAACGTTCCGGTGAGCTACGTCCAGCCCCAGATCGAGCCCGAGGTGGGTGGGCTTCACGGAGATGTAGGCGTCGAGGCCGCGGTCGGACACCCGACCGAGAATCTCCTCGTAGGCCGACACGACTTCCTCGGCGGCCGCTGCGTCGCCCACGTTCTCGCCGAGCAGGGTCAGGATCGATGTGATCCCACTCGCGACCATTGAATCCGCGGCGTCAACGGCCGATTCCAGCTCTTCGCCGGGCATGAAACGGGTAACTGCGCGCTGAACGAAGGCGCGGCGCGAGAGCCGGTCGGAGAGCCAGCGACTCTCGGATCCCTTCAGCAGGAGCTGGCGCGCGATTCCCATCGAAGCCTCCGCTCGCTTCCAGTTGTGTGACCACAAGCGCGACGCTTGCCCGCAATGTACCCGCGCCGCGGTCGTGCCCGGAAGCCTGCCGGTGCCGTATGTTTGCCCGACCGAGTCTCCGCGGCTGCCGGGCGCTGACGTGGCAGACCGGGCCGCTGGAGGCTTGGAGGGCGAGTCGAGATCGGGGAGGTTCTTTGGCGAGCGACGAGAGCCGCCGCGCCGGCAAGATGGGGCTGTGGATGGCCATGGCCCTCGTGATGGGCAACATGATCGGGTCGGGGGTCTTCCTCCTTCCTGCCGCCCTCGGACCCTACGGCGGAATCAGCATCATCGGCTGGCTGTTCACCTCCGCCGGAGCGGTCCTGTTGGCGCTCGTCTTCGCCCGCCTGAGCCGCGTGGTCACCGGAGCCGGCGGTCCCTACGCTTTCTCGCGACGTGGGTTCGGCGACTTCGCGGGATTCCTGGTAGGGTGGGGCTACTGGATCTCGATCTGGGTGGCCAACGCCGCACTGTCCGTCGCTTTCGTGAGCTACCTGTCGTTCTTCTTTCCGGCCCTTGCGACGGACCGGACACTGGCGGCGATCGTGGCTCTGAGCGCCATCTGGCTGCTGACTTGGGTCAACGCGATCGGCGTTAGAACCGCGGGCTCCGTGCAGGTCCTGACGACGATCCTCAAGGTCACGCCGCTGGTTGCGGTCGCCCTGCTGGGGCTGCTCTACCTCGATCCGGACAACTTCCGGCCCTTCAACCCGACGGGTCGTTCCTCCTTCTCCGCGGTCACAGCCACGGCCGCTCTCACGTTGTGGGCCTTCCTGGGCTTCGAGTCCGCCACGGTGCCGGCCGAGGAGGTCCACCAGCCGGAGCGCACGATCCCGCGGGCCACCATCTTGGGAACTCTCATCACGGCAGCCATCTACATCCTGGGGACCGTCGCGGTGATGGGAGCGATGCCGCCTGCCGAACTGGCTGCCGCCAACGCGCCCTTCGCCGACGCGGCGAACGTGATGTGGGGGGGTTGGGCCGGTGCCGCCGTAGCGGCGGGTGCTGTCGTATCGTGCTTCGGAGCGCTCAACGGGTGGATTCTGCTGCAGGGCCGGGTTCCGTTCGCGGCAGCTCGGGATGGGGTGTTCCCGGCCGTCTTCGCCCGGCTGTCGGCGCGCGGCACCCCCGTGCCGGGCCTGGTGATCTCCAGCGCGCTGGTAACGACCCTGATGGCCATGAACTACTCCGCCGCACTGGTAGAGCAGTTCGTGTTCGTCACCCTGCTCGCCACGCTCACCGCGCTCTTCCCGTACGCCGTGTGCGCCATGGCCGAGCTCATGATCTTCATTCGGGAGCGCGAGCGATTCCGGGGCGAGCGACTGGCCGGCGCCTCGGTCATCGCGATTCTGGCGTTTTTCTACGCGCTGTGGGCTATTGCCGGCGCGGGCCAGAAGATCGTCTACCTGGGCTTTCTGCTGCTGCTGGCCGGCGTGCCCGTCTACGTGTGGGTGCAGTGGCGCCGCGCGCGCGGGGAAGGGAAAGAGGATATGGCCCGGGAGGGCGCATGAGACTCGGCTTCCAGAGCGACGTCGGCCCGCTGGACGCTGTCATCGCGAAGCATCCTCGCGAGGCCTTCGTCGACCAGCAGAGCATCGACCGGCAGTGGCGGAAGCTGAACTACCTGGGGCGGCCGCACTACTCCCGCGCCGTGGACGAGTCCGACCGGTTCCTGGCACTGCTGGCCGAGGCCGGTGCCGACGTGCACCTGCTGGGGGCCGACACAGCCGTGGGACTCGACTCGATCTATCCGCGCGATGCCGCCGTCATGTGCGATCAGGGGGCCATCCTCTGCAACATGGACAAGGCGGCGCGGGCCGCCGAGCCGGAGGCCCTGGGCCGCGCCTTCGAAGGTCTTGGCGTGCCGATCCACGGACGGATCACCGGCGATGGCCGGCTGGAAGGTGGCGACGTGGCGTGGTTGGACTCTCGAACCGTGGCGGTGGGGCGTGGATACCGGACGAACGACGACGGAATTCGCCAGCTCGGCGAGCTTCTCGGCGGCTCCGTGGATGAGCTGGTTGTCGTGCCGCTGCCGCACTGGAAGGGACCCGACGACGTCTTTCACCTCATGTCGATGTACAGTCCGCTCGCCTCGGACCTCGCGCTCGTGTACTCGGCCCTGCTGCCGGTTCCGTTTCGTCAGATGCTCCTGGGGCGCGGGACGCGCCTCGTCGAGGTGCCCGATGAGGAGTTCGGGTCCATGGGCTGCAACGCCCTGGCGCTGGCGCCGGGGGTGTGCTTGATGCTCGAGGGGAATCCGGAAACGCGGCGGCGACTGGAGGCCGCCGGTGTGGAGGTTCGCGAGTTCGAGGGTGCCGAGATCAGCCGGAAAGGTGCCGGTGGGCCCACCTGTCTGACCCGTCCCCTGCGGAGACAAACGTCCTGAATCGAGGCGACGAAGCTATGACCCGGAGGATGCCGCACTCCCTGCTCGCGGCCGCGCTGACGGCGCTCGCCGGGTGTAACGGGGGAGAAGCCGGAGCCGCAGGAGACGCCGGCCCCGAACAGGTGACCCGCGGGTCCCTCTCCGGGGAGTGGCGACTCGTCTCCTTCGGCCCCGAAGAAGGCGGGGCAGCGCCCCTGGAGGGCACCGAGATCAGCCTGGTTCTGGCCGAGGAGGGAGCGGTGGCCGGCTCGGACGGCTGCAACCGGTACATGGGCCAGTACACCCTGCAGGGCGACGATGCGCTCTCGTTCGGCCCCCTCGCCGGGACGCTGATGGCGTGCCCCGAGCCCCGGCTGCAACCGGTACATGGGCCAGTACACCCTGCAGGGCGACGATGCGCTCTCGTTCGGCCCCCTCGCCGGGACGCTGATGGCGTGCCCCGAGCCCGTCATGGCTCAGGCGACTCGCTACACGGAGGCGATGGCCGCTGTGAGCGGCGTCCTCCTCCGGGGAGATCGCCTCGAGCTTCACGGCCCTGAGGGAGAGGGCCCCGAGCTGACGTTCGCGAGGGCCGGTACGGCGCCGGAGTAGCTCAAAGCCGGCGCTGCGGCTGGCGCTCCAGTAGTCCGGCTGTTCCGGTACGGCAGCGCTCGAGCGCGCTCCGGGAAATGCCGCGGCCCTTCGGTACCCTCGATCCTTCCCACGGTCCTGATCTTGCCCGTCCGTACCCAGCGGCAAGCCCGCCTCTGATGGCGCGGAACGCCGGCAGCCGCGGGCCACAGCCGGAACGGGTGACGGAGCGGATCCCATGCGAAGGTTACAGTTCGGGGCATTCCTGGGGGCGTGCCTGCTGGTCATTAGCTGCGGAAACGACGCGGATCCCACCGGTCCGCCGGGGAATCCGCCGCCGGCGCTCGACCCGGAGATCACCGAGTTCGCGACCCTGATGAATGCCCACCGCGAGTCGGCAGGCTGCGCATCGCTGGCCTGGCACAACGCCACCGGCGACGTGGCCCAGGCGCACAGTCAGGATATGGTGGATCGTAACTTCTTTTCACACACCAATCCCGACGGCGAGTCCCCGTTCGACA
>JBDGYE010000055.1:0-17630 GCA_039584255.1 Gemmatimonadota bacterium
AAACGGAGTACGAGTACCGAGTGTCGGCGGTGAACGGCGAAGGGCTCGAGGGCAACTTGAGCGACCCGGCGCGGGCGACGACGCCGCGGGCCGCGGACATGACGCCCCCGAGCCGGCCGCAGGGGCTGCAGGCGGAGGCGCTGACTGCCCGTCAGGTAAGCCTTTCGTGGCTGCCGTCCGCTGACCCCGAGACCGGTGTGACACGCTACCGAGTGTACCGTGACGGGAGTTCCGTCGGGTCGCCGACCGAGACGTCGTATGTAGACGGCGGCCTCACGCCGGAGACGGAATACGAGTACCGGGTGTCCGCGGTGAACGGCGACGGACTGGAGAGCGATCTCAGCGACCCGGCTACCGTCCACACCCCGAAGGAGTCCGACGTCACTCCGCCGTCAGCGCCGCCGGCCCTCATCGCGAACGCCGTCTCCGCCACCCGGATCGACCTGGAATGGCTGCCGGCGGACGATCCGGAGAGCGGGATCAGTGGCTACAGAGTGTACCGCGGGGACGCCTTCGTCGAAACGTCCGCGAGCACCACGTACGCCGACCTGGGCCTCCTACCGGGGACGACCTACTCGTATCAGGTGAGCGCGGTGAACGGAGAGGGCATGGAAGGGGCGAAGAGCCCCGTCGCCAGCGCGACCACGCCGGCGGGAGAAGACGTCGTCCCGCCCGCCCCACCGACCGGTCTGCGAGTCGTCACTCCCTGACGCCGCGGCGCGGGTCTTTGCACCGATCGTCGCTCCACCGTACCCTGGTTGGGCCGGCGACAGAGAGTTGCGGAGCGCCGGCCGGCGATCTGTGCTCGACTTCGACCCCCTTCCGGGAGGATCCATGTTCGTCCGACGCCCCGTGCTCGCCTCCGTACTTATACTCGCCGCCTCCGCGCTCGCGGCCTGCCAACAGGCTGACCGCGCTCGATCCTCGGACCGGGTCTCCGAAGCGTCCGCCGCGGGGTCGGGGGCCCATGTCGTCGAAGTGATCGCGCGGGATTTCGCCTTCGAGGCTCCATCCGTGGTCCTCTCCGGCTGGACGACCTTCCGGATGCGGAATGCGGGCGAACAGGAGCACTTCATGGTCCTGTGGCGGATGCCCGACGGCAGGACCCTCAAGGACTACGCGAAGGAGGTGGCTCCCGCCTTCGACAGCATCATGGTGCCGTACGAGGCGGGCACCATGGGCCGGGGTGAAGCGCTGCAGATGCTGGGCGGCCTGCTTCCCGAGTGGTACGGTTCGGTCGCGAGCGCGGGAGGACCCGGCCTCGCCTCGCCGGGACGGGTAGCTGAGACGACCGTGATGCTGGTGCCCGGCAGCTACGTCATGGAGTGTTACGTCAAGACGCCCGAAGGGAAGTTCCACAGTGCACTCGGGATGCTCCATCCGCTCACCGTAACCGACGATTCCTCCGACGCGTCGCCGCCCGAGGCCGACATCGACATGGCTCTCACGAACTACGAGATAGCGACCGATGGCGAGCTCACCCGTGGCGAGCACACGGTCCGGGTCCGGTTCGTCGATAATCCCGAAGGTCTGCTCACGCACGACGTCCACCTGGTCCGGCTGGAGGACGGTACGAACCCGGACGACGTGGTGGCATGGATGGACTGGATGGACGCCCTCCGGGCGCCGGCTCCGGCCGAGTTCCTTGGCGGCGCAGAGCACATGCCCGCCGGGAACACCGCGTACCTCACCGTGGAGCTCGAACCGGGCTCCTACGCCTGGCTCTCCGAAGCGTACGCCGACCGGGGCATGGTTAAGGAGTTCACCGTGGAGTGACGTTTCAGCAGGGGCTGACGTGCTCGAAAGGCGCGCGGTAGGGGCATCTACGTGGCGTCGCAGGTTTCGGACAGGTCGGGGAGCGGACCGCGCCTAGGCGCCAGGAGTCCTGTCCAGCCCTATCTCCTTGAGCAGCTCGTCGCACCTAGGGTCCGCGCGAAGCGGGGCGAACGCCGGGTCGACCTTCAGAAACACCAGGTACCAAACGCGCTGCGCCAACGCCTCGTCCAGGTACTCGAACGCTCGGTCGAAGTCTCCCAGGCCCGTGTAGACCAGCGCCAGATAGTCCGGAGAAACCGGCTCCTGCCCGCGCCCTCTCTCCAGGCGGGCGACTGTCTCGAGGGCGTCTTCACGCCTGCCCGATACGGCGTACGCGTGGGCGAGGAGCGCAACCAGCCCGGCCCTTCTCTGTACCCGGGGGATCCAATCCTGATAGACGTCGATAGCGCGGTCGTACTCGCCAGCCTGGACGAACGCCGGCCCGAGAAACCACGGTGCGAGCACGAGATCCGGGTCACGCTCCAGCGTCTTCTCGTAATGCTCGATCGCCTCCTCGTATCGGCCCACGAAGTACTGCGCCCAGCCGACGCCGAAGCCGATCGTGAGCGACAGCGGATCGAGGTCGCGAGCGATGTCGATCTGCTCGATCGCCTCAGCGAACCGACCCATCGACATGAGGAACTCGGCGTACCAGTGACGGGCCACGGGATAGCACGGGTTGCGTTCGATCGCACTCCGGAACCCCCGCTCCGCGCCTTCCCAATCCCATCCGTACATGAACCGGGCGTATGCCAGCGAGGTGTGCGCTTCGGCCATCGAGTCGTCGATCGCAACCGCCGAGGACGCCGCGGACACGGTCTTCGTGTACGCCTCCAATGACGGGAGATGCCGGTACCATCCGAGTATGATGTAGCAGTCGGCCAAACCGGCCCAGGCCAGAGCGTACGTCTCGTCGATCGCGATGGCCTGCTTGAACAGCTCGATTCCCTTCTCGAGCTCCGGGGCCGTCCTCTTGCTCCAGTGGTGGCGTCCCTTCAGGTACAGGTTGTAGGCTTCGAGATCCTCGGTGCCGGGCCTCACGATCGCAGCTTCTACATCGTCGCCCAGCTTCACCTTCAGAGTCTCGACGATGGCGCGGGCGACCTCGTCCTGGATGGCGAATACGTCCTCCATCTCACGATCGTATCTTTCCGACCACAGATGGTAGCCTGCGGCCACATCGATCAGCTGCGCGGTGATCCGCACCTGGTTGCCCGCCTTTCGCACGCTGCCTTCCAGCAGAGTACCAACCTTGAGCTCGGCGCCGATGGTGCTCGCGGGGTGGTCGCGGCCTCTGAACGCGAAGGATGATGTGCGGGCGACGACACGCAGGTCCTCGATCCTGGTCAGGGCGTTGATGATCTCCTCGGCGATGCCGTCACCGAAGTACTCCTGATCACCCTCGGGGCTCATGTCCACGAACGGGAGCACGGCGATCGACTTCCGGCTCAGGGCATCGCGGCTCACCGCATCCGCCGACGGCTCTCGCGGGATATCCTCTCCGGTCGCCGATGCAGGATCGGTTCGGACCAGACCCGAGGGCGTGATGTCGAAGAACCACGCCACCAGAAGAGCGACCGGGAGCCCGACGAGGACGAGGTCGGCGACGAGCGTGAGCGTCCACTCCGGGAAGTTGAGCGCCGACCCGAAGTTGCTGGCGCCCTCGAGCACGCCGATGCCGACGATCGCATACACGATGACGACCCGGAACATTCGCCGGCGCTTGAGCTCCCGGTAGAAGAACCGAAGCCTCGACCTCAGACCGCTCATCGACCGTCCAGACTGAAGTGAATCCCCTCGACGCTGATGTGCTAACAACTAGCTCCCGCCGCCGGGTTTGTTCCACGCTACGAGTCGCGAACCTAACGCCAATCTCCCATGCCGCTACGCTCGCGCGCCGATATACTATAGACCATGCCCATCAGAGCAGCCGTCATGCTAGGGCCGGAGAGGCCGGTCGAGGTATGGAGTATCGACGACCCCGAGGTCGAGCCAGGCGGCGTACTGCTGCAGACGGTGGCCAGCGAGGTCTGCGGAACCGACGTTCACCTGAGCCACGGCCGACTCGAGGGGGTTCCCTATCCCATCATCCCGGGCCACGTGAGCGTCGGACGTGTGCTCGAGGCTCGGGGCACGGTGACCGATTTCGCCGGCGCGCCGGTTGCGGCCGGCGATGTGGTCACCTTCTACGACGTCAACGAGGTCTGCAACACGTGCTGGTATTGCCTGGTCGCCAGGCAGCCCAACCGGTGTCCGAGCCGCCGCGTGTACGGCATCACCTACTCGGCACACGACGGACCGCTCGGCGGTTGGGCCGAACGGATCTACCTCAAGCCGGGGGTGCACATCTTCAAGCTTCCGGCGCTGCTCGGGCCACACGACGTCATCGGCGGCGGCTGCGGTCTGTTCACCGGGTTCGCGGCTGTGGAGCGGAGCGGGCTGGCGATGGGAGACACGGTGCTCGTCCAGGGGACGGGACCGGTGGGTCTGGCCGGTGGTGCGCTGGCCGGCCTCAGAGGGGCCGGTCTCGTGGTGGCGATCGGCGACCCGCCGGAGCGCCTCGAGCTCGCCCGCACCCTCGGTGTCGACACGGTCCTGTCCGTGAGCTCCGACTCCCGCGAACACCGGGAAGATGTCATCCGCGACCTGACCGGTGGGCGCGGAGTGGATGTGGCGATAGAGGCGTCGGGAAACCCTGCCGCCGTCCCCGAGGGACTCGCGCTGCTGCGTGACGGGGGCACATACGTGATCGCCGGGCACTACACGGACACCGGAACCGCCGTCCTCAACCCCCATGTCGACATCAACCTCAAGCACATCGACATCCGGGGGCAGTGGGGGACCGATCTGGGCCATGTGTACCGCGCCCTCCGGACCCTCGCCAGGCACCACGAGCGGCTGCCGTTGTCCGACGTGATCGGCGGGCGCTACGGGCTGGATGACGCGAACCAGGCACTGGCCGACGTGGAAGCACTCCGCATCACCAAGGCGATCATCGAGCCCTGACAAGCTAGGGAAAGCGGCCCTCTAGAGCCGCTTGGATGAGCGAGGCCGAGCGGATTCGCCGTCGAGGCGCGGGACGCCGAGACATTGAGCAGGGTGCCTGCGAGCTACCGACGACCTCCTGGCTGCAAAGCACGGCCTCCCCCGTTCGCTGACGCCAATGGGCGCATGCTGACGCTGAGTCTGGTAAGCGCGACGCTCGCTCAAGCCCGCTGGCGAGACGCTCGCGCTGAAGCCGAACGGTGCTCAACGCCGCCGAGCACGCATCCCGTCCAACACCGTCTGCGTGGTGTGCCGGATTAGCTCATCGACGTCGACGGCGGCCGTGATCTGTCCGTCGATCAGCAACGACGCCAGCCCGTGCACGGCGCTCCAGGCCACGTAGGCCTGCGCGCGGGGATCCTGCCGTTTGATCCCACCGCTGTCCTGGTAGGCCTGGAACACGTCGACCAGCTGTTCGAAAAGGGTGTTTCCGGCCTCGCGTAGCTCGGGTAAATCTTGGCGTGCCACCGCCTCCTTGCCGTACATCAGGCGGTAGTGCGCCGGATTCTCAAGCGCGAAGCGCACGTACTCCTCACCCATGCGCCGGACCCGCTCTACGCTTGATTGCGGGGCCCCCGCCTCGATCCTCTGCAGGCGGTCGTTGAGGCGCTTGAACCCGGACGCGGCGACCGCGACCAGCAAAGCGGTCTTGTCCTCGAAGTGGCGATACGGTGCGGCCCGCGACACGCCGAGACGCCGGCCCAGCGCCCGCATCGTAACGCTCGCGGCCCCTCCCTCGGCGATCATGGCCGCGGCTTCGTCGAGCAGCGCTGCCCGAAGGTCCCCGTGATGATACGCCCTGGCCGGTTCGGTCATGCGCTAAACATGGGGCCAGATGTTGACAAAGTCAACATGCGAGTGTATACTGGATGTTGACAGCGTCAACACCTGGCGCTCCGCGCGTTACACATACGAATGGCACGTGGGTCAACGCTACGGAAATCTCCATGTCTCTATTCACCTCCGATCGAGAGCGGAGCCTCTGGTTCTGGGCGCTGGCCGCCGTCGTAGCGATCTACTCCACCCTAGGGCTGGCGGGGATGCTGGCCGAGGCGCTGCGCGAGCGGAACCTGCTGGATTCCTCGTTCGGCGTGGCTTTCTTGCTGGTGGTGGCGGCCATCGCCGGAAGTGGGCTGAAGAGGCGCCCCCGGCCGCGCGAGATCTGGGTGGCGCTGGGCGTCACGGCCGTCTACGGGACGGTGTTGCTGAGGATGGGGCTCGGTCCGGAGGAGCGGACCCACCTGTTCGAGTACGGCCTGGTGGCCGTTCTGATCCACCAAGCTCTCACCGAGCGTGTGCGGGGCGGCTGCCGGGTCCCGGCGCCGGCCGCTCTCGCCGTGGTGGTGACCGCCCTGTTGGGCTGGTTCGACGAGGGCATCCAGGCGCTCCTTCCGAACCGCGTCTACGACATCCGCGACGTCGGCTTCAACGCCCTCGCCGGCCTGATGGCGGTCGCGGCTAGCGTGGCTCTAGCCCGAGCGCGGCGGTGGGGATGGCGTCGGAAGTCGGTCCGGTGGCTTGTAGCGGCCGACGTCTCCCGGCGCTCTGCCCCAGCCAGGAGCCAAAGGAAGGAATAGGGATCATGACTGATTCGTGTGCTTCGGATCGTCTTTCGGCTGCGGGCTGGGGCTTCTGGCTCTCGTGGGTGCTGGCCAGCACTGCGGGCTGGGTTGTGGGAATGCCCGTGGGCGGGTTCGTAGGGTGGGCCGCGCTCGGGGCCGTGTACGGGGCCATGACCGGGTTTGCGCTGGTATGGCTGCTGCGCGGGCCACACGCGAGCATAGAGACACCTTAGGACTGGAGAGCTTGTCATGGCAGTCAATGAAGACCTGACCGGATTCATCCGAGAGGCCCTGAATAGGGGCCTGCCGCGCGACGAAATCCGAGGCGTATTGAGCCAGGCCGACTGGCCGGAGGACGAGGTCGAGGCAGCCCTACGGGGGTTTGCGGCAGTCGACTTCCCCCTGGCCGTTCCGCGACCACGCTCCTCTCTGTCGGCTCGCGAGGCCTTCCTCTACCTGGTCCTCTTCGGGACGCTCTACGTCAGCTCCTACAGCCTGGGAACTCTTCTCTTCCAGTTCATCAACCTCGCCTTCCCGGACCCGTCCTTGCCGCAGGTTGAAATCGACGCGATACCGGAAACGATCCGGTGGGCGGTCGCATCGCTCGTGGTCGCGACTCCCGTATTCTTGTACACCGCGTGGACGGTGGGGCGGGAGGTCGCCAGCTCACCGTTGAAGCGAATCTCGCCGGTACGCCGGTGGCTCACGTACCTCACCCTGGCGATCGCGGTCAGCGTCATCATCGGCGACTCAACGACCGTGGTGTACAACCTCCTCAGTGGGGAGGCGACCGCCAGGTTCCTCCTCAAGGCCCTGACGATCGGAGCGATCGCCGGTGCCATTTTCGTCTACTATCTCAGGGATCTCCGGCGGGACGAGTTGGAGGTAGTTGGGTGAAGTCGCCTCCCGGAAGGCTCATCGTGGCCGTCGCTACCGCCGTGGTCGTGGCATCTATCATCGCTGGCGTGATCGTGGTCGGATCACCGGCCCGTGGCCGCCTCGAGCGCTTCGACGCGGACCGGATCGAGGACCTCGAGGGGATCATGCGGGCGATGGACCGATTCTGGAGCCGCAACGAACGACTTCCCGCATCGCTCGAGGAGTTGGGCGAGGATCCCCGCATCCGAGTGAACACCGTCGATCCGGGCTCGGCCGAGTCGTACGAGTATCACATCTTGGATGAGGATACCTACGAGCTCTGTGCAATCTTCGATCGCGAGTCGCCGGCGCCGCCCCGCCGGACGCCAGCGGACTTCTGGAGCCACGGGGTGGGAAGGCAGTGCTTCGAGCTGGGCGTCGGTACGAGTGGTCGAGGGGTGGCTGGGTGACCCGACTCGTGTATTCCGACGTTGAGCACGCGTAGCGCGCGCCGTTGAGCATAGCGAGACTCTGAGACTACCGAGGGCCTGGCCATAATCGAAGCAGTGGAGCCGAGCGGACTCGAACCGCCGACCTCCTGGTTGCAGAGCAGGTGGTCTCGGATCGCCGTCCATTGAGGTCCGACGGAAGATTCCGGAGTGGTCTACGAGAGTTAGCCACGCGGCAGCCCGCCCCCTCAGAAGCTGTAGCGGACGCGCATGTAGACGTTCGAGTTGTTCTTGAGCTGTCCGAAGAACGACGTATCGGGGCCCAGGAGAACGTTCCCCCCCAGCGTCAGCTTCACGGCATCGCTCCAATCGTACTCGATCGCCGGCCGGAGATAAGCGTCGTCTTCGCTGGGCGAGTAGAAGGTGAAGAGAGAGACGAGAAGCGTCTGTTGGCGGAGGAGCCAGCTGAGGCGGGCGGTGAAGGTGTGCTTGGCCTCCGGCGGCTCGAACTCGGGCTCGGGAGAGTTGTCGATCAGCTCGTCGTAGTCCCGGGTCCACACCAGCCAGTACTGGAGGCCGAGCGTGAAGTTGCGCGCGATCTCGCGCTCGTAGCCTGCCAGGCCGCGGATGTCGGAGTTGGGCACGGTGGGGTCGTCGCCGTCCTTGTCATCGACCGAGTAGTAGTACGCGCCCTCCAGGTTCGCGACCCCGCCCGCCAGGTTGCCGCGCACGCTCGCCCCGAACGCATCGAGCCGAGAGTAGGTCGGCTGGTTCACCGCGGTGTCGAAGGCTGCGGGCTGCTTGCTGAAGCCCAGGTAGCCGTAGGCAGCCAGCTCGTAGCCCGAGACTGTTCCGTAGAGCCGCCCGGCAAACTCGCCGTTCCCGATCTCCTTCGGCGGAAGCACCGGATCCAGTGCTCCCCCCAGGGTCTCGGCGCTCTCGATCTGCCCGGTGCGCGGATCGAAGAACGACAGGCGCTCCCCGGTAATGGTCTCGTCCGCGGTGAAGACCGGCGTCCACACGAGATCGATGTCGAGCCACGGCGCGTACAGGGTAAATTTGGCCGAGTTGGAGGGCGCTTTGAGGAACTCGTCCGCCCGGCCGATGAAGAAGGAGACGAAGTCCTTGGGGAAGAGGTCGTTGATGAATACGAGGTCGCCCGTCCCCCAGGTGAGCACCTGTCGGCCGGCGCGGATGTCGAGCCACTCTGCGGCGCGCAGCGCGACGAGAGCCTGCCGAATATCGACTTCCAGGTTCCCCGTGACGGCATCCGCCACGAGGTCGCCCTTGAACAGGAGGTCGGCGGGATCGCTGAAATAGGAGACGTCGAGCCTGGGGCGGACTTCCGCCAGCACGAAGTCGTCGGCTATGGCAGGGTCGTCGACGACCCGAACGCCCACGGCCGCCTCGGCGAAACCATGGATCTCGACCGGCATAGACTCCTCATCGCCCCAGTCGTCCTCCTCCTGCGCGTGCCCGAGCCGAGGGCCTGAGAACAGGAGAAGCGCCGGCAGGATGATGCGGAGCGCCGCGGGCGCTCGACGAAGCAGGTCAGGACTCACGGGTCACGCGGCGACGTCAGTCCGAGGAGAACCACTGACGGGACGGGCTTCTCAGGGTGCGCTCGGTGAACACGCTCTCCGGTATGCCCAGGTCGTACTCGACGTTCCTGAAATCCGACACGGTCGAGCCGCCGGAGCGAAGATCGGACACCTTCATCCGGGTCACCGTCGGGTGCCCATCGATGTCCTGGACCTCGAGCGTCTCGATCCGCCGGTAGGCCTCACCCCGCTCATCCAGATACTCCATGGTTATGGGGAGGAAGCTCGTCTTGTCGATCCACGCGATCCACGAGCTGAACTGGACGGAGCCTGGATCCAGCGGCGTGTTCCGGACGACGTAGTAGGCGTCGGTCGTCTCGATCAGATCGTGGGCGTCCTCCTCGACGCCTCGGCCCGAGACGTCCTCGTACAGGAAGTCCGAGCCCACGAAGCTCGTCCGCTTGTCTCCGGCCGCGATACGCTTCACGAGATCGAGATCCGGCAGGTACAGCCACCGGTCGTCGTCCCTGCCGACGTGCTTGTTCACGAGGAACACCGTGTTGCGCACGTCGGCCGGCCGTGTGAACAGCACGACGTAGTCCTGGTCTCCGCCGTCCTCATGGTCGCTTCGGAGGATGTAGAACTGGCGGATCCGCTTTCGGCCCTGCGCGTCGCTGATCGTCATGCGCACCTCGGCGCGCCCGTCGTCGCCGGCGTAATACGCGGCCAGGTTCGCGCGACCCACGATCTCGTCGACATCCGTCAGATCCTGTGCGCTGAGCGCGGTGGCACCGACGCACAGGACGGCGGCAAGCGCCATGATCCGTCTAGAGATGAGTTTCATTGATTCCCTCCGGCGTGCTCCGCCTCAGGCTGTACGAGTTCAGGTGCAAACAGCTTGGTTTTCAGGAGATCCATGCCGCTGGGCAGGAGCAGGAGAGTCACTAGGCACGAGACGGCCATGATGGCGGCTAGGAAGAACCCCACCGTGTTGTACGGAGCGAGTGAGGAGCCGAGGAGCGGCAGAAAGCCGATGGCGATCACGATGGCGTTGCGAGTGATCGCGCGCGCCGGCTCCTTGAACAACCCCTCTACCGTTTCCCGCCAGCTGCCCGTCTGTTGGCGAATGGCGCGGGCCCGTTGGAGGAAGTGGATCGCGAAGTCGACGGACAGGCCGAGGGTGAGCGAGCTCAACACTGCCACCGGCATGTCGTAGTCCTTCCCCGCCAGTCCGATCAGTCCGTACACGAAGGCGATCGTGATGGACAGCGGCAGCATGGCGAGCAGACCGAACCAGACCGAGCGAAACAGCACGACCATCATGAGGAACACGATGATGAAGCTTCCGAGCAGGGCCCGCAGCATCCCGTTCACCATCGCTTTCTGCCATACGACGTTCAGGTACGTCAGGCCCGCCCAGCTCGCGGTGATGCCGTCGGGCGGAGGATTCTCGGCCATGTAACCTTCCACGTGCTCGGTCACGCGCGACATGTCACGGTTGTCGCCGCTCTTCAGCTGCAGCCACAGGTTGGCGCTCCGGGAATCCGGGGTAACGAAGTGCCACAGGTCGTGCGGCCGGTGGGACGACTGATAGCTCAGCAGCGTCTGAGCCACGCCTCCAGTGCTCGGCGGGATCGTGAAGAAACGCGGGTCGCCTTCCCGCAGCTCGCGGTGAACCGTTCGCACGATGTCAACGACGGAGTTGGACTTGCCCACGAAGCCGGACCGAAGCAGATCGGCCTGCAGCTTCTCGATATAGCCGAGGGCCTCGGGACTCTTGAAGGCCTCCCCGCCCATCTGAGAGGCCTCTAGGACGACCAGGATCTCATCCCACAGCCCGGCGACCGCATCGCTTCCGGCATCGCTCGCTTCGTCCAGCTTCACGTACGCGGCCTCCACGAACTCGTCGACCGACCGGGGGTCCGCGTCCGTGCCTACCGAGTCGGTCAGCTCCTCCCAATCAGGCCTGAGATCCGGCGCACCGGTCGCGGCTGCCTCTTCGAGGAGCTCCCTGATGCGGCCGTCCGCCTCGTCCACCCGATCTACCGCCGGCGTGTCGGCGAGGACGAGAAAGGCGTTGTACGTGCCCCCGAAATGCTCGTTCAGGACCCTGTCGGCCACGCGAATCGGATGGCTGGGCCGAAACCAGCGCACAGGATTGTCGTTGATCTGGATACGCGTAATGCCGAACACGCTCACGGACACCAAGACGACCGTCGCCGCGAGGATCGTCCTCGGGAACCTCGCCGTGACGGGGCCGAACCGGGTGAGAATGCGAGCCAGCCGTCCTCCATCTCCAGGCGCCGTGCGGTCGCGCTTGAGCCTGGCGATCCAGGAGTCCTTCAGGAGGACGATGTACGCCGGGATGAAAGTGATCGTCAGGACGAAGGCGACGATGATCCCGATCGCTACGAAGATCCCGAACACGCGCACCGGCGGGATCGGAGCCAGCGCGAGAGATGCGAAGCCCACGGCCGAGGTCAGGGAGGTGTAGAGCATCGGCGTGAAGAGGCCTCGCATGACCTCCCGTATCGTGTCTCTTCTGTTCTTCAGCTGCGGATACCGATCGGCGAACTCGCTCAGAATGTGTACCGAGTCGACCACGGCGATCGGCATGAGGAATATCGGAATCATCGAGCTCATGATGTGGACCGTGAAGCCCGACCCGATCAACAGGCCCATCGTGACCACCACGGTCACGATCGCCACGATCATCGGCGCCAGGACGAGCGCGAAGCTGCGGAAGAAGAACAACATGAGGAGGAAGACGATGAGGCCTGCCAGGGGCGCCGTGATCCCCATCTGCTTGAACATCTCGATGCCGAAGGTGTCCTCGGCCACCGGAAGTCCGGTGATGTAATACTCCTCATCTCCCTCGAATCCGGCGATGACGTCCTCGATCTCGGTGGCGATGCGGTGGCTCTGGCTCTTCGCCGCGATCGGGACATAGATGGCAGCCGCCTTCCCATCCTCGCTGACCAGTGTCCCATCGATCATCGGGAGTCGCTGCGCCGACTCGCGGATCTCCAGCGCGGCCGTCGGAGTCTGCGGCGGCGTCTGCATGAGCCACTCGAAGCGGACCACGCCCGGGCCGCCCTGCGAGATGTTATCCACGGTGGCGAGAGACAGAAGGTCCTGTCGGATCACGCCGTCGATCTGCTCGATCGCACGCGTGAGCTGGTGGATTCGGGTCAGGGAGGTGGGGTTGAACGCGCCATTCGCGTCCTCTTCGTTGACCACGCCGACGACGATCATGTCGTGCAGGCTGAACTCGGCCTTCACCTGGTTGTGAAAGACGCGCGCTCCCTGGTCGGCCGGTAGCATGTTCTCCGGATCCGTGTCGATAGAGATCCTGGGCATCAGGCTGGCTGAGGCCAGCAAGAGGAGGATCATCGCCGCCACGACGCTCTTTGGATGCCGAGTCGACAGCTCGACGATCCTATCACGGACTTTCATTGGCCTCCTTCGTCGGTTTCTCGTGCTTCGCTGGGGATCCGACTTCGTCGCCAATCGCGACCGGGAGCCCACGGGCACGCCAATCGGGGACGCCCTCCTTCAGGCGCACCGCGTCGAACCCCTGCTTACGGAGCAGCGCCACCGCCTCGATGGCGAGCACGCAATACGGACCGCGGCAGTACGCGACGATCTCCCGGTCACGGGGCAGATCGGTCAGGCGACGGGCGAGCTCGCTCTGGGGCACCGAGATCGCACCGGGGATGTGCGCCGCGCGATACTCTTCCGGTGGCCGGAGGTCCAGCAGCATGACCTCGCCGGCTCGCATTCGTTCGAGCAGGGCGTCCCAGTCCAGTGGCTCCAGCGAACCACGCTCCTCCAGGAATTCCCGGGTGACGCGCTCCACGTCGGCGAGACGTGATTCGGCCAGATACCGCAGAGAACGGAAGAGCTCGCCGACCTCATCATTGGCGAGGCGGTAGGTAACGAGGACACCCTCACGCTCCGCCTCGACCATTCGAGCTCGTCGCAACACCTGAAGGTGCTGGGAAGTATTTGCCACGCTCTGGTCGATAGCTCTCGCCAGCACCTCGACAGTGCGCGGACCCTGGCACAGAAGATCCAGCAGCTCGAGCCGGCGGGGGCTGCCAACCGCCTTCCCGATCCGCGCGAACTGCTCGTAAATCGAGTCTTTGAATCGACGGCCTGAGGTCATGATACGAGCGGCCCTCTGTTCCTGTGAAAGTATTCAATTGATTGCTTAATAATACCTAATTATTGCGCTGTCAAGGGATGCTTTGCGGCAACGGCGGCCAGAGGCCAGACGATCTGCTTGGTCACTTATTGGTGACGTGGAAGGAATCTGACTAGCTCGGGAAGGGAAGGGGTTGAGGCGTTGATAGGCTGTACTGTATGAGTTTACAGAAGTGGAGCCGACAGGCGGGAGAGGCGCTCTCGACCGCTGTCACGTATCTTGCTGCCAGCCCCTCGTCCCACCGGAGTGCGCCATGTCCCAGGTTCTGGAACGACTGAAGTCAGCACTTGCCAACCGCTACGCCGTCGAGTCGGAGATCGGTCGGGGCGGCATGGCCGCCGTATTCCTCGCCGAAGATCTGAAGCACCAGCGCCGGGTTGCCATAAAGGTCCTCCACCCGGAGATCGCATCTACGCTGGGAACCGACCGGTTCCTGCGTGAGATCCAGATTGCAGCGCAGCTCACCCATCCCCACATCCTGCCCCTCTACGACTCCGGCGAGGCCGACGGCTACCTGTACTACGTGATGCCCTTTGTGGAGGGCGAGACGTTGCGCCAGCGGCTCGACCGCGAGGGTGCACTTCCGGTGGAGGAGGCTGTCCGGGTGACGGACGATGTCGCGGCAGCGCTCGCGTATGCTCACGAGCAGGGCATCGTGCATCGCGATGTGAAGCCGGAGAACATCATGCTCACCGGTGGGCGGGCCGTGGTGGCGGATTTTGGGATCGCGCGGGCGGTAAGCGCCGCCGGTGCTGACCGGATGACGGGGACTGGGCTTGCGATCGGGACCCCGGCCTACATGAGTCCCGAGCAGGCTCTGGGTCAGTCCGATATTGAAGCCCGGACCGATGTCTACGCACTGGGTTGTGTCGTGTACGAGATGTTCCGAGGCCGGCCGCCGTTTGAAGGGTCGACGCCGCAGGCGCTTCTGGCGAAGCATGCAGCAGACACACCGCCGGGTCTTCGGACCGCCGATCCGGCGATCCCGCTGTATGTCGAGCGAGCGGTGGAGCGAGCGATGGCGAAGGACCCGGCCGACCGCTTCCAGACTCCGGATGAGCTCGCGGAAGCGCTCACGACGGGCACGGTGGTAGCGCGTGTGCGCAGAAGACGCTCAATCCAACGTGCGCGAGCAGTGGCGGGCGCCGTGTCTGTCGCGGTAGTGCTCGGCCTGATGGGCTGGTGGATCTCCACCGTATCGAGCGGCCCTGAGTACGAGCGGTTGGCGGTATTGCCGCTCGCCGATCTCACGAACGACCCGGAGCAGGCGTATCTCACGGACGGGGTCCACGAGGCCCTGATCGTGGAGCTGGGGCGTCTGGGTCTGTCCGTGACCGCCCGGCGCACCATGGCCCGGTACCGCGATACGGAGAAGGGGCTTGGCGAGATCGCCGAGGAGCTCGGTGTCGATGCTGTGATCGAGGGCTCGGTGTTCCGGCAGGGTGACAGTCTGGAGATCGCCACCCGGCTCTACGACAAGAACGAGCAGGAGATCTGGACGGCCTCATTCGACGGCGTGCTGCCGAACGTCATTTCACTATACCGGGGCTTCGCCCGGGCCATCGCGGACCAGATCCAGCTCAGCCTGAGGCCGTCCGACGAGGTCCGCCTCGGCGACGCAGCACCTGTGAACCCGGAGGTCTACGAGGCCTACCTGCGCGGCATGCACATCCTGAACAACATCCGGAGGCTAACGGACGCGGACCAGGCCATCGAGCACTTCGAACGCGCCGTGGAGCGGAACCCGGCCGATCCGCTGGCCTACGCCGGCCTCGCGCTCTGCTACGCGACCCTCGGTCACAGCCCCGACCCGCCACCGAACACGTGGCCGCTGGCCCGGGCGGCGGCTGAAAGAGCGATTCGTCTGGACTCGACCTCAGCGGAGGGGTGGGCGGCCCTCGCCGACTACAAGTCCTACTCCGAGCGGGACTGGGCGGGCGCCGAGCGGGCTTTCCGGCGGGCCAATGAGCTGAATCCCAGCCTGGCCATGAACCACTACCACTATGCCTGGTATCTGGCCTTGTTCGGGCGCGTCGAAGAGGCGCTCGTGGAGCACCGCCGGGCCGCAGAGCTGGATCCGCTCACGCCTCTCCACACGGTGTGGATTCCAGCGCTCTACTGGTTCTCGGGAGACTACGAACGCGCTCTGGAGGAAGCCCTACCCCTCTTGGAGCAGTACCCCGAAAACTACATCATCAGGACGGTGGCGGCCGGGAGCGCCGCCCGGTTGGGTCGGTGGGACGAGGCCATCGCCTACGTGGAGGAGGCGTCAGCACTCAGGCCCGGCCCGGCCAACCGTGCCGGCGTCTACTACGCGCAGGCGGGCCGCACGGAGGACGCCCTGCGCGTCCTTCGGGATCTGGAGGCGTTGCCACCTACTCCTTACACGGCGCTCCGCCTGGCGGGCCTCCACTCCGCCATCGGGAACCGGGACGAGGCCCTTCGCTGGCTCAAGTTCGAGCCCGCGCACGCCTGGAAGGGATGGATTGCCTGGTCCCCGGAGTTCGAGTCCCTCCGGGACGATCCCCGGTTCCATGCGATTCTACGTCGCATGAACCAGGAACTCGTACCAGGCCAGCGCGCGCCGATACCCCTTGAGCCGGTGCCCCCGGAACTCCCGGACCCGGTCGGGACCGGCTGAGCCGGAATTCCTCACATCTTGAGCTGTTAGGGAAGTGGAGCCGATCGGATTCGAACCGACGACCTCCTGGTTGGATAGCAACGCTTCATCCGCCGGCCCACGCCCGCTGGCGCTTGCTGAGGCCAGATTCGGAACTTGTTGCGCCAGTTCACGACCGCTGACGCGCGCTCACGCTGGGACAGTTTTGTGACAGTTGCGTCCGCTCCGGTGGCGTGCTCTCCGCCGGCGTCAGTAGCAGGGCTCTCCAAGCTCAAATATGCTCGGTATCTCGATAGTGCGTACGGCTGGTTTCTTTTCATCGGGAGACACTGATGAGTAAGTCACTTCTTGCGGCTGCAGCCCTTCTCTGCCTGATCCCGCCTGCGACGATTGCTCAAGACACGCAGCCCAACGTCGTGCTGGTGTTCATGGACAACTTCGGGTGGGGCGAGCTCGGCGTGTACGGAGGCGGGATCATCCGTGGTGCCCCGACACCTCGAATCGATCGATTGGCCAGCGAAGGCATGCGTCTGCTCAACTTCAACGTAGAGGCGCAGTGCACTCCGAGCCGGGCTGCGATTCTGACTGGTCGGTACGCGATCCGAACGGGAAACGCCTCGATCCCCATCGAGACGCCGGTATACGGCCTCACTCAATGGGAGTATACGCTGGCGGAGATGTTCTCCGATGAGGGCTACGCCACGGGCATGTTCGGCAAGTGGCATCTGGGGCATACGGAAGGGCGGTTTCCAACCGACCAGGGATTCGACGAGTGGTACGGGATTCCGAACTCGTCAGACGAAAGCGCATGGCCGGACGACACTCTGGGGGTGGTCTGGTCGAGCGCCTCAGAGCGCCGATCAGGTGTCGAGATCCGGCACTGGTCGCGGTCGCGACTCCTGAGTCGAAGTTCGGGGCACGGAGGGTAGGGGGGGACAGGGCCTGGCCGCGCCTGTTAATCATCCCGCTATCCACCTATCTTTAGGCTGCGCCCCGCCGTACATAACCAGTCCCGACATGAGGCATCGCCAATGCCGGGTGTTGGTCTGATCGCCACTCCTCGTTGTGCACATTAGGTTGAGCCCTCCTCGCTCTTGTTCGAGGTGTTCGGTCGTCGATTATGAGTTAGCCGTCGCGAGAGCAGAGGCGAGAGGACTAGGGATCCGATGTCACGCCGACTCAGATTCGAGGGTCTCCAGCGCGTTGCCATGACTACGTCTCCCCTGCAAGCTTTCATTCGAACCGCAAGGAACATCGCTGGCCGGGATGCGTGTAGTCCATTCTCTCTGGAAGATATCTACTCCGTCGCCTACCAACTTGGACTGAGTGGTGTGCTGTTTCTTGAGAAGTTGGAGGACAGCCGACATGTGACCGTCCTGCTGGGTCTGGATGAGAGCAGCGTGACACTCTATGATCCACTGTCCGGCGTTAGAGTCAAAGCCTGCAACGAGACGCAGTTAGGAATGTACTCTAAACCGGTAGGATCGCTTAGGGACGAGTTCGGGGAATATGGGCGGCAATTCACGCCAGAAG
>JBDGYE010000124.1:0-5176 GCA_039584255.1 Gemmatimonadota bacterium
CCCTCCCGGTGGAGTAGTACGCGTCCGTGGAGACGTTGTACGTCGTCTCGGTCACGAGATACTCGCGGCCCTGGTCACCGCGAGGGTGATCGGTCAGCTCGAAGAGGTAGCCGGGGCGGATGCCGCGGGCGTTCGATTGCCCAGAGACGATCTCGTGCGATGCGTGGAGCTCCTCGATGCGGACCTTGGCGTAGGTGTCGCCGTCTCCGGTCTCCTTGTATTCGCCGGGATAATCAAAGATCTCGAATTCGGAGGCCTCGTGCTGGCGCGAGATGACCGATCTCGCGAGAAGGTCCTTCTTCGGCAACTCGAAGTCGAAATCGGTGTGGGCGTAGGCCCCGGGCTGGACCGTCTTCTGGGCTTGCCACGACGAGATGTATTCGAGATTGACCTTGGGGACATCCGGGCGATAGGTGATCTGCTCGTAGCCGGGGAATGGCTCGTGGGCGTTGATCGAGTCAGCCAACACCAGGAAGTGCTTGCCGTTCTCGTGTCGGAAGAAGTAGTAGATGCCCTCCTGCTCCATGAGCCGGCTGACGAAGTTGAAGGTCGTTTCGCGATACTGGACGCAGTATTCCCACTGCCGATACGAGCCCGACAGCGAGTCTTCGAAGTCCGTGAACCCCGCGTCCTGAAAGATCTGCTTGATGATCTCGGGCGCCGTCATCTCCTGAAAGATCTGACAATCTGATGTGCGGGTCAGGAACCACAGCCAGGGAACGAGCGTGGCCTGATACCGGGCCAGGCGGAGCTCCGACGGCGTCTGCACGAATCGGCTGACGTAGCCGTTGAAGTACCGCGTCTCCTCGTTCGGCAGCTCGACCCGGAGTGTCATGTTCTGTCCGACGACGTCGTCGAAGTTGATCTCCGGATCCTCACTGAGCAGCGTCAGGTCGTAGCGAAACAACCTTCCCAGGCGCTCGTTCGCTGTCATCGACTCGAACAGGAGTACGTCATCGCCCAGGGAGCTTCCCACCGCAATTTCCCTGTATTCCTGTGTGCGTTGAGCCATGGATAGCTGTCTCCTCTAGACAGGGAACCTCTGGAGCCAACGACTGGGACCGCGTGAAAGCGCCGACCCGTCCAGGCGCGACCGCCCTGGCCGCGATGCAGGCCCACAGGAGGGTCTACGACATCGCAGGCTCTGACGCGCACCGGTCCGCTGATACCGCTGATTGAGCAACCCACCGCGCTCCGGCACCCACTTGGGGGCACGGATTGAGCCCCCCTTTCCTGCCGGGAGGCATTGTAACGTATCTGCCCGGCCTTGAAAGGGTAAGGAAAATGACGGGTCGGCCACACCCTCGGCGGCTCGACCTCTAGGTTCTGTCTGACGGATAAGCCGTCGGCCAAAGACGAGCGAGCAGGCCTGGTGCCACGCACAGCGAGCGCAGCGAGTCGTGCGTGTGGCGGTACGGACGGCCCGGGGTTCGCGGAGGCTCAGCACGCACGACTCGTCCGCCTGCGGTGGACTCGCTGTGCGTGGCACCCAGCCGGTCGACGCCAGGCGGATCCGTCAGACAGAACCTAATCGCGGCCTGGCCCGCAGTGTCACGGGCCAGCCCCCGCGGAGACGACGGGGTTCGGGAGAGGGTTTGGAGCCACAGCACGCTCAGGGCTGCTTCGCCGCGGCCTTTGCTTGCAGGTCGTACATCTTCTCGCCGATCTCGAGATGCACCGGGCTGTTCCGGCTCACGGTGTCGAGCTCCGAGAGACATGCGTCCAGCAGCGCCGTGTTCTCGGCAAGACGCTCCTTCTTGGCGGCTGAATCGCGGTCGGCGTCCCACTCCTTCCACGCCAGCTCGAATTGCCGGTACGCCTCCCGGCATCCTGCCTCCAACCACTCGACCGCCTTGTCGAAGACACGGAATGATTCCGTGTCGAGACCTTCCCCGCTGAGGCGTGTGATTTCGTCCGTGAGCGCGCCGATCCAGTCAGCGGTCTCGCTGAGATATGACTTGTGAGCCAGAACCACTTCCCCGCCCTGCTCCGCGACCCTCGCGCGGGCGGCCACGTATTCATCGACAGCGGCAAGAAAACGATCAAGGTTCCTGGAGTGCTCACTTCTCAATTCGGGTGAGACGTGTTCCGACGCCGCGTGGGCGAGCGGTGAGACACCGCTGTCGCGGTGGAGAACGTCGGAGGGCTTGCTGAGATCCCTCTGCTGTTGAGGCGTCAGCTCTCCCACTCGTATGCCCCCCTCCTTGAGTTGCTCGACCGTCTGCTTTCGAATCGCCGAGATGATCACGAGCTCCATTCGCTGCCTCGTGAGACGAAGCCTGTTCGCCGAGTCTTCGACGCGGAGCCAGAGGTCGCCGAGTTGCTGCTCCGAGCTTTCGGCCGCCGGACCCCGAGCGGATGACGCGCTCTGCTCGTCCGCGGAAAGGCCCTTGGCGCCCCGCGGTTCGCCGATGCAGCCGCTCATCGGATTCTGCACTCGACAGTTGCCCACCGTTCACACCTTTGCCCGGCAGGGCCGACGGCCGGCCAGGAGGATTCAATTCGCGGCCATTCTAAAGCAGGCCGCTCGTCCGGACCAGCCTCTGTGCCGTTCGATCATTAGAATGCGAAGGTCAAACCCAACGGGAGGTGGGTCATGTCGGGACGGATGGAGTTCGATTACCGGTTCAGCCGACCGCAGGCGGCGCGTTCCACCCCCCGCGGCGAAGAAACGCCCATGCGGATCCTGGTCATGGGCGACTTCAGCGGGCGGGGCGACCGCGGCGTGACCGAAGCGGGCGCCGCCCTGGCCCAGCGCCCCACCGTGTCCGTGGACGTCGACAACTTCGAGGACGTGATGAATCGCCTGACGCCCCGGCTGGAACTACCGATCGGCGGGCCGGGCGGGGCGCGGGTCTCGATCGAGCTGAACGGACTGGACGACTTTCACCCCGACGCGCTGTACGAGAGGCTCGACGTGTTTCGGGCACTCCGGAACATGCGCGGGCGCCTGTCGGACCCGGCGACCTTTGCGGAGGCGGCGGCGGAGCTGAGGCGCGAGGTGCCCCCGGCGCCCCCGGCGCCGGCTCCCGGCGCAGCAGCGGCGGATCCTGCCGAGGCGCCGCGGGAAGACGCCGGTGCATCGACGTTTGAGCGGCTCCTGGGTGGCCCGGCCGGAGAGTCGTCTCAAGCGCGGGGAGAGGCGGCGGCGCAGCACGCGGCGCAGCGGGCCGGGGTCGCGGAGCTCATCAAGCGGATCGTCGAACCCCACATCACGCCGGAGGCCGACCCGCAGCAGGAGCAGTTCGTGGCATCGATCGATGAGGCGACGGGCGAGCAGATGCGGTCGGTGCTCCACCATCCAGCATTCCAGGCGCTGGAGTCGGCGTGGCGCGGGGTCAACTGGCTGATCACCGGGGTCGAGACCGGCGAGGCGCTGACGGTCCATCTCCTGGACGTGACGAAGCAGGAGTTGGCCGCGGACCTCGCTTCCGCCGGCGACGATGGACAAGGCTCGGGCCTCGACCGGCTGCTCGTGGAACAGAGCGTGGGGACGCCGGGCAGCGAGCCGTGGTCTCTGCTGATCGGCCTCTACACCTTCGGGGCAGACGAGCACGACGTGGCGCTTCTGGCAGCCCTGGGGGCGATCGCCTCCCGGGCGGGCGGGCCCTTCGTGGCCGCGGCCGATCCGCGCGTCCTGGGCTGTCGCTCTCTGGTGGACACGCCCGACCCGAACGACTGGAAGCAGCGCGATGCCGACGCCGACCGGCGTTGGCAGGCGTTGCGGCGGTGCCCGGCGGCGCCATGGATCGGGCTGGCCCTGCCTCGCCTGCTGTTGCGCCTGCCCTATGGCAGCCAGACCGAGGCGGTCGAGCGGTTCGACTTCGAGGAGCTTTCGCCGTGGCACGACCACGAGGCGTACCTGTGGGGCAACCCCGCGCTCGGCTGCGCAATGCTCGTGGCCGCCGCATTCCAGGATCGGGGCTGGTCCATGGAGCCGGGCGATCTCCTGGATATCGATGACCTGCCGGCGCACACCTACAAGGACGCGGGCGAGTCAAAGATGAAGCCGTGCGCCGAGATCCTGCTGAGCGAGCGGGCGGGCGCGACGATCCTGGGCTGCGGTGTCATGCCGTTGCTGAGCTACCGCAACCGCAACGCGGCTCGTCTCATGCGTTTCCAGTCACTGGCCGACCCGCCGGCAGCCCTGTCCGGCCCGTGGGGGTGAGCTCACCGGTTTCTGCGGCGCGGGCGGGTCCGGAACAACGTCGCTGCGCCAACACCCATCACCAGGATCGACATCGGCGCCGGTAGGATCCCGACGCCCAGCGGGTCCGCCTGGTCGTTCGTCGTGCGGAAATACAGCGTCGTGACCAGCTCTTCGTCGCCGATGTCGAGGCCGGAGAGATCGATAGGAGCCGCCCACACGTCGGCCAGAGTGGGAAAGAGACCGTGCTCGTAGAAGTACACGCGGTCCACGCCGGTGTCATCGAAATCGGTTTGGAGCAGCTGCACCTCGACGGCGAAATCAGGGGTCGTCGAGATCGCATATTCACCCGCGCCGTACCGTGCTTCGAACAACACGAGGTCGAATCCCGGCAGGTTGGGTACGCCGCTCACCGACAGCGTGATCTTGACGACGGTGCCTTCATCGGCGCTGGCGTAGCCGTCGGCAATGATGGAGAAATCGCTGAACGCCTCGTTCACGTCGACCGGCTCGTCGACGATATTGAGCCAACCCCAATCCGGTCCCCCTCCAGGGGGGATGAGCATGGCGGCGATCGGGGCCTCCTGGACGTCCCAGGGACCGATGATCTCCGCTGAGGCGCACGCGCTGACCGCCAGCGCGCACACAGCGCCACAACTCATCGACTTGTCCATACGGTCTCTCTCTTCTCCCGGAGCGACACCAATCGCTCCAAGTCTCTCTTCTCGTGAGCCCTAATCTAGCCCATCGCAGTGCCCCTCGCAATCAAAATCCGGCCGGTTTCCCGGCCGGATTCGCTTGCGCGCCCCGGCCCAACGGCAGGGCGGCGGACACGCCGGACGCGTTGCGGCCGGCATGGTGTGAAACTGGGCAAGCAGCGCCGACCAGGCCAACCCATGTGCCGGGTCGGGTCCTTGGATATCGGCCCTCCGCTCCCCTCTGCCGTGCCGCGGCCCCAATCCCCCGAGCGATGATCCGTCCTGGGAAGCATTTCACCTCTGCGCAGGCGGCCGCGCGATCCGTGGTCCC